>NZ_QTPZ01000004.1:0-298405 GCF_003853505.1 Burkholderia sp. Bp9015
TGTTCCTGTCGGCGTTCCCGAGCGCCGCGCTCACGGGCCAGTCGTTCGTCGTCAGCCACGGCTGGTTCATGCAGTAAGGTCCTCGCCTCCCTGACGGGAGGCGATTCCCGTACTACCGCCCATTCTTGCGATGGCGTGCCGTCAGTCGACGCCACGCCATCCGTCACCGCCGTCCACGGCGGGATTTCTCGGAGCAACTGATGAAACCGCACGCGCGTACAGAAAAGCAGGCCGTCGATGCGGCGGACCTGCAACACGAAGCCGGCGCGCCGGCCGCTGCGCGGTCGCTGCCGTACGAAACCATCGCGCTCGTCCTGCAGGGCGGCGGCGCGCTCGGCGCGTATCAGGCCGGCGTGTTCGAAGGGCTGCACGAAGCGGGCGTTCCGCTCGACTGGATCGCAGGCATCTCGATCGGCGCGCTCAACACCGCGCTGATCGCCGGCAATGCGCCCGAACATCGCGTCGAGCGGCTGCGCCAATTCTGGGAAACGATCTGCCAGCCGGCGTTCTTTCCCGCGATTCCGGCCGCGTTCGAATTCGCGCTGTTCAACAGCATCGACCAGGTCCGCACGTTCTTCACCGCATCGCAGGCCGCAAGCGCGATGATGCAGGGCCAGCAGGGCTTCTTCTCGCCGCGCTTCCCGCCGCCGCTGCCGGGCGTGTCCGATCATCCGGAAAAGATCAGCTGGTACGACACGTCGGCACTGCGCGCGACGCTGCTCAAGCTGTGCGATTTCGACCGGATCAACTCGGGCGAGACGCGCGTGTCGGTCGGCGCGGTCAACGTCGGCACCGGCAACTTCGTGTACTTCGACAACTCGCGCATCCGCCTCGAACCCGAGCACTTCATGGCGTCCGGCGCACTGCCGCCCGCGTTCCCGCCGGTCGAGATCGACGGCGAGTATTACTGGGACGGCGGCGTCGTGTCGAACACGCCGCTGATGGAAGTGCTGCGCGCGCGTCCGCGGCGCGACACGCTCGCGTTCCAGGTCGATCTGTGGAGCGCACGCGGGCCGCTGCCGCGCACGATGGCCGACGTCGCGGAACGCACGAAGGACGTGCAGTATTCGAGCCGCACGCGTTTCGTCACCGATACGCTGCAGCGCGAACAGCGCTACCGCAACGTGCTGCGCCACGTGCTCGAGCAGGTGCCGGAAGAGCAGCGCAAGAACGACCCGTGGTGCATCGAGGCTGAAGCGATGTCGAGCGGGAAGAAGTACAACATCCAGCACCTGATCTATCAGCAGAAGGCGTACGAGCACCACTACAAGGACTATCAGTTCGGTCTGTCGACGATGCGCGACCACTGGTGCGCGGGTCTCGACGACATCCGCAAGACGCTCGCGGTCAAGGACGGCCTCGCGCTGCCCACCAACGACGCGGGCTTCGTCACGCACGACATTCACCGCCGCCGGTGATGCCGTGTGCGACGGACCGGCGTGCAGGCTGCGCCGGTCCGTCCTCTGTTCCGATTCGACATGCCGATCTTCATTGCGCTGTTCGCGCTCATCGCCCTGGGATGGGGCGCCGTCCACCTGTTTCACGTCATCGCCGCGCAGTTCGGCCAGCTGGTCGCGATCGCGGCCGCCGTGCTCGCCGCCGCGATCCTGATCGCGCTGATCGCATGGTGGATCAAGCGCCGCCGCGACATCGCACCGAACACGAAGGAACAAGGCTGGACCCACATCGTGCATCGCGCGTGGGGCGAGGTGCGCGTGTCCGCGACGCAGGGGCTGCTGTGGCTGTCGCACGACGGCGCGGACGGCCGCTATACGTTGTCGCAGCTCGACGGCTGCGAGGCGGCGCCGATCGGCGGCCGCTGGCATCTCGTCGTGCGCGTGCGCGACGCGGTGCGCGGCGAATGGAAACTGCCGATGATGGACAAGCGCGATGCGCAGCGCTGGGCGCGCGTGCTGATGCTCGCGAAGGACAACCGGCTGTAGGACGGCGGCGCGGTTCCCTGAGCGCCCTAGCGCGCGCCGAGCGCCCACAACGCGTCGAGCACGTGCTGGGTCGACCGCTCGACCGGGCCGGCCCGATGCGCGATGCCCAGTTCGCGCCACAACGCCGGACGCAGCGGCCGCATGACGATGCGTGGGTCGGGCAACGGGGCGCCCGCCTCGTGCGGCAGCAGCGTCGCGCCGTAACCCGCGGCGACCAGGCTCTTGATCGCATCGTTGTAGTTGAGTTCGATGCGCGGCTCGGGCCGGTGGCCGCCGAGCGCGAACCATTCCGTCGTGAGCCGCGACAGGCGGGTGGTCGCATCGTTGAGAATCAGCGGGCGTGCGGCCAGATAGGCCGGCGTCACGCGTGCCGGCAGCCGCCAGTCCGCGGGAAGAAAGGCCAGCACCGGATCGCGCCGCCACGCGCGGATCGACAGCCCCGCGACCGCCGCCTGCGGCAGGGCGACCAGCCCGACGTCGAGCGAGCCCTGCGCAAGCCGCGCCAGTGTGTCGTGCGACGTGAGCACCGCGATCTGGACATCGATGTCCGGATGCTGCTCGCGCAGCCGGGCCACCGCCTGCGGCAGCAGATGGGCGATCGCCCCGGTCGACGCGCCGAGGCGCACGCGCCCGGTCAAACCCTGCACCTGCCGCTCGACATCGTCGAGGGTCGACTCGACCTCGGCCAGCAGACGGCGCGCCCGCTCCACCAGCACCGCACCGATCGTCGACGGCTGTACGTTGCCGCGCGTGCGCGACAGCAATGGCGCACCGATGCGGCTTTCGAGTTCGGCGACATGAAGGCTGACCGTCGGCGGCGCAAGATGAAGCAATTGCGCGGCGGCCACGAAGGATCCCTGGTCGGCGATTGCGACCAGCGTACGCAGCCGGTCCAGACTGATCTCGCGCATGCCCACCTCTCGTTCAGGAAAACTGAATCTGGTCATCAGGAAATTCAACTTTTCCTATTCTAGGCGTTCGATGGACGATACGGCTTTCCCGATGCCCGAAACGAGGAACGCGACCATCATGAGCCTCCCTACTGTCTATATCGACGGCGACCAAGGTACGACCGGACTGCAGATCCACGAGCGCCTGCGGGATCGCACCGACCTGCGGCTCGTCACGCTGCCGGATGCCGAGCGCAAGGACCCCGCGCGCCGCGCCGAAGCGATCAATGCATGCGATATCGCGATTCTGTGCCTGCCCGACGCCGCCGCGCGCGAAGCGGTCGGCTTCATCCGGAATCCGGCGGTACGCGTGATCGATGCGAGCTCGGCCCATCGCACCGAACCGGAATGGGTCTACGGTTTCCCCGAGATGGCAGACGGGCACGCGCAGACCATCGCACGCGCGCGGCGCGTCACCAATCCGGGCTGCTATCCGACAGGCGCGGTCGCGCTGCTGCGGCCGCTGCAACAGGCCGGCCTGCTGCCGCGCGACTACCCGGTGAGCATCCATGCGGTGTCCGGTTACTCGGGCGGCGGCCGCGCCGCCGTCGACGCATTCGAATCGAACGACGCCGCGCGCGCGAAACCGCTGCAGGTCTACGGCCTCGCGCTCGCGCACAAGCATGCGCCCGAGATCCAGCTGCATGCCGGGCTCGCGCATCGTCCGCTGTTCGTGCCGGCTTACGGCGCCTATCGGCAGGGCATCGTGCTGACGGTGCCGATCGAGCTGCGCCTTCTTCCGGCCGGCGTGACTGGTGAGTTGCTGCACACGTGTCTCGCGCACCATTACGCCGGCGCGCGCCATGTCGAGGTCACGCCGCTCGCGGATACGCGCACGATCACGCATCTCGATCCGCAGGCGCTGAACGGTACGAACGACCTGCGGCTGAGCGTGTTCGTCAATGACGATCACGGTCAGGTGCTGCTGTCCGCCGTGTTCGACAATCTCGGCAAGGGGGCATCCGGCGCGGCCGTGCAGAATCTCGACCTGATGCTCGGCACGGAGAGCGCTGCGCAAGCGGCTTGAACGCCGGAGCCGCGGGTGTGAGCCGCGGTTTGGGTGCGGGTGCGGGTGCGGGTGCGGGTGCGGGTGCGGGTGCGGGTGCGGGTGCGGGTGCGGGTGCGGGTGCGGGTGCGGGCATCATCGTCGGTCGGGCTCGTGCCTCGCGGCCATCGACGTATCGCTGCCTGTTGCGTCGTGTCGGCCCATGACGCGATGGCACGCCCAAAACGGGCATGTGCCGACGTCGCAAACATGCCCCCGTAAAAGCTCACCTTTCGCCGATTTCAGCCCGCATCGTCGCTCGCCGTGGCATTCAACCCGGCGAGCGCCTCCGCCAGAAAATCGACGCACACGCGCACCTTCGCCGAAGCCGCGACGCGTTCCGGATAGACCGCCCAGATGTTCGCCGGCTGAATCACGTCCGGCAGCACGCGCCGCAGCGCGCCGCGTTCGATCAGCGGCCCCGCCTCCCAGATCGAGCGCAGCACGATCCCGCGCCCGGCCAGCGCCCATTGCACGGCCACCTCGCCGTGGTTCGTCGACAGCGCGCCGCCGACCTTCACCGTTGCCGTTTCTCCGCGCAGGTTCAGCCGCCACACGCCGAACGGATGGTCGCGCTCCTTGATCGCGAGGCAGTCGTGCGACGCGAGATCCGCGAGCGTGCGCGGCGTGCCGCGTCGTGCGAGATAGTCGGGCGACGCACACAGCACGCGGTAGTTCGCGGCAAGGCGGCGCGCGATCAGGTGATCGGCGATCTCGTCGCCGATGCGCACGTCGAGGTCGTAGCCTTCGCCCGCGACGTCGACGAGCCGGTCGAACAGATCGAGCCGCACGTTCAGCTGCGGATAGCGCGCGGAGAAGTCGAGCAACGCCGGCGCGACGACGTGGCGGCCGAAGCCGAAGCTGCTCGAAATGCGCAGCGTGCCGCGCGGCACCGAGCGCGTGGTCGAGACATCCTCGACGAGATGATCGACGTCGTCGAGAATCTTCTCGGCACGCGCGAACACGCGTTCGCCGGCCTCGGTGACCGTCACGCGGCGCGTCGACCGATGCAGCAGCCGCGTGCCGAGCTGCGCCTCGAGCAGCGCGATGCGCTTGCTGACGTACGCGGGCGACACCGCGAGCTGCTCGGCGGCCGCGCTGAAGCTCGTCAGGCGGACGACCAGGCTGAAGACGCGCAGGTCGTCGAGATTCGGCGATTTGTTCACGATTCGTGGAAAGTCGATTAACCTTTCGCACGATTTTAATCTGAATGGAAATAAATAAAATGGCGTCACGTTCCGCTGCGCACGCTGCCGGCGGCCCGAACAGCCAAGGAGGCTTGCATGAGCGACAAGACGTACAGGATTGCCGTCATCCCCGGTGACGGCATCGGCCGTGAAGTGATGCCCGAGGGCCTGCGCGCGCTCGACGCCGTGACGGCGCGCTTCGGCATCCGTTTCCAGTTCGAACAGATCGACTGGGCGAGCTGCGACTACTACGCCCAGCACGGCAAGATGATGCCGGACGACTGGAAGGCACAGCTGTCGGACATGGACGCGATCCTGTTCGGTGCGGTCGGCTGGCCCGCGACGGTGCCCGACCACATTTCGCTGTGGGGTTCGCTGCTGAAATTCCGCCGCGAGTTCGACCAGTACATCAACCTGCGGCCCGCGCGCCTGTTCGACGGCGTGCCGTCGCCGCTCGCCGGCCGCAACGCGGGCGACATCGACTTCATGATCGTGCGCGAGAACACCGAAGGCGAATATTCGTCGGTCGGCGGCACGATGTTCGAAGGCACCGAGCGCGAAGTGGTCATGCAGCAGTCGATCTTCACGCGTCACGGCACCGAGCGCGTGCTGAAGTTCGCGTTCGAGCTCGCGCAGCGCCGCGCGAAGCGCCTGACCGTCGCGACGAAGAGCAACGGCATCGCGATCAGCATGCCGTGGTGGGACGCGCGCGCGGCCGAGATGGGCGAGCGCTATCCCGAGATCGCCGTCGACAAGCAGCACATCGACATCCTGTGCGCGCGCTTCGTGCTGCAGCCCGACCGCTTCGACGTCGTGGTCGCGTCGAACCTGTTCGGCGACATCCTGTCCGACCTCGGGCCGGCCTGCACGGGCACGATCGGCATCGCGCCGTCGGCGAACCTGAACCCGGATCGCACGTTTCCGTCGCTGTTCGAACCGGTGCACGGCTCCGCGCCGGACATCGCGGGCCAGTACGTCGCGAACCCGATTGCGATGATCTGGTCGGCGGCGATGATGCTCGACTTCCTCGGCAACGGCGCGGGCCGCGAACGCGAAGCGCACGATGCGATCGTCGCGGCGATCGAGGACGTGCTGCGCACCGGGCCGCGCACGCGCGATCTCGGCGGCCAGGCAGGAACGCAGGAAGTGGGTGAAGCGATCGCGGCGCGGATCGCAGGCTGACGGAACGATGCGCAGGGCGCGCGCAGGTGGTCGATGGATGCATGTTCAGGGGTGAGCAACACGACCGGCTGCCGCGCACCCTGGTTGATTCCGATGTGCGGGCCTGGACGCGCGCGTGTCGGTATCGATGTGATTTCGAACGGTGAGCAACGCGATGCGGTGACACGCACGGTCACGTGTCGATCCATCGCCGTAACCGGCATCACGTCGAAGTCGAGCGGTGAGTTGCATCGCGCATCGCTACACACCGATCGAATCCCGCCAGTGTCGATGTCGCATTCGTTTCGCGCGCGGGCAACGCAACGAAAGCGCGAGCACTGCAATGCGCACGGCGCTTCCGTCAGCGCAATCGCGCCGTTTCCTGCGAAGAATGATCGGTGAGACGCGGGACGTGAAGAATCACACCGTCCCGCACGGAATCGCTCCTTCTCCCGAAAACTCTCACCTCAATACACGGCTCCCGAATTTCCTCACCGTTGAGCACAGGCGGCACGCTCGATGCGTGATCGAACGCGTTCACGCGTCGTCATCGTGCTGCGTCACAGCCCGAGATCGGACAGGCCGGGATGATCGTCCGGACGGCGGCCGAGCGGCCAGTGGTACAGGCGGTCCGCTTCGCGAATCGGCAGATCGTTGATGCTCGCGTGGCGATGCGCCATCAAGCCGTTTTCGTCGAACTCCCAGTTTTCATTCCCGTATGAGCGGAACCAGTTGCCGGCGTCGTCATGCCATTCGTAGGCGAATCGCACCGCGATGCGATTGCCGTCGAACGCCCACAGCTCCTTGATCAGCCGGTAGTCGAGCTCGCGCGTCCATTTCCGCTGCAGCAGGCCGACGATCTCGTCGCGGCCCGTCACGAACTCCGCGCGATTGCGCCACCGGCTCTGCGGCGTATAGGCGAGCGACACGCGCAGCGGGTCGCGCGTGTTCCACGCATCCTCCGCGGCGCGCACTTTCTGGCGCGCCGTGTCGAGCGTGAAGGGCGGAACGGGCGGACGAACTTCCGGGGAAGCGGACATGGGATGCTCCTGTTCAAGGTTGGGCTGCGCACGAACGCAGCCGGTTGGGACGCGTTACTGCGACGCTCGAGACACCGCATCGAGCAAGCATTCGGCGGCTGCGCGCGCATCGCGCGCCGCGACGGCATCGCCGCTGACGAGCGCCACGGCGATCGCGCCGTCGATCAGCACCAGCCATTGACGTGCGAGGCGGGCCAGCCCGCGGCGCTCGATCCCGGCTGCGTCGGCATACGCGTCGAACCGCTCGCGCACGAACGCGAGCAAGCGCGCCTTGTGCATGCGCGCGACGACGCGCACCGGATCGTCGGCGTCGGCAATTTCACCGGACGCGTTCAGGAATGCGCAGCCGTGAAAATCGGGTTCCACGAACCAGTCGCGCAGCACATCGAACATTCCGAGCAACTGCGCACGCGGCGACTTGCCGCGCGCCAGCGTCGCGTCGACGAACCAGCGCATCCAGCGTTCGTCACGGCGCTCGAGCGCGGCCACGACCAGCGCCTCCTTCGATTCGAAATGCGAATAAAAGCTCTTTCGCGCGGCACCGGATCGCTTCACGATCGCATCGACACCCGTGGCGTGGATGCCGCCCGAGTAGATCAGCGCCTCGGCCGCGTCGAGCAGCCGGTCGCGAACGGCCGGTTCGCCGGAGAGGTCATCATGTGTGTTCATGGGTTTACGGTAGAACGATCGTTCTCCCTCGTCAACAGCCGCGTGAAAAGGCCCTGCCGTCGGAAGGGCCGATCGCCGCATGGTCCCGATGGCGAGCGGCGCATTGCAGCCGGCGTTTACGACATTTTTTCTTGAAGCTGGCGCGGGGGGCTCACTACACTTCGGTCACCCTGTCTGGCCGAAAGGACATCATGCAGCGACCGGAATCCGCACGCTCCGCGCGTGCCTATGCGGCTTATGCGAAGCGGCTCGACGGCCGCGTCGTGGTACGGCGTTTCGATCCGCGCAGCGATTCGTATGAGTCGCTGACCGCGTTGCTGCATCGTGCGTACGCGCCACTCGGCGCCGCGGGCTTCAACTGTCCGGGCGTCGACCAGCCGGCGTCGGCGACGCGCGAACGCATGCTCACCAGCGAGTGTTTCGTCGCGCTCGGCAACGCGCATCTGGTCGCGACGATCACGATGCAACCGCACGATCCCGATTCGCGTTGCGATCCGTATCGCAGCCGACGCGTCGCGACGCTCGGCCAGCTGGCCGTCGATCCGGTCTGGCAGGACCGCGGCATCGGCCGTGCGCTGCTCGCGTTCGCGCAACGGCGGGCTGCCGCGCGTGGCGCGACGCACATCGCGCTCGATGCGCCGCATGCGGCTGTCCGGCTCGTCGACTTCTATCGTCGCGAAGGGTTTCGGTTGATCGACGTGATGCGGTTTGCAGGACACAGCTACGACAGCGCGATCCTGTGCAAGGCGGTTGGCGTAGCGGGCACGCCGATGCCTGTATCCGACACGACATCGATCGACGTCGCGCAACGCGCCGGAGCGGCGTCGTGAGACACGAAAGCGACGACGATCGCGCGCGGCTCGCACTACGTCGCGCCCGCACGCGGGCAGCACTGCGCATGCGCGGGCTGGTGAAGCTGACGGTCATCACGTCGCGGTCACGCAGATGCTGACGCTCGCGTTCGACAGCCTGCTCGTGTTGCTGGGCGACACGCCGGAAGCCGCGACATTGCTGCTGTTCCGCTTCGTCACGTGCGCGCTGGTCAGCTTCTGGCTTCAGGCGGACGCATCGCGCGCGTATCGGAATGCAGCGCAAAACGGACTCGTGACGGTGTCCGGCGCGCATGGCGATCTGATCGAAATCGCACCGCAATGCCCGAAACGCTGGCTCGTCGTGTTGAGTCTGCAACTCGAGCCGCGATGGCCGAACGGTGAGCGGATCGAATAGCAGGCAGCGCACCGATCGATGCCGGCTGGCGGGCTGATGGGTGAGTTGCATGTCGGTGATCGGCTCACGCCTCGAGGCCGAGCCGTGACCGGGTTGCGTGGTGACGTGCTGGCGCTGACGCAGGGCAAAACCATGACACGCGATGATGCGGCAAGGGCCCACTATTCAGGCACGACAAGCGAAAACGGAAGGGCAGGAAGAAAGGCACGCGCCGAGCGACGCGACGGAGTGGGCAGCGGAGCGGCGCTGATGGGTGAGGTGCATGCGCGATTGCATGTCACCGATGAGTGCTGCGGAATCGAAGTGCGATCGCCCTCGTATCGCTGACGAGAAACGACGTGCAGCCCGTTGAATTCCACGCCTGCGCGACACGCGGCAGCATGATCGAGCCGCCGTTCGGTACGCAAACACAGCTCCCGAATATTCTCACCTTACGCGTTCGTCGAAGCGGCCCAGCCCCGACAAACGCTCATGCCCGCACGAGCGGGGCAGCCGGCAAACGTACCGAACCGCCCCGCCGGCGCTCAGACCGTCCAGTCGAGAATCACCTTGCCGCTTTCACCGGACAGCATCGCGGCGAAGCCTTTCTCGTAATCGTCCGCCGCAAAGCGATGCGTGATGATCGGCGACAGATCGAGACCGCTTTGCAGCATCGCGACCATCTTGTACCAGGTCTCGAACATCTCGCGACCGTAGATGCCCTTGATCTCGAGCCCCTTGAAGATCACCTGGTTCCAGTCGATCGCCGTCTGCGCGGGCGGAATGCCGAGCAGCGCGACCTTGCCGCCGTGATTCATCGCCTCGAGCAGGCTCGTGAACGCGCTCGGCACGCCCGACATCTCGAGACCGACGTCGAAGCCTTCCGTCATGCGCAGGTCGGCCATCACGTCGCGCAGCGACTCGCGCGCGACGTTGACCGCGCGCGTCGCGCCCATCTTGCGCGCGAGCTCGAGCCGGTAGTCGTTGATATCGGTGATCACGACGTTGCGCGCGCCGACGTGCTTCGCGATCGCGACGGCCATGATGCCGATCGGGCCCGCGCCGGTGATCAGCACGTCCTCGCCGACGAGATTGAACGACAGCGCCGTATGCGTCGCGTTGCCGAACGGATCGAAGATCGACGCGAGATCGTCGGAGATCTCGGGCGGAATCTTGAACGCGTTGAACGCGGGAATCGCCAGGTACTCGGCGAACGCGCCTTCACGGTTCACGCCGACGCCGACGGTGTTGCGGCACAGATGCCGGCGCCCCGCGCGACAGTTGCGACAGAAGCCGCACGTGATGTGGCCTTCGCCTGACACGCGATCGCCGATCGCGAAGCCGCGCACTTCCTGCCCCATCTCGACGATCTCGCCGACGTATTCGTGACCGACGTGCATCGGCACGGGAATCGTCTTCTGCGCCCAGTCGTCCCACTTCCAGATATGGATGTCGGTGCCGCAGATCGCCGTGCGGCGAATCTTGATCAGCACGTCGTTGTGTCCGACTTCGGGGCGCTTCACGCGCGTGAGCGTGAGGCCCGGGCCGCGTTCGAGCTTTGCCAGTGCTTTCATGGTCGCGCCTCCGTCAGACGATGCCGAGCGACTTGCCGACGCGCACGAACGCGGCGACCGTCTGATCGATCTGTTCGGGCGTATGCGCGGCGCTCATCTGCGTACGGATGCGCGCGCGACCGCGCGGCACGACCGGGAACGAGAAGCCGATCACGTAGACGCCTTCAGCCAGCAGCTTGTCGGCCATGTTGGTCGCAAGCTGCGCGTCGCCGAGCATCACCGGGATGATCGGATGCGCGCCCGGCACGAGCGTGAAACCCGCAGCCGTCATCTGCTCGCGGAAACGCGCGCCGTTCTCGCGCACGCGTTCGCGCAGCTTCGCCCCTTCGTCGCTGCCGAGCAGTTCCAGCACCTTCAACGACGCCGCGGCAATGCTCGGCGTCAGCGTGTTCGAGAACAGGTACGGGCGCGAACGCTGGCGCAGCAATTCGACGATCTCGCGGCGGGCCGCGACGTAGCCGCCCGATGCGCCGCCCAGCGCCTTGCCGAGCGTGCCGGTGATGATGTCGACGCGACCGTCGACGCCGCAGTGCTCGGGCGTACCGCGGCCATGCGCGCCGATGAAGCCGACCGCGTGCGAATCGTCGACCATCACGAGCGCGCCGTAACGATCGGCGAGGTCGCAGATGCCTTTCAGGTCGGCGATGATGCCGTCCATCGAGAACACGCCGTCGGTCGCGATCAGCTTGTGGCGCGCGCCCGCGGCGTCGGCTTCCTTCAGCTTCGCCTCGAGGTCGGACAGGTCGTTGTTCTTGTAGCGGAAACGCTTCGCCTTGCAGAGACGGATGCCGTCGATGATGCTTGCGTGGTTCAGCTCGTCGCTGATCACCGCGTCGTTCTCGTCGAGCAGCGTCTCGAACAGGCCGCCGTTCGCATCGAAGCAGCTCGAATAGAGGATGCTGTCCTCGGTGCCGAGAAACGATGCCAGCGCGCTTTCGAGCTGCTTGTGCACGGTTTGCGTGCCGCAGATGAAGCGCACCGACGCCATGCCGAAGCCGTCCTGGTCGAGACCGGCCTGCGCCGCGGCGATCAGGCGCGGATCGTTCGCCAGACCGAGATAGTTGTTCGCGCAGAAATTCAGCACGCCGGCACCGCCGGCGAGCCGCACGGCCGCCGCCTGGGGACTCGCGATCTCGCGCTCGGTCTTGTAAAAACCGTCCGCGCGGATCTGGTCGAGCGTCCCGCGCACCTGGGCGAGAAAGGCATCACGCATCGCAAAGCTCCTGACAGGGATTCGCATCCCGTCGCGCGCCACTCGTGGCGGCAGCGCAACGGCCTGCTACTGTTATAGTCGGTCGTTCGGTTGACCGCATTTATCCGATATTCCGAACTAGAATTCGAAATACCGAACAACTCTAAGCGAACGGAAACCAAATGGCAAGTTCCTCCGCGTCGCGGCGCACGCCTGCCAGCGCCGCACCGCAAGCGCCGGGCGTGACGCCGCCGCGCGTCGGCGAGCAAATCCAGCGCCTGCGCAACGAGCGCAAGCTGACGCTCGACGACCTGTCGCGCGCGGCTGGCGTATCGAAGTCGATGCTCTCCGAGATCGAGCGCGACAAGGCCAATCCGACGATCGCGGTCGCATGGCGGCTCACGAATGCGCTCGGCATCACGCTCGACGAGCTGTTCTCTCAGCCGAAAGCGCCGGAGACGATCCGCGTGGACGGCCCGCACGACATCCCGACGCTCGCCGGCCACGACGGCCGCTATCAATTGCGCGTATGGGGCCCGATCGACCTGGCCGGCAAGTTCGAGTGGTACGAACTGACGCTGCCGGGCGGCGGCGCGCTCGTGTCGAACGCGCACGAACCCGGCACGCGCGAGCACCTCACCGTGCTGCAGGGCGCGATGGAAATCGAAGCCGCGGCGGCGAGCCGACGCCTGAAGGCGGGCGACACCGCGCGCTACCCGGCCGACACGCCGCACGCGATCCGCAACCCCGGCAAGGCCGAGGCACGCGCACTACTGATCGTGATTCATCGCTGACGATGCGGCTAGCTGGCCGAAAGGCCAGTTGCGGAAAATACTGTATGTTTGTACAGTAAACGAACATTCCGCCATGCATGGCCGGGGCGGCGCACCGAGGCGCCCGCGCCGGTCGACAGGAGCCTGCGATGACAGAAGAACAAGATTTGGCCGCGCTCAGCTTCAAGGCTGCCGCGCACGACCTCGAACTGATCGTCCGCCATATAGCCGGGCGCTACATCCGTCAGCGCGTCCCGCTGTCGTGGCGCCTGCTGCACGCGATCGAAGCCGAGGCGCTCGCCGATCTCGGTTTTGCCAGCCGGCACGAGGCCGGCATGCGTCAACTGTTCGAACGGCCATCGGACATGACCTTTCCCGAAACGGACGATCCGATCGACTTCGGCCGATCGAACGCGCTGCCCGCCGTGTTCTCGTTCGCGGTCCTCGCGTATGAAGCCGCGGCCAAATCGCAGGAAGCGGCGCCCCGCGAGCGCGTTCACCGCCCGTCGAAGGCGTGGGGCGACTGACATCAGGCCCCGAGCGTCCGACACGGTGGGCGGCTCCCGCATCCTGCTGTCCGCGACGTTGCGGAAAGGGCTACCATATACGCAACTAACGGAATAAATAACATGTCCCTTCCCACGCCCTCCGACACCCCGGCACGCCCGGAAGAAAAGGATCTGTTCGACCGCGGCGCGTCTGACTGGATCATCTCGCCCGAAGCCGCGTTCGACGCGTGGCTTGCCATGCAGGACTACCGCCGTTCGTCGGCCGACGTCTACCGCGCGCAATGGGGCGCCTTTCTTGCGTGGCTGCGTGCAAACCAGAAAAACCTGGCCACGGTCGATACCGCAACGATCGCGAACTTCGTCGGCGAGCTTCCGATCCGGAAAACGCAGCGAATGCGTTATTTGCGGCTGATCGAACGCGTGCTCGACCACATCCGGCGCACCGAGTTCGCGTCCACCAATCCGGCCCGCTTCATTGCTCAGGATGGCGAAGCGAACTGGCGTCAGGCACGCGACAACGAGCCAACCGGTTTCCTGACGCCGGCCGAACGCGCAAAGTTGCTGGCCTACCTGTTTTCGCCGATCGGCGTGTCCGGCTCCGCGTACTGGAAAGAGCGGCGCGACCGCGCGCTCGTCGCCGCGTTTCTCGGCGCCGGCGTGAAGACCGGCGAAGCACGCGTGCTAACGATTAGTTGCATCAATACGAGCGGAACGTCGCTGCAGATCCCGTCGACGCATCCCGATTTCGCGCGCGAAACCCATCTGGCGTCGTTCGCGATCGCGTTGCTCGAAGCATGGCTCGTGGAGCGCAAGCGCCAGGAGATTCCCGGCGAGCTCGTGTTTCCCGCATCGCACGCCGGGCGGCCGATGCACAAGGCGACGATGTTGCGCGCGATCGACGCGATCGTCGAATCCGCGGGGCTGACGTCGTCGCGCACCGCGCGCGCGAGTCCGCAAACGCTGCGCAATACCTATGCGGCCGAGCTGTTCGAACACGACGTACCGCCCGAGCGGGTCGGCAAATGGCTCGGCTTCGTGCGGCCGATCTCGTCGAACCGGCTGCACCGCGCGTGGAAAAACTGGCGTGACGATCTCGCGAATGGTGACGCTTCCGACCAGGACGAAACTCACTGATGACGAACCGGCTGCTCACGCGACGTGATCCGTGAGCAGCCTTGTGCGGCGTAGCCTCACCGTTTCCCCGCTCCCGAAAAACCTCACCTCAAGCGTCCCGCATCCCCTCACCTGTGCGATCGCTGTGCCGACCCGCGCGTCAATCGCGTGCAAAGCGTGCGATCGCTTCGAATCGTGAAGGCCAGGGCCCCGACGCATGTTCGCATTCGGGGCACGATACTTCGAACCCGTCGTCGCCGTGCGACAACTCCGGTTCGCCATCGCAATGCGGGCACTGGGTCGGCACCGGAATTTCATGGTCCAGTGACGTCCCGATCGCGGAAAACGCATCGGCATCCAGCTGACCGGCATCGGCCAGGCGCCGGATCAGCGCGGAAATCTCCGGGTTCATCCCGCGGCTCGCGCGCAGCGTATTCACCTCGCGCGTCGCGCGCTCCAACTCGTCGCCCTGGCTGCGAAGCTGTTCCTCGAGCCGGTCCGCGCGGGCCTTGGTCGAACTCAGTTGCTGAAGGAAATCGAATTCCTTGCGTTGCACGTCGCGCAAACCGCTCTGATAGGTCGACGCCATGCTGCGCAGCGAGTCCAGCTCGACCAGCATCGGTTTGACGCGGCGCTCGGCTTCGGCCACCGCATCCTTGATCTGCTGCGCATAGTGTTCGGTGCGCTGCTGCAATTCGGCTTGCAGCGTGTCGATACGGTCGCGCAGCGCCGCGTTCTGCGTCTGTTCGGCATCGACGCGGCCGGCCATGGCGGCCAGTTCCTTTTCGAGTCGGGCGACTGTGGTGAGCAGCGTCGCCTCGTTTGCCGAACCGTGCGTCGATTGCGAGGCCAGCTGCACCTCGAGCTCGGTCACACGCGCCTGCAACTGCT
The DNA here is from genome assembly GCF_003853505.1 of Burkholderia sp. Bp9015. Taxonomy (NCBI): domain Bacteria; kingdom Pseudomonadati; phylum Pseudomonadota; class Betaproteobacteria; order Burkholderiales; family Burkholderiaceae; genus Burkholderia; species Burkholderia sp. Bp9015. Next base: position 15,254 of record NZ_QTPZ01000004.1, read on the forward strand.
CGTTGCGGGCTTCGCTGCGCGTCAGCGCGCCCTCGAGGGTTTCCTGGCGAACCGTGGCGTCGCGCAGCCGCTGTTCCGCATCGGTCACGCCGGCGCGGATCTGCTCGCGGTCGACATCGAGACTTTCCCTGGCCGCTTTCAACGCCTCTTCATATAGCGCGCCGAGCAATGCGCCCGCCTTTTCCTCGACCGCTTTCGGAATCGCCGCACCGTCGAGCCGAACCTTCGACGCGGCACGGATCCGTTCCCAGAAATGATCGATGTCCTTCGGAATGTCGCTGGCACTGCCGGTCTGGGTCAGATCGCGGACATTGGCGGCCGACGGCCGGATGCCGAGATCGAAAAACAGGCGCTTGCAGGCATGCAGCGACAACTCCTGGCGGCGCGCGCCGCTCGCGCGTAGCGATTCGAGTTCTTCCCGGATGGCTTCACGTATTTCATCCAGCGTCATAGCAGGACTCACAGACATTGAAATGTTGTGATCATAACGGAATACGTATTTTTTGATACCTGTTTTTGTCGGCCGCGGTGAATTTACGTCACTGTGCACAGAAATCGGCGCTGTGAGCCGATCTGGATGAGCCAGCGTCCCGATTCCGTGAAACAAAGCGAAGAAAGCGAGCCAAGTACTTGTGCTGAAAGCGTTTTTTAGCAAGCCCCGAAAAAGGGCATTTGTTTCACATGATGGGCGTCACGCTCACTGTCGGTGTTCAGGGGTTGGGGTCTCTGTGGAAAACTCGACGACCGATGTCTTGAGAGTATTAGAAGTAAACACCCTTGAACCCTTAGTTAAAAACGTTAACGCCACGGCACAGCCTTATGTAGCAAGGCTTTCCGGCCGACAAGGTGAAGTTTTACGGGAACCAAGGTGATCTTCTGCGGGAGCTGAAGTGATGGGGTTCGGGGATCTGCGTGAGCCGATGCAGGAAAGGTCGTGAGCGGATTCGGGATCACAGTGAAATGCGAGATTTCCCAAAGGTGAGGTTTTTCGGGGCCGCACAGCCATGGAACCCGCGCTGTGCCTGCGCGCACAGTTTTCTGCCTGTGCAGACATAGGTGAGAATTTGCGGGACCTTACTCGCGCCCCTATTCTGCCCATCTTTTGGGCAGTTTTCATGAAAGGTGAGGTTTCACGGGACTCCACAGGGATTTGCTGTGAGGATTTCCGGGAACCGACGGTCATTTTGCACAGCAAAAGTGCCCTGTGGGGCCTGTGAAGCCTGAAAGGTGAGGCTTTTCGGGAGCGAAATCCGGGTTTTCCTGCCCGGATCCCGTTGAGGTGAGCTTTTTCGGGACATCGATCACAGGCTGCCGTTTGCCTGATAGGTGAGTCTTTTCGGGAGCGCCATTTGCTCGAAAATAGGGCAAAGGTGAGGCTTTTCGGGACCCATAACGGGGCGAATTCGCTGAAAAGCCCGCCGGGACTGGCAGAAATCTGATTTTTGCTGTGCCACTTTTTGGCACAGGTGAGAGTTTTCAGGAGTCGATACACAGCTGCCGCCGACGTTCGCCTAACGCAAAGGTGAGGCTTTTCGGGGGGCGATCGCCGGACACAGCGGAACGCCTGCTGCACATAAGTATCGGACGGCATTGACATTTTTGATACCGCGGCGGTTACGGTGAGGTTTTTCGGGAGCCATATCCGCGTCCGTTGGAGCGCCACTTTTTCAATAAGGTGAGGCTTTTCGGGAGGTCCTGGCTGGCGATCCCGCGTGTGCCGGGGACTCGTCTGGATCCGGGGCACAGAATTCCGAGCCGTTGAGGTGAGAATTTTCGGGACCGAACGGTTTCCGTGCGCTGTACAATGCGCGCCCGGGCCTGTGAATCGGCTTCGATGGCCTCGAGGCGCATCCTTTTTGGCGCGCTTCCCGGGTGCCGGGCGTGGTTGCGGTCGCCTCGGTACAGCCACGCCTGTACATGCATACAGGCCGGTGCGGGCCTGTCCGCTCGATGTCGCGACGTCCAGTGGCGACCCTGTGACGAGGACCCCGGAAGTGCAGTCGCAAAATTACGACAAATCGAAAGGTGAGCCGATACGGGAGCAAGTTTCGCACGTGTCGAGCACAGGCGAAAATCTGTGAATCCGCGCATCCCGCGACACGTCTGGACGAGTCCGAAACGCTGTAAATCCGGACCGGTGAGGGTTTTCGGGAGAGGGTTGGGGTGAGTGCCGTTTCACACGCGCACTTCACCCGCTATGGTGAGCATGTCGTTCTGGACGCACATCACCACAGGCGCTATCCTTCCGTGAAACTTCTCCTCCGACCCGACGCATGGCCACGAAGCGCGCCAAGAAAACCGATGTGGATGTGGTGAGTGCCAGTTCAGCCGAATTGCGTAAGGCCGTCGAGGCGATCGCAATTCAGCCGAAGAGCGGCAAGATCACGCTGCTGACCCGCAAGCTGTTCAACGTCCTGCTCGCCGTCGCGCAGCAGGCCGACGACTCGGGCGATACGTATCGCGCGCTGCTGTCGGATATCGTCGCCAACTCCGCCTTCGATTCGAACGACACCGCGCTGGTGAAGGAACACCTGCGCCGCATGGTGTCGGTCCAGGTTGAATGGAGCACGGGGACGTCAAGCCAGAAGCCGGGCCGCAAGTGGGGGATCTCGACGCTGATCGCCGATGCCGAAATTCTCGAGGATCCGGCTACCCGCCGCGTGTGGGTCGAATTCTCGTTCGCACCGAAGATCAAGAAGAAGCTGCTCGACCCGGTCCAGTACGCGCGTCTGAGCCTGCAGTTCCAGAGCCAGCTGCGCAGCAGCGCCGGTCTCGCGCTCTACGAGATCTGCGTGCGCTACCTGACGAACCCGAGCCACCTGACGATGCGCGAGCCTTGGGAATGGTGGCGGCCGATCCTGTCGGGCACGCCCGATACGGAAGCCGGCGACGAGGCGAAGCGCGAGTACAAGTACTTCAAGCGCGACTACCTGCGTCCGGCGATCGCCGAGGTCAATGCGGTCACCAATATCTTCGTCGAACTGATCGAACATCGCGAAGGGCGCCGGGTCGCGGAGATCCAGTTCCGCGTGACCGAGCGCAAGCAGCCGATGCTCGCGCTCGACGAGCATCCGAACGTGTTCGACAGCACGCTGGTCGACCGGATGGTGAAGCTCGGGATTCCGCTCAAGGAAGCGCAGACGCTCTACGCGGACAGCGAGGAAAACCGCATTCGCGCCGCGCTGCAGATGACCGAGCAACGGATGCGCAGCACGACGCTGCCGCCGGTGCGCAGCGCGCCCGCGTTGTTCAAGGATGCGCTGAAGAAGGGTTATGCGCCGCCGGTCGAGTCCGTCGACGCGCTGCCGTCGGGCGCGCCTGCCGCGAAGGTCGTCGCGGCGCAGCCGGACGATCTGAAGGCGCGCCTGTTGAGCGAATTCGCGGCGTTCCGCCGCAAGGAAGCGAAGGTGCTGTACGAGGAGCAGGGCGACGCGGAGCGCGAAGTGGCGCGCGAGTCGTTCGAGTCGGAAGTGCTGCCGACGATGGGCTCGCACCTGCGTGACGACTGGCGCAAGCGCGGCCTCGATTCGAAGCTGGCCGAGACGGCGTTTTTCGACTGGCTGGCTCAGAAGACCTGGGGCGAGCCGACCGACGGCGACCTGCTGTCGTTCACCCTGAATCAATCGCGGGCCGCCTGAGGCCTGTTCAGGCCCCTCTGACGGGCCGCCGCCGGCCGCCCGCCCAACCCGGCGGGCCCGGCGCATCGCCAGGCCCTGCCGGCCGTTTCCATCAGTCCGACAACAGCATCCGCTCGAGCTGCTCGAGGATCGCGTCGCGCTTGTCCTTCGGGAGGCCGCGCAGGCGCAGTTCGATGCGGTCTTCGCCATACGACTTCAGGTCGCCGACCGACTTGCCGCCGAGCTTGATCTCGAGACGCTGCGCATAGCGCTGGCGGCCCGCCGGCTTCGGCGTTTCCTGCGCCGCGACGCGGCCCTTGACGATGTCCGACACCTGACGCGTGCTGAGATCGTCGGACACGATCTTGTTGATCAGGCGCAGCGTCGCCTCGGTGCCGCGCGCGTTGTGATAACGGCCGACCTGATACGCCATGTTCGAACCGAAACGATCGGGACGCGCGACCATCTCCTGCATCACGCTTTCCGGCAGCTTGCCGATCGACAGCGCGACCGCGACCGTCGACTCGTCGAGGCCGAGATGCTCGGACAGTTCCTTCTGACTCAGGAAGTGCTTGTCGTCGAGGAAGCGGCGCCATACGACGGCGTTGTCGAACACCGTCTGCGAATCGCGTTGCACGTTCAGGTCGTAGCCGAGCTTGTAGCTCTGGATCCCGATCGGCACGTCGATCACGATCGCCTTTACCGACTCCTTGTTCGCTTCCTTCAGCGCGCGCACGCGGCGGCCGCCATCGCTGACGAAATACGAACCCGGATTGTCGTAGTCCGGAATCACGTGGATCGCCTGCTGCTGCCCCTGCTTCGCGAGGTTGACCGCGAGTTCGGCAATCGACGACTTCAGATAGAAGTGCCGCGGGTTGAACGGACTATGCTTGATCGCCTTCAACGGCAGTTCGATTACCTGGCCGGGCGCATAGCGGTTCTCGAGGCGCCACGCGCGATATTGCGGCGACTCGTCGATCGACGGATCGAGCAGGACGTCCGGAGACGGTGGCGGCGTGATGTCCTTCTTGGCGGACTTCGTCGGGACCGGCGTGGCCGTCTCGGATTTGACGATGCCGTCGATGGCATTCAGCCGATCAAGCGCCGTGCGCTTCTCGCTCGTCGTGATATCCGGGCGCGCTTGGAATCCTTTTGCAAATTGGGAGGGTTTCATGTGACTCCTTTATGCGCATAAAGTCAGGGCAGCATGGCGACGATTTCGTCGGCACATGCGCGAATTTCCGCGGCGGCCAGCTTGGCGCCGCGATCGTTCATCTGCAGCACGGTCTGACCGAGCGCCATTGCCTGCTTATACGCTTCCCGGGTCGGGATTTGCGTCTTCAGCAACGGGAAGCCGAGCTCCTCGAGCGCACGCTTAAGCTCGCGGGTCAGCATGCGCTTCTCTTCGGTCTTGTTCAGCAGGAAGACGGCACGGAGGTCTTCGTTCATCACCTGCGCCTGCTGGATCAGCTTGACCAGCCCGACGCTCGACCAGTAATCGGCTGGCGACGACGAAGTCGGAATCACGGCGATCGATGCGGCCAGCAGCACGACGCCGGAGACTTTCTCGGTGATCGACGGCGGGCAATCGACGACGATGATGTCGTAGTCGTTGATGAACTTCTTGATCTCGCGATGGATCTGGCCGCCGGCTTCGGCGAGATTGACGACCGGGAACGGGATGCCGGCGTCGCTGTCACCGGATGCGCTCGACCAGTGAACCAGTGTGTTTTGACCGTCGGCGTCGATGACGAGGACGCGCTTCCCTTTCTCATGGAATGCCGCGCCGAGGTGCATGGCAATCGTGCTTTTGCCGACGCCACCTTTTTGTTGAGTGACTGCAATGATTTCCGCGGCCAATTTTCACTCCTGTTTTTGGTCGTTGGAATTCTACAGGACGATATTTATATTTCAATGAAATTGTCGTTTGCCAACTACGCGTTAACCATTCGGGCTATCGGTTTATGCGCATAAACGAATGGGGACGCTGGCTGACTGCAGCGGATGGCGGCGAGATTGCTGCGGTGGATGATGAGCGGATGGATCGTCGTGACGACAGGCGTTTCTGCCCCCTCGTTCGAGAAGCTGATCGGCGCAATGTGTTGGCGCCTGCCCCGTCGATAGCCGAACGCGCGGGGCCTTGGTGACGGAGGAGTTTGTGCGCATAAACTTCGGCGGTGCTGGAGAGCATCTGCGAGTCGTCGTCCTCGCTTGAGCACGAGCCTGGATGACGAACGCGGCGCGACTCAGGCCGGCGCGATACTCGCGCCGTGTGCCGTGTGCCGTGTGCCGTGTGCCGTGTGCCTTGTGCCTTGTGCCTTGTGCCGTGCGCAGCGTGCAGCGTGCAGCGGTGAAGCGGTGAAGCGCTGGCCGCCCCCAGCGTTTATGCGCATAAACCATCGAGAGGCTCGGCCGCGATCGGCGGCCCCACGTCGGCAAGCGCGCATTAATACGTCCCGAGACAATGCCCCGGACGGACGCGATCGCGTATCGCCCCGCTGATCGTTCGAGGCATCGAAGTGTCCGGGCCAGTCGCGATATCAGTGGACCTCCCCATCTCGCGAAGCGATAGCTTTATGCGCATAAACTCGGCGACGCATAAACCGTGCGGGTGGCCCTCGCGTCGGAACCTCCAACACGCCAGAGCGATGCGTCGTTGTTCATCTGCGCTCCCCGCCGCAGACGTCCTTGGCGATTGCCCATACAACGCACTTTATGCGCATAAAGGCATCACGCGCTCTGCACGCTCGTCGGCGCGAACGATTCCTCCCCGCACGCCGCACCGTACTCCAACTCCCCTTTCGCCCGCGCGCCGGTCCCCGCCGAAACGCACGCAACCAGACTGGCTACAATACGTGCCTTTCCTATCCAGGTCCGAATGATGATCACGATCTACCACAACCCCCGCTGCTCGAAGTCCCGCGAGACGCTCGCACTGGTCGAGACGTTGAACACCGCCGGCACGCAGGTGAATGTCGTCGAGTATCTGAAGACGCCGCCGACGGTCGAGGAACTGGAAGCGTTGCATCGTCAGCTCGGGCGCCCGGTGCGCGACATGCTTCGCGACGGCGAAGAGCCGTACAAGACGCTGGATCTTGCCCGTGCGAGTCTGACCGACGCGGAGGCCTATGAAGCGATTGCGGCTCATCCTATTCTGTTGCAGCGTCCGATCGTCGTGTATCGAGGCAAGGCGGCCATCGGTCGTCCGCCCGAGTCGGTGCGCGCGCTGTTCGAATAATTGTTGTTCGGCGTATTTTTCTTATCGCATCATCCCGGCGCGAGCGCGCCGGGAATAAGCGGCTGAATTCGCGGGCCGCAACCGACCACCGTGGCTACGCTGCCGATGGTCATCAAATGAGCCGCGCGTCGCGGAAATCACGAGACGCATCGGATCGACCGGTTGAATTCGAGTAGCACAACCGTCCACCGTGGCTGCCCTGCCAGCAGTCATCGATGGAACCACTCGTAGCAGCAATCACGAGACGCGTCGGATCGCTCGACTGAATTCGAATATCACAACCGTCCACCGTGGCTACGCTCCCATCCGTCATCAAATGAACCGCTCGTAGCAGAAATCACAAGGCAGCAACTCAGCCCTGCCCGTCGCCCGACGACTCATCCCGATCGCCACCCGCTTCATCCCCCGTCCCCCGTCCTGCCGCCGCATGCGCTGCCGTCCGCAGCAGCGCGATCTGCCCGCGATACACGCGGCATCCGCCGCAAGTCGGCAGATGCACATGCACCTGCATGCGCTCATGAAGCGTCAAGGACCGGTCGAGCGCATCCGACAGCAGTCGCGTCACGTCCCTACATTTCCCCGGCAGCATCTTCGGTCGTCATTCCTTTTTCGCTGAGGCAGGTGCGCAGGCGCGTGCGCGCCCGATACAGCAACACGCTGCAATGATTCGTCGTCAACGTCAGTTCGCTGCAGATGTCGGCAATCTCGACGTCGAGGAATTCGCGCATCATGAACACGCGCCCGATGTGTTCCGGCAAGTGGTCGAGGCAGACCTGGAACAGCATCCAGAACTGCTGTTGCTGCAATAGCGTTTCGGGGCGCGGCCACGGCCGCGGCTTCGTGTGCGGCGCCCAATGCCCGTTTTCCTTGAAGAGTTCGCGATCGAGCGCGGATTCGCCGTCGAGTTCCGCATCGAGCGCGGACAGGCTCACCGTCCGCTGCCGCGCGCGCAGGATGTCGATCAGCTTGTTGCGCAGGATGCCGAACACCCAGGTCTTGTGGGCGGACCGTCCCGCGAACTCTCCCGCATGCGACCACGCGGCGGTCAGCGCCTCCTGCACGGCATCCTCGGCCGCATCGGTGTCGCGGAGCTGGAGTCGCGCGAAGCGCAGCAGGTCGCGCCGCAGTTGCGCGAGATAGGCGGGGTCGTCGTACGCGGACAGCATGGCAGGTCGGGAGCCTTACGAAGCGAAAGCGCTCGCGTGCGCGCCACCGGGCGGGCGCATCGCGGTGTGCGAGCAGCTTACTGGGCGAGACGCTGCGCTGCAACGCATGTTCCGTCGCGAATTCACGAAGCCGGCTGGCGCGCTGCGCTATGCTTGCCGAAGCTTGGCGTCGCGCGCCGCGAAATCGCGACGCGGGCGGTCTGTAACATCAGACCATAACGGTCAAGTTATCCACAATTTCTGTGGAAAACCTTGTGGAAAGTCGGCCGGTCGGCCCCGTGGGACGGCTCGCGGGCTGGCTTGCCTATAAACAGACCTTTGTCGCCTGTCCAGAATCAATCGACCCGATTCCTTACTCACCGGAAGGAGAAAGCCATGTCCTATCGTGTTGCAGTCGTCGTCGGCAGCCTGCGTCGCGGTTCCTGGAACCGCGCGCTCGCGCAAGCCGTGATCTCGCTCGCCCCCGCCGATTTCTCGTTCGAATTCGTCGAGATCGGCGAACTGCCGCTCTACAGCCAGGACTACGACGCGGACTTTCCGGAAGTCGCGAAGCGCTTCAAGCAGTCGATCGAGGCGGCCGACGCGCTGCTGTTCGTGACGCCCGAGTACAACCGCTCGATCCCGGGCGTGCTGAAGAACGCGCTCGACTGGGGCTCGCGCCCGTGGGGGCACAATTCGTGGTCCGGCAAGCCGGGTGCGGTGCTCGGCACGTCACCGGGTGCGACCGGTACCGCGCTCGCGCAGCAGCACCTGCGCAACGTGCTTGCGTATCTCGACGTGAAGACGCTCGGCCAGCCGGAAATGTTCATCAAGCACGACCCGGCGCGTATCGACGACGAGGGCCAGATCGTCAGCGAAGACACCCGCAAGTTCCTGCAGGGTTTCGTCGACCGCTACGTCGACTGGGTGCGCGTGCTGAAGGCGGCCTGATCGCCGTTTCCTTGCCGCCGCCGGCACCGGCCCGCATGCCGCGGGTCAGGCGCCGGCGTGCCGTGCGTCGCGCGCTTCGCGGATGCCGAGGAGGATCTCGTCGAGCAGCGCGATGTCGAACGGCTTCGACAGCACGCGCACGTCGACGGTACGCGTGCGGTCGAGTTCCTCCGCGTAACCCGTGACGAGGATCACGGGCAGCTTCCCCGGCCGCTTGTCGATCGCTTCGGCGAGATCGATGCCGTTCAGGCGGCCCGGCATGTGGATATCCGAGATCACCAGGTCGAATGCGTCGTTCGCGGCCGCGCCTTCGATCAGGCGCAGTGCGTCGTCGGCGGTGGGCGCATAGGTGACGCGGTGCCCGAGCAGCGTGAGCAGCGCCTCGGTGCCGGCCGCGACTTCGCTGTTGTCCTCGACCAGCAGCACGTGCAGGCCGGCAAGCCCGCCCGCGTCGTGCACGGCGGCCTGCGGTCGCGCGACGATGTCCTCGACGCGTGCGCGCGGCAGGTAGAGGCGCACCGAGGTCCCGGCGCCGACCGCGCTGTCGATCGTCGCGAGTCCGCCCGAGCGCTCGCAGAACGCGAACACCTGCGGCAGCCCGAGCCCCGTTCCCATCCCCTGCGCCTTCGTCGTGAAGAGCGGCTCGAACGCGCGCGCGAGCACGTCGGGCGGCATGCCCGAGCCCGTATCGTCGAGCGAGATCTGCACGAAGTCGCCGGTCAGCGGAAAGCCGTCCTCGCGGCGCAGCGTCACGTTGCGCGCGCCGACGGTGAAGCGGCCGCCGACCGTCATCGCATCGCGCGCGTTGACGGCGAGATTGATCACCGCGAGCTCGAGCTCCGCGACATCGACCCGGATCGGCCATACGCCGGGCTCGATCGCGACGACCAGCAGCGATTTCGAACCGAGCGACGTCTTCAGCAGTTCGCGGCACGTGCCGAGCCATTGACCGACGTCGATCGTCTCGCTGTGCAGCGGCTGCTTGCGCGCGACGCCGAGCAACTGGCGCGTGAGCGACTGGCCGTTCTTCAGCGCGCGTTCGATCGCGCCGAGTTCCTTGTCGAGATGCTGGACGCCGCGTCGCCGCGCGATCTGCACGTTGCTCGAGATGATCATCAGCAGATTGTTGAAGTCGTGCGCGACGCTGCCGACCAGGTTGCCGAGCGCCTGCATCTTGCGCGACTGCCGGTACGCGGATTCGATCGAGCGTCGCATCGACGCTTCGGCCTGCCAGCGGTCCCAGGCCTCCTCTTCCGCCTTCAGCCGCTTCAGCGACAGCCAGATCACCGACCACAGCGCGATCGACGGCGCGAACATCGAGATGAACAGCACGCTCAGGTGTTCGTACCATTCACGCCAGATCGCCGACGTGCGGTACGCGCAGGTCACGTACACGGGGTAGCTGCCGACCTGGCGGTACGCGACGATCTCGCTGCTGGCGCCGTCGTGGCGCACCCGCACGACGCCCGCGCGCGGATCGCTTTGCGCGTTGCCGAAGGTGGTCGTGAGATCGGTGTGCGCGAGCGACGGCGGCGGCGGATACGACGCGATCACCGCGCCGTCGGAACGCGCGAGCGCCATCGTCATCGGGGTGGCCGCGCCGCCGAGCAGGTCGCGGTAGAACGCGTTGAAATACGACGACTTCAGCGCGATCGACACCATGCCGGCGAACGAACCGTCGCTATGGCGTCGCGCGACGCCCGTGTTGAACACGGGGATGTTCTCGAGCTTGAGCGGCCCCATCATCAGCTTCGAGATGTGTTCGATCACGCGGCCGTCGCGGATGCCGGCGAAGTCGTCGCGGTTCGCGATCGACGCATAGGGCGCCGGATAGTAGAGGCTGTTGGCGAGCAGCATCCCGCTCGCACCGAAGATCGACACCGCGGCCACCTGCGGATAGCCGCCGCCGATCGTATTCAGCGCTTCGTGGATGTCGGATTCGTGGCGGCGCACGGTGGCGTCGTCCATGTCCTGCACGAGGTCGACGATGCGCGCATCGAGCGTCTCGCTCAGGTCGAACACCTTGAGCGCATGTTCCTCGGCGACGCGCACGGTGCGCATCGTCACGTCGCTCGCCGCGGCTTCGCGGGCCTTCAGGTCGTTGTACGCCATGACCGACACGTAGATGCACGGCAGCACGATCGCCGCGACCAGCAGCACGATCAGCGTCACGCGCCGGACCGCGAAATCGTGCTCGGGCGCGCCGGACGCATAGTTGCCGTCGTCCTGCCAGTCGTCGGCGGGCGGTGCGGTGTGCGTGCGGGAGTCGGCGGGACGTTCGGACGTCATCGAAGAAAGCGGGTGAAGCGGAGGTGTTCCATCATAAACGAGTTGCGCACGTGCGCCGTACCGCCGCACCGATGTGCAACCTGGTGATTCCGACAGGGGCACGGTGAAAGTTTGAAAACGCTATGAATCCGGCAGCGCAAACGTACACAAAGAAAAATTTTGCGTGCTTATCTCGAAAATGGTCGCGGCTGTTTTCGGAATGCCGGGCGAATGAAGCGATTTTGTTCGAAATGGTGAAAATGGCGAGTTGCACCGCCTTCGGTTTACTCAGAGAATCGCGCCTTGCTTTCCCCATGACAGATATATGCGCCCGCCGGCGTTTGCGGCGCGGTGTGTCGCGTGCCTCGCGCCGCGGCGCCCGCGCGCGGCCGCACGGCGGTGGCCGCGCTTGATCGCATGGCGCCTAAAGAAGCGCGCCGCGCGGTCGTTAACGCGAGAGAGACCATTCCGTATACCGCTTCGCCGCCATGCCTTTGCCGATCGTGATCGCCGACGACTCCTTGCTCGCTCGCAAACTTCTGACAAAGGCACTGCCGGGAGACTGGGACGTCGACGTCGCGTATGCGGCGAATGGTCGTGAGGCCCTGGCGCTCTATCGTGACGGCAAGGCTTCCGTGATGTTTCTGGACCTGACGATGCCCGACATGAACGGCTATCAGGTGCTCGAGACACTGCGCCACGAAGACCTGAACACGTTCGTGATCGTGGTATCCGCCGATATCCAGCCGCAGGCGCAAGCACGCGTGCGCGAGTTGGGCGCGATCGCATTCGTTGCCAAGCCCGTGACGTCGGAGGCGTTGCTGCCCATTCTCAAGGAGTATGGGTTGTATGCCTGAATCGGTGTTCACGGCGGAGCAACGCGACGCGTTGCAGGAAATCGCCAACCTCGCGATGGGCCGTGCCGCCGCACGGCTCGCGCTGCTGCTCGGGCACTTCATCGAGCTGTCGGTACCGCGCGTGCGCGTCGTGAAGGCCGCCGATGCGGGCGACGCGCTGCGCGAGATGACGGGCATCCACGAAAACGTGACGGCCGTGCGCCAGGGATTCCGTTCCGACATCAAGGGGGAGGCGATCGTACTGTGCCGCAGCGCGGGCGTCGCGCGGCTCATGTCGCTGATGGAGCGCACGTTCGGCGACGGCGCGTATGCCGGCATGGCCACGCAGGACGAACTCGTGTTCGATGTCTCGAACGTGCTGATGAGCGCATGCGTCGCGTCGATCCTCGACGAACTCGGCCGCAAGCCCGTGTTCTTCCCGCCGGGGCTGCTCGGCGCGAACGTGTCGTTCGACGACGTGTTCCAGCCGACCGCGCTGGCCTGGAGCGTCGCGCTGCTGCTCGAAGTGAACTTCGGTCTCGAGGATCACGCGTTCCGCGCACATTTCGTGATGCTGATGGCCGAGGACTCGATCCGGCTGATGGGCGAAGCGCTCGACGCGTTGCTGTCCGCGCTATGAACGCGACCCCCGCCGCCACCGCCACTGCCGCGTCGCTGAGCGACCTCGTGATCGAACGGGTGGGCTTCGGCCTGTTCGTGCTCGACCGCGCGATGACCGTGCTGATGTGGAATCGCTTCATGCAGGACCACAGCGGCATCCCGGCCGCCGAGGTGATCGGTCGCAACCTGTTCGACTGCTTTCCGGCGCTGCCGCGCGCGTGGCTCGAGCGCAAGCTCGAGAGCGTGTTCCAGCTCGGCAGCTTCGCGTTCAGCTCTTGGGAGCAGCGGCCCTACCTGTTTCGCTTCGAGCACGACCGGCCGATCACGGGCGGCGTCGACTACATGCAGCAGGATTGCACGTTCATGCCGCTCACGCGCGGCCGCGAAGTGGAGGCCGTGTGCGTGACGATCTCGGACGTCACGCACGTGAGCGTGATGCAGCGCGAGCGCGAGGAGGCGGTCGCGAAGCTGCGCGAGCATGCGAATCTCGACGGCCTCACCGGCATCGCGAACCGGCGCTTCTTCGAGGCGCGGCTCAGTGACGAGTTCGCGCGCTGGCAGCGCTACGGCGGCGACCTGTCGGTGCTGCTGTTCGACCTCGACCACTTCAAGACGATCAACGACCGGTTCGGGCATGCGGCCGGCGATGCGGTATTGCGCGAGACGGCGCGCCGCGTCGCGTCGATCGTGCGCGCGCAGGATACGTTCGGCCGTTTCGGCGGCGAGGAATTCGCGCTGCTGCTGCCGTGCACGAATCTCGACGAAGCGATGCGGGTAGCGGACAAGGTGCGCTACGCGATCGGCAGCACGCCAGTCGACGCGGAAGGCGTCAGCGTGCCGGTGACGGCGAGCGTCGGCGGCGCGTGCGCGACGGCCGGCGCGCTGGCGTGCGACGTGCTCGTCAACGAGGCCGATACCGCGCTCTATCGCGCGAAGCGGCTCGGGCGCGACCGGTCGATCGCATACGCGTAAGCGCGGCGCGGCCGCAGCGCGGTTACCTGCGGCGTACCGCACACCGCACACCGCACACCGCACACCGCACACCGCACACCGCACACCGCACACCGCGCGTGCCGCGCCTCCGTCAGCTTTTCGCGATATCCGCCAGCACGCCGGCCAGCACGGCCGGCTGCGACACGAACGGCGAATGGCTGCTGTCGAGCTGGTGCACGTGCGTCGGCTTGCCGGGCACGAACGCGTCGGCTTCGTCGATGAAGCGCTGCTGCAGCGCGGGCAGGATCACGCGATCGGCCAGGCACTTGATGTAATGACGATCGATCGCGCCCCAGCGTGCGACGGTCGTCGGGATCGCGGTCGCGAACGGCGCGGCCGGCACGTCGCAGGTCATCAGGTTCGCCACCGCCTCGAAGTCGGCCTGCGGCACGTCGTCATACAGTGCGCGCTTCACGAGCCCGCGATACGCGGCATCGCCGCTGTGCGGATCGATCCGCAGCGCGCCCGCGACGCGCGGGCTCGCGAGCATCAGCGGGCCCAGCATTTCGCCCTTGTTCTCGGGTGCGCGCACGTAGTCGAGGCCCGGCACGCCCGACGCGGGCATGAACGCCGCGAGATAGACGATCTTCGCGATCTTCTCCGGCGCACGCTCCGCCGCGGCCGTGATCGCGAGGCCGCCCATGCTGTGCCCGACGAGCACGACCTTGCCGCGGCCGAGCGCATACGCGTCGTCGACGGCCTGCATCACCTGCGTCGCGTAATCGTCGAGCGTGGTGTTCGCGACCGGCGACGGCTCGGCGCCGAAGGCGTCCTTGTCGAGCGGCCGTTCGAAATAGGATGCGGGAAAGTGGGCGTTGATGCCGTGCGCGGGCAGGTCGCGCGCGATCGACAGGTAGCCGCGCGCGGCCAGCGCGGCCGCGACGTGCGCGTAGCACCACGCACCGTGCCACGCGCCGTGCACCAGCACGAAAACGGGATGGTCGGATGGCGCGGTGGCGGTTACGTTCGTCTCCATGGTGTCCGTGTTTTTTGAGAAAGATGTTCATCTTAGACGAAGCCGCGTCGACGAAGCTGCGCGCCCCGGCATGAACGCACGGCCCGGGCGTGCGCGGGCGCGCACCGGCTCTCGCGATGCGGCGCTTTTGTCTCGTACAGGCCACATTTCGTCTTGATCTGATTTGAATTTGCGCCGAAGCGCGCTAATTTGACGCTTTGCTCCCGATTGCGCCCCATGAACGTCGATTACCTCTTCTACCGGCGGCCGGACAAACCCGGCCCCTATTCCCTCGACGACCTGGGCGAGACCGCGCCGCCGATCGGCCCGAGCGACATGGTGCGCGCGGGGATCGCGCGCGTATTCGAGCAGATCGACTGGCAGGAATCGCCCGACGTGCCGGGCGCGTGGTTCGGCACCGGCGGCCCGTCGTTCCAGTTCACGGCGGAGCCCGACGGGCGCGTGACGAGCTTCATGGGCTCGCGGCTCGAACGCCGCTCGATGCTGCAGCTGACCCGCGAAATGGGGCTCATCGCGCTCGACCTGCAGCGCGACATCGTCTACGGCTGACGGGCGGCGCGGCGCCGCTCCCCGCCGCGGCCGGTCTCCCAAGCCCCGCGCGGGCCCCCGGGCGCGGCGGTGTCCGCCATCGAACGTCAAAGATTGCTATACTTTCGCCCAATTCCGGCTTCCGGCCGGTAATTTGTGCCTGTCTGCGTCGATCGTTCGCATATCTCGCACGCATTTGACGCCCTGACCAACCCAGCCGGGCATGGCTTCTTCAATCGCCCCGCGTGGGTGTCTCCGTGGAGCTCGTCTTGGCCGTTTCCAATCTCGTCGTGGACGAACAAGAAACCGACGCCGCTGCCGTCACATCGGGCAGTTCTTTCTATCTGGCGATGCGCATCCTGCCGGCCGTGCAGCGCGACGCGATGTTCCAGGTCTATGCATTCTGCCGTGCGGTGGACGACATCGCCGACAGCGACCTGCCGCGCGCCGAGCGCAACGCGGGCCTCGATCGCTGGCGCGCGGACATCGATGCGTGCTTCGCCGGCCAGCCGCCGCGCCATCTGGTCGCGCTCGAGCGCGAGATCCGCGCGTTCGACCTGAAGCGCGAGGACTTCCACGCGATGATCGACGGGATGGCGATGGACGCCGCCGAGGACATCTGTGCGCCGGACGAACCGACGCTCGACCTGTTCTGCGATCGCGTGGCGAGCGCGGCCGGCCGGCTGTCGGTGAGGATTTTCGGGATCCCGGAGGCGGCAGGCATCAAGCTGTCGCACCACCTCGGCCGCGCGTTGCAGCTGACGAACATCCTGCGCGACATCGACGACGACGCGGCGATCAACCGCTGCTACCTGCCGCGCGAGCTGCTCGCGCGCGAAGGCATCGCGATCACCGATCCGGCGACGATCGTGCGCGATCCGGCGCTGCCGCGCGTATGCGCGACGCTCGTCGAGCGCGCGCTCGAGCACTTCCGCGAAGCGGACGCCGTGATGGATACGTGCACGCGTGCGCAGGTGAAGGCGCCGCGCATCATGTCGGGCGCGTATCGCTGCATCCTGGAGGCCGCGATCGCGCGCGGCTTCGCCGCCCCGCGCGCGCCGCTGCGCAAGCCGAAGGCGCGCATGCTGATGATCGCCGCGCGCTACGCGCTGTTCTGAGCCGATGCCCAGAACCGTCCACGTGATCGGTGCAGGACTCGCGGGGCTGTCGGCCGCCGTCGAGCTGCAACGCCGCGGGCGGCGCATCGTGCTGCACGACGCGCATGCGCATGCGGGCGGCCGCTGCCGCTCATGGTTCGACGGCGTGCTGAACACGACGCTGGACAGCGGGCTGCATCAGGTATTCGCGGGGCAATCCGCGACCCAGCGCTACCTGCGCGCGATCGGCGCGGCCGATCGGCTCACGGGGCCCGCGCTGCCTGAATGTCCGGTGGTCGACGTCGCGTCGCAGCAGCGCTGGACGCTGCGTTTCGGCAACGGGCGCTGGCCGTCGTGGCTGTTCGACGCCGCATCGCGCGCGCCGGGCACCACGCCGCTCGATTATCTTGCGCTGGCCTCGCTCGCGTTCGCGCGCACCGGCCGCTCACTCGCACAGACGATGCGCTGCGACGGCGTGCTGTGGGACCGTTGGCTGCGGCCGTATTTCCTCGGGGTGCTGAACGTCGAGCCGCGCCACGCGAGCGCCGAACTCGCGCGCGCGGCGCTGTGCGGCACGTTTGCCGCGGGCGGCCCCGGATGGCGCCCGCTCGTCGCGCGCCACGGGCTCGGCAGCGCATTCGTCGAACCGGCGCTGCGGATGCTGCAGCACGGCGGCGCGCAGATCCGGCTGAATTCGCGGCTCGATGCGTTCGAATTCGGCGCGCACGGCAACGCGGTCGATGCGGTCGCGATCGGCGGCGAGCGCGTCGATCTCGCACCGGGCGACGCGGTCGTGCTGGCCGTGCCGCCCGAGGTCGCGCAGCCGCTCGTCCCGGATCTCACCGCGCCCGACACGTTCAGTGCGGTCGTGACCGCGTATTTCGCGGTCGATACACCGGCCGACGGCCCGCTGCAGACGACCGTCGTCAACGGCGTCGTCGACGCGGTGCGCACCGGCGGCGGTCCGCTCGCGGCGACCATCCGCGACGCGGGCCGCTGGCTCGACATGCCGCGCGATGCGCTCGCGCGGCGCATCTGGGAAGACGTCGCGCGCGTGACCGGCGCGAACCCGGAAACCATGCCGGCGTGGCAGCTCGTGGTCGAGCCGCGCGCGGGGTTTGCGGCGGTGCCGTCGCAGGAAATGAAACGTCCGGCCGTGCGTACGCGCTGGACCAATCTCGTGCTGGCGGGCGACTGGATTGCCACCGGCTTGCCCGCCACGATCGAGGGCGCGATCCGTTCCGGCCAGCTGGCCGCGGACGTGCTCCAGACACAGTAAGCAACAGAGGGACCGATGAACGATCTCACCGAAATGGCCACCCTGTCCGCCGGCACCGTGCCGGCCGGGCTCGACGCGGCCGTCGCCGGCGCGACCGACGCGCTGCTGGCCGCGCAGAACGCGGACGGACACTGGGTCTACGAACTCGAGGCCGATTCGACGATTCCCGCCGAATACGTGCTGCTCGTCCACTATCTCGGCGAGACGCCGAATCTCGAGCTCGAACGGAAGATCGGCAAGTATCTGCGCCGCATCCAGCAGGCCGACGGCGGCTGGCCGCTGTTCACCGACGGCGCGCCGAACATCAGCGCGAGCGTGAAGGCGTATTTCGCGCTGAAGGTGATCGGCGACGACGAGAACGCCGAGCACATGCAGCGTGCGCGCCGTGCGATCCATGCGATGGGCGGCGCCGAGATGTCGAACGTGTTCACGCGCATCCAGCTCGCGCTGTACGGTGCGATTCCGTGGCGCGCGGTGCCGATGATGCCGGTCGAGATCATGCTGCTGCCGCAGTGGTTCCCGTTCCACCTGTCGAAGGTGTCGTACTGGGCGCGGACCGTGATCGTGCCGCTGCTGGTGCTGAACGCGAAGCGCCCGATCGCAAAGAACCCGCGCGGCGTGCGCATCGACGAGCTGTTCATCGACCCGCCCGTCAACGCCGGCCTGCTGCCGCGCCAGGGCCACCAGAGCCCCGGCTGGTTCGCGTTCTTCCGCGTGGTTGACCATGCGCTGCGCGCGGTCGACGGCCTGTTCCCGAACTACACGCGCGAACGCGCGATCCGCCAGGCCGTGTCGTTCATCGACGAGCGCCTGAACGGCGAGGACGGCCTCGGCGCGATCTATCCGGCGATGGCCAACGCGGTGATGATGTACGACGTGCTCGGCTATGCGGAAGATCATCCGAACCGCGCGATCGCGCGCAAGGCGCTCGAGAAGCTGCTCGTCGTGCACGAGGACGAAGCGTATTGCCAGCCGTGCCTGTCGCCGGTGTGGGACACGTCGCTCGTCGCGCATGCGCTGCTCGAAACCGGTGACGCGCGTGCCGAGGAAGCCGTGCTGCGCGGCCTCGACTGGCTGCGCCCGCTGCAGATCCTCGACGTGCGCGGCGACTGGATCTCGCGCCGGCCGCACGTGCGGCCCGGCGGCTGGGCGTTCCAGTACGCGAACGCGCACTACCCTGACGTCGACGACACGGCTGTGGTCGTGATGGCGATGGACCGCGCGCAGAAGCTCAGGCAGACGGACACGTATCGCGACTCGATGGCGCGCGCGCGCGAATGGGTCGTCGGCATGCAGAGCAGCGACGGCGGCTGGGGCGCGTTCGAACCGGAAAACACGCAGTACTACCTGAACAACATTCCGTTCTCCGATCACGGTGCGCTGCTCGATCCGCCGACCGCCGACGTGTCGGGCCGCTGCCTGTCGATGCTGTCGCAGCTCGGCGAGACGCCGCTGAACAGCGAGCCGGCCCGTCGCGCGCTCGACTACATGCTGAAGGAGCAGGAGCCGGACGGCAGCTGGTACGGCCGCTGGGGGATGAACTACGTGTACGGCACGTGGACGGCCCTGTGCTCGCTGAACGCGGCCGGCCTGACGCCGGACGATCCGCGCATGAAGCGCGGCGCGCAGTGGCTGCTGTCGATCCAGAACAAGGACGGCGGCTGGGGCGAGGACGGCGACAGCTACAAGCTGAATTACCGCGGTTTCGAGCAGGCGCCGAGCACCGCGTCGCAGACGGCCTGGGCGTTGCTCGGCCTGATGGCGGCCGGCGAGGTGAACAACCCGGCCGTTGCACGCGGCGTCGACTACCTGATCGCTCAGCAGAACGAAGAAGGCCTGTGGGACGAGACGCGCTTCACGGCAACCGGCTTCCCGCGCGTGTTCTATCTGCGCTATCACGGCTATCGCAAGTTCTTCCCGCTGTGGGCGCTCGCGCGCTATCGCAACCTGAAGCGCGCCAACGCGACGCGCGTGACGGTCGGGATGTAACGCGTGGCGCCGACGCAGCACAACGGCACGTTGCCCGTCATCGCCGTCACGGGGATGGCGTTCGAGGCGCGCATCGCGCGCGGTCAGGGCGTCGAGGCCGTGTTTGCCGCGCGGGCCGACCGCCTCGAGCGTGCGCTGGCCGAGGCGACCGCGCGCGGTTGCGCGGGCATCGTGAGCTTCGGCACGGCAGGCGGGCTCGCGCCCGATCTCGCACCCGGCGCGCTCGTGATCGCGGACGCGATCGACGGGCCGTTCGGCCGCGTGCAGACCGATCCGGGCTGGAGCGCGCGGCTCGTCGCCGCACTGCACGACACGCCGGTATGGGCACGCGTCACGCGCGGCACGATGGCGGCGGTCGGCGCGCCGGTGGTCAGCGAACAGGAAAAGACGTCGCTGCATCGCGCGAAGGGCGCGCTCGCCGTCGACATGGAATCGCATATCGCCGCGGCCTTCGCGGCGTCGCGCGGCGTACCGTTCGCGGTGTGCCGCGCGATCGTCGACCCGGCGTGGCGCACGCTGCCGCGCGCGGCGACGGCCGGCCTGCGCGACGACGGCAGCACGGCCATCCTGCCGATCCTGCGCGAACTGCTGAAGCAGCCGTCGCAGCTCGGCCCGCTGCTGCAGGTCGCGGGCGACGCGCGCGCGGCACGCACGACGCTGATCCAGGCGCGGCACGCATTCGAGCGTGCGGGCGCGATGCGGATCGTCTGAGCGGCGTTCGCCGCTTCTCCTCTCCCCCTTCCGTTCCCGTTTTCCGGACGCACAAAAAAAGCGCGCTGCGTGATGCAGCGCGCTTCGGCTTGTCGGCGGGTTCCGTGCCGCGTTACTGCGCGGCCGGTGCGCTCGCGGGCAGGGTCGGCATCGCTGGCGCGATCGGCGCGCCGTTGGAGGCCGGCGCCGTCGTCGCCCCACTCGGCGCCGCCACGGGCGCAGCGGCCGAGGCCGCTGCAGGCGCGCTCGCGGGCATCGCGCCGTCCGCACCCGGATCGTCGTACTGCGGCAAGCCCGGCGCCGCCGGCGCGTTGTTCGGCGCGCCGCCCGACTCGCCCGGATCCTCGTAGTTCGGCAAGCCGGGCACGGCCGGCGTGGCCGCCGGCACCGCCCCCGCTTCACCCGGCTCCGTGTAGTTCGGCGGCGCGGCCGACGCCGACTGGCCGTGATACGTCAGCGACTTGCGCTGCTGCAGATACGCATCGCGGACGAACGAGTACGGATCGAGTGCCGCCTGCTTCAGCAGATCGGTCGCGCCGAGCAGATCCGAACGCGCGCTGATGAATTGCGCGATGTACATCGGATTGCGCACGGCCGGCTCGATGTAGTTGAGCAGGTTGAAGCGGACGTCCACCGCGCGGCCGACGCCGTCGCGGATCGTGCTCGGCCCGAACACGGGCAGCACGAGGTACGGGCCGGACGGCATGCCCCAGCGCGCCATCGTCAGCCCGAAATCCTGGTGGTGCTTCGGCAGCCCGGCCGGCGTCGCGATGTCGATCAGGCCGGCGACGCCGAACACCGAGTTCATCGCCACGCGCATCAGGTCCTGCGTCGCATCGGTGATGCGCAGCTGCAACAGGTTGTTCGCCATGTTGCCGAGATCGCCGAGGTTCGAGAAGAAATTGCTGATCGCGGTACGCACGGGCGTCGGCGTGATCTTCTGGTAACCCTTCGCGATCGGCACGGCGATGTTCGTGTCGACCGTGTCGTTGAACTTGTACATCGCCCGGTTCATCGGCTCGAGCGGGTCGTTGGGGTTGCGGTTCGGGCCCGTCGCGCAGCCGCTCAGCACTGCGCTGGCAGCGACGGTCGCCGCAATGATTCGCACCTTATTCATTGTTTCCTTGCAATTGGTTCTTGGCGCGTTTGACGCGCGGTTTGCCCATCAGGACGGGCTGAAACACCACGGCGCCGATCAGGGTGCAGGTCAACGCCAGCGCGAGCAGCTTGCCCATGCTCGACGTGCCCGGATGATGCGACAGCCACAGGCTGCCGAAGGCGGTTGCGGTCGTCGCGGCACTGAACAGCACCGCGTGCGTGAGGCTCGAATGCAGCAGGCCCGTCTGGCCCGCGCGCCACGCCATCACGAAGTACACCTTGAACGCGACGCCGACGCCGAGCATCAGCGGCAGCGCGATGATGTTCGCGAAGTTCAGCGACATGCCGAGCAGGACGCACATCTCGAGCGTGACGAGCCCCGACACGAGCAGCGGCACCAGCGTGCGCAGCACGTCGCCGAAGCGGCGCAGCGTGATCCACAGCAGGATCGTGATCGAGAGGATCGACCACAGCGCCGCGTGCAGGAACGCGTTGATGATCGTGTCGGCCGAATGCAGGATCGAGATCGGCCCGCCGGTCGCGCCGGGTTCCGCCGCCTTCACCGTCTTCGCGAAGCGGCGCAGCATCGTGTCGTCGTTCGGGTCGACGCCCTTCGGCACCTTCGGCGAAATCTGCACGAGCGCGTGGCCGTCCGGCGCGACCCAGTCGCGCACGATCTGCGGCGGCAGCGATTCGCGCGTGATGTCCTGCGGTTGCAGCAGCGTCGCGAGCTGGTTGAGCGCGATGCGCAGCGTGTCGGAGAACGCGCGTTCGGCGCGGTCGCGCGCCGCGCTGTCGGCGGCGGCCAGCTTCGCGAGCGACGCCGACAGATGCTGCGCGGCGGCGGCACCGGGGCCCGGGTGATCTTCCGCCGCGTAGCTGAGCAGGTCCGACACGCGCTTGAGCGCGGCGACGCGCTGCGCATCGGTCGCGGCCGGCGCGGCCGGCTGCGTCAGCGCGGGCAGCAGCTCGCTCGCGGCCGCGGCGATCGCGGCGCGCTTGGCCGGCTGGTCGGCCGGCACGAAGGTCGTGAGCGTCGTCGTGCGGCCGACTTCCGGCAGCGCGTCGAGGCGCTTCGCGGCCGCGTCGGCCTCGGCGAGCGACGGCGCGAGCAGCGTGACGTCGTTGACGGCCGCTTCGGGCGAATCCTTCAGCGCGAGCAGCGTCGCCATCGATTCGCTGTTCGGATCCTTCAGGTGCAGCGGGTTGAAATCGAAGTGCAGGAACGCGAGCAGCGGCAGCGCGCCGATCACGACCGCGAGCGTGCCGATCAGGATCGGCTTGCGATGGCGATCGAGGAAGTCGTCGACGGGGGCGAGCCACGGAAAGCCCGGCGTCTTCGATTCGCCTGGCGGCGCGAACAGGCGCAGCAGCGCGGGCAGCAGCGTGAGCGTGGTCAGCAGCGCGACGAACATCCCGACGCCCGCGATCAGGCCGAGCTCGGACACGCCACGATAGGCCGTGGGAATGAACGAGAAGAAGCTCGCCGCAACCGCCGCGGTGGCGAGCGCGAGCGGCATGCCCATCGAGTGCGCGGCGCCGACCAGCGCGTGATCGATGCGCGGATCGCGGAAGCGTTCCTCGCGGTACTTCACGCCGTACTGGATCGAGAAGTCGACGCCGAGGCCGACGAACAGCACCATGAACGCGACCGAGATCATGTTCAGCGAACCGACCATCGCGAGGCCGAGCGCGGCCGTCACGACGAGGCCGACGAACAGCGTGACGAGCACCGAGCCGATCATCCGCTTCGAGCGCAGCGCGAGCCACAGGATCACGAGCACGGCGAGCAGCGTGAGCACGCCGTTGAGCGCGGCGCCGTCTTGCACCGACGCGAATTCGTCGTCGGCGAGCGGCTGTTCGCCGGTCAGGCGCACGACCGCGCCGTAGCGTTGCTCGATGCCGAGCGCTTTCGCCGTGTCGCGGATCACCCGGGTTGTTTCGGCACCGGCCTTCAGCGCGCCATAGTCGACGACCGGCTGCACCGTGACGAACGCGCGTGCCGGCTGGCGTGCGGCATCGCTGTCGACCAGCCCGCGCCACGAGAACGCGGCGGGCCTGCCGGCCAGCACGTCGTCGACCGTCGCGGCGCTGCGCGCGAGCAGCTTCGCCATCGCGGGCAGCTTCACCTGGCCGGTCAGGAGCGGCTGGCCGAGCGTGGTGGACAGCGTGGTCGCGAGCCCGGTCAGGCTCGGGTTCTTCGCGAGTTCGTTGACGAGCGGCCGCGCGCTCGCGAGCTGCGACGTCGTATCCGACACTTCCTGCGGCGACAGGAACAGCAGCCCGTTGTGCTCGAAGAACGGGCCGCCGCCGGGTTCGGCGACCTGGCCGATGCGGCCGGCGTCGGCCTGCTTGCGCAGGGCTTCGGTGAGCGTGTGCGCGGCGGCCGTCGCGAATTCGGGGGCCGGTGCCTCGACTACCGCGAGGATCGTGCCGTTGCGTTGCGGGAAGGCCTTGTCGACGGCCTGGCCGAGCGCGGCCCACTGCGGTTCCGCGTCGACGAGCTTGCTGATGTCCGTGTTGATCTTGAAGTGCTGCGCGACGTAGACGCCGCTGAAGACGGCGATGACGAGCGACAGCACGACGACCCAGACGGGGCGGCGTACCGACAATGCGACGAGTCGGACGATGAGAGAAGTCACCATGTGGCGGTGGGGAGGGGCTGGCAAGGACAAGGCAAAGAGTATACCGGCGCCACGTGACGTCGGTCGCCACGTTGGAGCGTAAAGGGGCGGGAAGGATATTTGCTGCGCCGGGAGGGAATCGCCGCGAATCGTCGGACGAATGGGCGGCGGAAATTGACATAATCGGCACCGATCGCGCAGCGGCCGGCACCCTGTGACAAAAGGGGCTGAAAGGTAACAGTCGGTCACCGCACGGCAGGCGGGCCGCCGGGCCGCTATACTTCGACCCACCGGCCGATGCGATCGATGCAATCCGCCGTCCGTTTTTTTCACCGAGTGCGAATATCCGTATGAAACGTCATCTGTTTGCTTTCGTCGCGGCGGCCGCCGTGTCGGTTTCCGCTTTCGCGCAGAGCGCGCCGGTCGACATCGTCCGTAATGCGGTCGAAGGCACCGTCAACGCGATGAAGGCCGATCCGGGTGCGCGCGGCGGCGACATGGCAAAAGTCACGCAAGTCGTCGAGCAGCGCTTCCTGCCCGCGACGAACTTCGAGCGCACGACCCGCATCGCGGTCGGCGATGCCTGGAAGCAGGCGACGCCGCAACAGCAGCAGGAGCTGTACAAGCAGTTCAAGCTGCTGATGACGCGTACCTATGCCGCGTCGCTCGCGCAGCTCGGCAGCCAGGACGCGAAGTTCTCGTTCAAGGCCGGCGGCGCGTCGGGTGCCGATGCGCTGGTCCAGTCGACGGTCACGACGCCGGGCGACAGCCAGTCGGTCGGCTACCGGCTCGGCAAGGTCGGCAGCGACTGGAAGATCTACGACATCGACATGTCGGGTGCGTGGCTGATCCAGGTCTACCAAGGGCAGTTCAAGAGCCAGCTCGCGTCGGGCGGGATCGACGGCCTGATCGCGTATCTGCAGAAGCACAATTCGCGGACGAATTGAGCGTCGCTGCGCGCAGTCTGGATTTTGGATGAGTGAAAGGCGCCTCCGGGCGCCTTTTTCGTTCGTGGTCAGTCGAGCGGTCGAGCGGTGATTCCACTGCGCGATGCCGACTCGGCGAATCACATGCGAAGCGAGAAAAAACAGCATCGTAGAGCTGATCAATGTGACCGACGCGCAGAGTGCCTTTTGCGGCGCCGCACGTCGCCGCCCTACCGCCGCCGATGCTCGACCGCGAACTTGATCAGCTCCGCCTGCCCTTCGATCTCGAGCTTGCGCTTCAGGTTGAGCCGATGCGTTTCCACCGTGCGGACCGACAGCCCCGTCTGCTGCGCGATCTGCTTGCTCGACAGCCCCTCGGCCAGTGCATCGAGGATGTCGCGCTCGCGCGGCGTCAACCGGTCGAGGGGCGACGCGGTCGCGCTCGCCTGGATCATCCGCGCGGCGAGCCCTTCGCTGAAGAACGTCTGCCCGGCCAGCACCGAGCCGATCGCGCGCACGATCTCGCTCGCGGGCGAATCCTTCAGCAGGTAGCCGCTCGCGCCGGCGCGCACGGCCTGCGTCACGTATTCGATGTTGTCGTGCATCGACAGCATGAGCACGCGAATCCCCGGAAAGCGCTCGTGGAACACGCCGGCGAGCGTGATGCCGTTCATCCCGTTCATGCCGACGTCCATCAGCGCGAGGTCGGGCTCGAGCGACGCGGCGAGCGCAAGCGCCTCGTCCGCGTTGCCGGCTTCGCCGACCACCGACAGGTCGGCCGCCTCGAGCCGCATCCGCAGGCCGTCGCGCACCAGCGGATGATCGTCGACCAGCAGCAGTCGGGCAGCGGGCCGGGCGGTGTCGGGGGCACTCATGGGCAAGGTCTCCGGTTATGGGGATCGTGTTCAGGCGGCGCGCAGCGGCACGCGCGCGGCTACGACGGTGTGGCCGACCTGCGACGTGATCGTCAGCATGCCGCCCAGCGCGTCGAGCCGCTCGCGCATGTTGCGCAGCCCGATGCCGCGGCGCGCGTCGGTCTGCGTACGCTCGGCGTCGAAGCCGCAGCCGTTGTCGGCGATGGTCAGCGTGACGGCATGCGCGCCGACGTCGAGCGTGACGGCCGCGCGCGATGCCTGCGCATGATGCACGATGTTGCTGAGCGCCTCCTGCGCGATCCGGAACAGCGCCGTGTTGACCGGCGCGGGCAGCGGCCGCGCGCCGCTGTGCGCCACCTGCGTATAGCCGATGTCGATGCCGCTTTCCGCGCCGAGCTCGCGCACGAGCTGCTCGAGCGCGGCGGCGAGGCCGAGATCGTCGAGCATCGCCGGGCGCAGCGCGTGTGAGATGCGGCGCACTTCGCGCAGCGTGTCGCCGAGCCGCCCGACGCCCGATGCGAGCGCCTGCTCGGCCTCGGGCATGCGCGCGGTGCCGCGCTCGAAGCGCGCGAGCGCGGATTCGAGCATCAGCTTCGCGGACACCATCATCTGGCTGATCCCGTCATGCAGCTCGCGCGACAGCCGCTCGCGCTCCTGCTCCTGCGATTCGACGACGCGCTGCGCGAGCTGCTTGAGCTTCGCGTCGGCACTGCGCGACTCGCTGACGTTCAGCACCAGCGCACAGACGGCGATCGCCGCCGCGCCGGTCAGCGCGATCGCGGTGAGCCAGCTCATCGTGCGCTCGATGTTCGCGGACGCGCGCGCGTCGATGCGCTGCAGCGCGGTGTCGACGTCGTCGAGATAGATGCCGGTGCCGACCATCCAGCCCCAGCGTTCGAGCGCGACGACGTAGCCGAGCTTCGGCGCGGGCTTGCCCGTCGACGGCCGCTGCCACGTGTAGCGCACGTAGCCGCCGCCGTGGGACGCGGCGCCGATCAGCTGCTGGATCGTCAGCGCGCCCTGCGGGTCGCGCATCGACCAGTAGTTGTGGCCGACGCGCTCGGGCTCGCGCGGATGCATCAGCGCATTGCCGTGCAGGTCGTATACGAAGAAATAGCCGTCGGGGCCGAAATCCATCTTCTGCAGCATCGCGAGCGCCTGCGTGCGCAGCAGTCCGTCGTCGCGCGCATTGCGGCCGCTCGCGTCGTACAGCGGCATGATCGCGCTCGTCGCGAGTTCGACGTAATGCTTCAGCTCGACTTCCTTGCTCGACAGGTAGGCGGCCTGGATCGTCGCGTGCTGCGTGCGCGCGAGCGACGTCGCCTGCTGGCGCACGCCGAAGCCGATGCCGGCGATCGCGAGCAGGAACGGCACGATGGCCAGAAGGAAAATCTTTGCCTTGAGTCTCATGGTGGTGTGAAGCGGGCGCGGGCCGACGGGCGCGCGTGTCGCGCGGCGGCCGGGCGAGCCGACATTGTCGGCGATTTCGCCCGCGGCCGGCGCTGTGGCGGCCGGGCGGCCAGCCGTGGCTCAGGCGCGCCGCAGCGTGCGCTCGGCGGACGGGGCCGTCTGCACGACGACCTGGTTGCGCCCGCCTTCCTTCGCGCGGTACAGCGCGTCGTCGGCGAGCTTCAGTGCGGCCTGGATGCTGTCGTCGAGTTCCGGATAGCAGGTCGTCACACCGATGCTCGCGGTCAGGCGGTCCGACGCATCCGTGTCGTGCAGGATGCCGAGATCGAGGATGGCGGTGCGGATCGATTCGGCGATCGTCACGGCGCCGGGCGTGTCGACGTCCGGCAGCACCACGACGAACTCCTCGCCGCCGTAGCGCGCTGCATAGTCGGCCGGGCGGCGCAGGCATCCGGCGATGCAGCGGCCGACCGCGGCGAGCGCATCGTCGCCGGCCTGGTGGCCTTGCGTGTCGTTGTAGCGCTTGAAGTGATCGACATCGACGAACAGCAGCGACAGCGCGTGCTGCGAGCGCGCCGCGCGGCGCCATTCGCGCGCGAGCGTGACGTCGAGCATCCGGCGGTTGTCGAGGCCCGTGAGGCCGTCGGTGCGTGCGAGCGCTTCCAGCTCGGTTTCCGCGCGGTGCCGCTTGCGCAGCTGGATGTCGAGCAGCATCGACAGGCCGACGAAGCCGAGCGCGAGCAAGGCCATCGCCGAGCCGATCGGGATCGCGCGGTCGTACCACGCGGCGTAGGTGTCCGCCTCCGAGCGCGCGACCATGATGATCAGCGGCAGGTGGTCGAGGTGCCGGAACACGTACAGGCGCCGCACGCCGTCGATCGACGCGGTATCGGCGAAGCTCCCTTCGTTGGCGGTCATGAACCGGCGGAACGTGCTGGCCTTGCTGATGTTGCGGCCGACGATCGCCGGATCGTAAGGCTGGCGCGCGAGCATCAGGCCCTTCGTATTGATCAGCGCCATCGACCCGCGATCGCCGAGCGAGAGGCGCGAGAACAGGTCCTGGAAATATTCGAGCCGGATCGACATCACGGCGACGCCGCCGAACGACCCGTCGGGCCGCGTGATCCGCCGGCTGAGCGCAATGCTCGGCGAGCCGCCGCGCAATCGCGAACGGTACGGGTCGCTGACGTACAGGCCGACGTCCGGGTTGTCGCGGTGCACCGTGAAGTACGACTCGTTGCCGAAGTTGGCCTTGCGCGGCACGTCGCTCTTGCCGTCGACCGCGATGTCACCGTTCGAGTCGAGCACGTAGATGCCGCCGAGATACTTGGCCGTCGTCGCGCGATCGAACAGCACCTGGCGGCGCAGCGGCATCGGCAGCGCGAGGACCGCGGGATCGTTCTCGCCTTCGACGACCGCCTGCAGCGACAGCGCATAGAACTCGATGTTGCGCTCGATGTCCCACGACGCCATCAGCGCGATGTTCTGCTGGGTGGTGCGCGCGCGATCGCGTGCGTCGATCCGGCCTTCGTACAGCAGGATGCCGCACAGCAACAACAGGATCAGTGCGATCAGCAGCCCTGAATAGAAGATCAGGTGCGGCAGCAGGAACCGGCGCAATTGGGCGGCGACGCGGCTTGTCAGGCCGGATTCGCTGGGCATCGCGTAGTCGGTTTCTGCCATGGTCCGTGGATCGATGGGCATCGTCGCCGGGGCGGCGGGCCGATGCGATTGTTCGTATGATTTGCCGGCGATGATCCGGAATGCACCCCCCGGTGCGCATTCCGCCCGACCGATCTGGAACATGATGCCGATGATCGGCGATGGCGGCCGGATAAACCGCTGCATCACCTGCTCACCGGCAAGAGTTGCCGCGATTCGACGATCCGACGAATCGGGCGGCGCGGATTGGTCCGAGTATAACGCGCGCATTCGTGCACGCGGAAAATGTTGCGGACCGTTGATCCGGATCAAATTATCGCCCTGGCAGAGACTTGCCAGTCGCGTGGGGAACGTTGCAGCGCAAGGCTTTGCGCCAGGAGGGGGCAGCGCGCATACTGCCGTCGCCGATTTACATGCTTTAACGGCAGGTGCACGCGGAACCTTAAATCGTGCGATTCGGATCGATTATCCGTTTCAGCGTTTGCATGAATTCGAATGTAAAAACGGGCAGCCGTAATGGCTGCCCGCTTAGTGAAAACCGCATGCGGGAAAGCCCGCATGCGAAGGCTTACGCGCCGTGCTGTTGCGCCTTGTACGCGAGCCGGAACCGATGCAGCAGCGGCTCGGTATAACCGCTCGGCTGCGACGTGCCCTGCAGCGCCAGTGCGCATGCGGCCTTGAACGCGGTCGACTGGTCGTAGCCGGGCGCCATCGGGCGATAGTTCGGGTCGCCGGCGTTCTGCTGGTCGACGACGCGCGCCATCCGCTTGAACACGTCGAGCACGAAGGCCTCGGTGATCACGCCGTGGCGCAGCCAGTTCGCGATGTGCTGGCTCGAGATGCGCAGCGTCGCGCGGTCTTCCATCAGGCCGACGTCGTGGATGTCCGGCACCTTCGAGCAGCCGACACCCTGTTCGACCCAGCGCACGACGTAGCCGAGAATGCCCTGCGCGTTGTTCTCGACCTCGCTCAGGATTTCGCTCTCGCTCCACGCGGCGCGCTCGACGACCGGCACGGTCAGTAGCCCTTCGAGCAGCGTGTCGCGCTCGCTTGCGTACGGCGTCTTCTCGAGTTCCTGCTGGATGGCCTGCACGTCGACGAGATGGTAGTGCAGCGCGTGCAGCGTCGCGGCGGTCGGCGACGGCACCCACGCGGTGTTCGCGCCGGCGCGCGGATGCGCGATCTTCTGCTCGAGCATCGCGTGCATCAGGTCCGGCATCGCCCACATGCCCTTGCCGATCTGCGCGCGGCCGCGCAGGCCGGCCGACAGGCCAGCGAGCACGTTGTTGCGCTCGTACGCCTGGATCCACGCCGACGACTTCATGTCGCCCTTGCGGATCATCGGGCCCGCTTCCATCGCGGTGTGCATCTCGTCGCCGGTGCGGTCGAGGAAGCCGGTGTTGATGAACGCGACGCGCGCGGCCGCCGCCGCGATACAGGCGGCGAGGTTCACGCTGGTGCGGCGCTCCTCGTCCATGATGCCCATCTTCAGCGTGTTGCGCGGCAGGCCGTACAGATCCTCGATGCGCGCGAACAGCGTGTCGGCGAACGCGACTTCGACCGGGCCGTGCATCTTCGGCTTCACGATGTAGATCGAGCCGGTGCGCGAGTTGCGCTTGGCCTTCAGGTCGTGCAGCGCGCACAGCGTCGTGACGACACCGTCGAGGATGCCTTCCGGAATCTCGTTGCCGTCGCGGTCCAGCACCGCGCCGTTGGTCATCAGGTGGCCGACGTTGCGCACGAACAGCAGCGAGCGGCCGTGCAGCACCAGCGTGCCGCCGGCCGGCGTGGTGTACTCGCGATCGGCGTTCAGGCGGCGCGTGAAGGTCTTGCCGCCCTTCGCGACCTCCTCGACCAGCGTGCCCTGCATCAGGCCGAGCCAGTTGCGGTAGAGCTGGACCTTGTCGTCGGCGTCGACCGCCGCGACCGAATCCTCGCAGTCGATGATCGTGCTGACCGCGGCTTCGAGCACGACGTCCTTCACGTTCGCGAGATCGGCGCGGCCGATGGGGGTGGACGCGTCGATCTGGATCTCGAGGTGCAGGCCGTTGTGCTTCAGCAGGATCGCGGACGGCGCGCCCGCCGCACCCTGGTAGCCGACGAACTGTGCCGGCTGCGCGAGGCGCACGACGCCCTTGCCGGTTTCGACGGCGAGCTGGCCGTCTTCCACGCGATAGCGCAGCGCGTCGCGGTGCGAGCCGCTCGCGAGCGGCGCCGCGTTGTCGAGCACGCCGCGCGCGTAGTCGATCACGCGCTGGCCGCGCGTCGGGTTGTACGCCGTGGTGCGCTCGGCGCCGCCG
Organism: Burkholderia sp. Bp9015; assembly: GCF_003853505.1. Taxonomy (NCBI): domain Bacteria; kingdom Pseudomonadati; phylum Pseudomonadota; class Betaproteobacteria; order Burkholderiales; family Burkholderiaceae; genus Burkholderia; species Burkholderia sp. Bp9015. Next base: position 46,398 of record NZ_QTPZ01000004.1, read on the forward strand.
TCCTCGGGCAGCGCATCGGTGCCGTACAGCGCGTCGTACAGGCTGCCCCAGCGTGCGTTCGCGGCGTTCAGCGCATAGCGCGCGTTCGACAGCGGCACGACGAGCTGCGGGCCGGCCTGCGTCGCGATCTCGCTGTCGACGTTCGCGGTGGCTGCCGCGACGTTCGACGGGACCGGCACGAGGTAGCCGATCTCTTCGAGAAATGCGCGAAACGCGGCATGGTCGCGCACCGGGCCGGGGTGCGCGCGATGCCACGTGTCGAGTTCCTGCTGCAGGCGGTCGCGTTCCGCGAGCAGCTCGCGGTTGCGCGGCGCGAGGTCGTGTACCAGGGCCGAGAAACCGCTCCAGAACGCGGCCTTGTCGATACCGGTGCCCGGCAGTGCTTCGTTTTCAATGAACTGGCTCAGCGCTGGCGCGACTTGCAGTCCTGCTTGGTCGATCATCGTGATTCCTCCCGGGGAAAAAATTCGCGCGCGGCTTGGCTGACTCATGTCGCGACGCTTTGTACGCCGGCGCGGGCGATCAGCGCGTCCTGCTCGGACTTTACGCCAGACACGCCGATTGCGCCCGCAATCCGGCCGTCGAACGCTACCGGCACGCCGCCTTCGAGCAAGCCCGTCAGCGGCACGCTGAGAAACGCGGTGCGGCCACCGTTGATCATATCCTCATACGCTTTCGTCTCGCGCCGGCCGAGGGCCGCCGCACGCGCCTTGTCCTGCGCGATGACGGCGCTGGCCGGCGACGCGCCGTCCAGGCGCGCGAACGCGAGCAGGTGGCCGCCGTCGTCGACGATGGCGATCGATACGGCCCAGCCGTGCCGTGCGGCTTCCACGCGGGCGGCCGCGAGCATGCGTTCGGCGTCGGCGAGCTGGAGTTCGGGTTTGGTTTGCATCATGTTCCTCCGGAATCAGCGGTCGGTGGAATCAGTCGACCCGTCGGTCGTCGACGAGCTCGATCCAGTGGCGCACGCGCGTGCGGCCCGCGCCGTTCAGGTGAGTCTGGCAGCCGACGTTGGCCGTGACAATCAGGTCCGGCCGCGCGGCTTCGAGCGCGTCGAGCTTGTTGTCGCGCAGCCTGGCCGCGAGTTCGGGCTGCGTCAGCGCATAGGTGCCGGCCGAGCCGCAGCAGAGATGGCCGTCGGCGACATTCGTCAGATCGAAGCCGAGCCGCGTCAGGATGCTTTCCACCGTGCCGCCGAGCCGCTGCGCGTGCTGCAGCGTGCACGGGCAGTGGACTGCGACGCGGCGCCGCGTCGACTCGGCCAGCGCGTCGAGCGGCTCGGCCGCGATCACTTCCGCGAGGTCGTGCGCGAGTGTGCTGACGCGCCGCGCCTTGTCCGCATAGACGGGGTCGGAACGCAGCAGGTCGCCGTATTCCTTCACGAACGCGCCGCAGCCGCTCGCCGTCAGCACGATCGCCTCCGCGCCGGCTTCGATCGCAGGCCACCACGCGTCGATGTTGCGGCGTGCGCGCGCGAGCCCGGCATCCTGCGCGTTCAGGTGATATTCGGTCGCGCCGCAGCAGCCGGCTTCGCGCGCGGGCGTCACGCTGATGCCGAGGCGGTCGAGCACGCGCGCGGCGGCCGCGTTCGTGTTCGGCGACAGCGAAGGCTGCACGCAGCCTTCCAGCATCAGCACGCGCCGCGCATGGCGTACCGGCGGGCGCGGCGTGGCGGCGGGCACGGCGGCCGGAATCTTGTCCTGCAGCGTGCCGGGCAGCAGCGGGCGCAGCGCGCGGCCGGCCTTCAGCAGCGCGGCGAAGGTTGCCGGCCGCGGCACCACGTGACGCAGGCCCGCGCGCAGCAGGCGCTCGCGCGCAGGCCGCCGCGCGCGCTTCTCGGCTTCCGCGCGGCCGATGTCGAGCAGCGTGTGATAGCGCACGCCGGACGGGCAGGTCGTCTCGCAGTTGCGGCACGTCAGGCAGCGGTCGAGATGCTGCTGCGTGCGCTCGCCGCACGGCTCGCCTTCGAGCATTTGCTTGATCAGGTAGATGCGTCCGCGCGGCCCGTCGAGCTCGTTGCCGAGCACCTGGTATGTCGGGCAGGTCGCATTGCAGAAACCGCAGTGCACGCACGCGCGCAGGATCGCTTCCGCTTCGTCGGCCCGGTCGAGGGCCTTGCTGGCTTCGCTGAGATTGGTTTGCATATCGGCGGTTCGAAGTCGGGTTGGCGTCAGACGTTCGCGTACAGGCGGCCGGGATTGAAGATCGCATGCGGATCGAGCTGCGCCTTCAGCTGCCGATGCACGCGCAGCAGCGCGGGCGGCAGCGGCTGGAACGGCTCGGGCGTCGTGCCGGGCGTGAAGCAGCTCGCGTGGCCGCCCCACTGCGCTGCGAAGTGCTGCACGTCGGCCGGCGCGGCGTCGCTTTTCAGCCAGCGCTGCGCGCCGCCCCAGTCGACGAGCAGCGCGCCGGGCAGCGCATCGAGCGGCGCGGCCGCCGGCACCGATACGCGCCACAGCGGGCGCGGATCGTCGAAGAACGGCAGCGACAGGTCGCGCAGCCGCGCCCAGAACCCGTCGTCGCGATCGTCCATCCGCTCGCCGCCGATCGTGTCGCGCGCGGCCTTCACCGAGCCCTCGCCGCCTTCGAGCCGCACGCGCAGCACGCCGTCCGCGTGGCACGCACCCGCGAGCGGCAGCCCCGCGCGACGCCATGCCGCGACGCGTTGCACGGCTTCGGCGGCAGCGAGCTGTAAGGCGAGATCGCCGGTCGCGCGCGGCTTCGGCAGCACCTTCAGCGACACTTCCGTCACGACGCCGAGACAGCCGAAACTGCCCGCGAGGAGCCGCGACACGTCGTAGCCCGCGACGTTCTTCATCACCTCGCCGCCGAAGCGCAGGTGCTTCGCGTGGCCGGTGATCACGCGACAGCCGAGCACGAAGTCGCGCACCGCGCCGGCCCACGGGCGGCGCGGCCCCGACAGCGCCGCCGCGAACATGCCGCCGACCGTTGCCGTGCCGCCGAACGTGGGCGGCTCGCACGGCAGCATCTGGCCGGCCGCGTCGAGCATCGCTTCCAGTTCGGCGAGCGGCGTGCCCGCGCGTGCGGTGATGACAAGTTCGGTCGGGTCGTACGCGACGATGCCGCGGTGCGTGCGCACGTCGAGCGCGCGGCCTTCGACCGCGCGGCCGACGAACGCCTTCGTGCCCGCGCCGCGGATGTGCAGCGGCTGGCGCGCGTGGATCGCGGCGTCGACCTGCGCGACGAGCGCCGCGCTGTCGTCGATCGATTCGGGTTCGCGTTCGCGTCGCATCAGAAGCGCTCCAGTTCGGGAAACGGCAGCTTGCCGTGATGGACGTGCATCGCGCCGAACTCGGCGCAGCGGTGCAGCGTCGGGATGTTCTTGCCGGGGTTGAGCAGGCGCTGCGGATCGAACGCGGCCTTCACCGCGTGGAAGAACGTGATTTCGTCGGCGTTGAACTGCACGCACATCTGGTTGATCTTCTCGCGCCCGACACCGTGTTCGCCGGTGATGCTGCCGCCTGCCGCGACGCACAGTTCGAGGATCTTGCCGCCGAGCGCTTCCGCGCGGTCGAGCTCGCCGGGACGGTTCGCGTCGAACAGGATCAGCGGATGCATGTTGCCGTCGCCCGCATGGAACACGTTCGCGACCGGCAGCGCGTATTGCGCGGACAGCGCGGCGATCCCTTCGAGCACGCGCGGCAGCTCGCGGCGCGGGATCGTGCCGTCCATGCAGTAGTAGTCGGGCGACATGCGGCCGACCGCCGGGAACGCGTTCTTGCGGCCGGCCCAGAAGCGTTGCCGCTCCGCTTCGTCGCGCGCGACGCGGATCTCCGACGCGCCGGCGTCGCGCAGCAGCGCGGCCACGCGTTCGGCGTCTTCGTCGACATCGGTCGCGGCGCCGTCGAGTTCGCACAGCAGGATCGCCTGCGCGTCGACCGGGTAGCCGGCGTGGATGAAGTCCTCGGCCGCGCGGATCGCGAGGTTGTCCATCATCTCGAGCCCGCCGGGAATCACGCCCGCGCCGATGATCCGCGCGACCGCCGCGCCGGCTTCGGCCACGTCGTCGAAGCTCGCCATCAGCACCTTCACGCTCGACGGTTTCGGCAGCAGCTTCACCGTCACCTCGGTGACGATGCCGAGCATCCCCTCGGAGCCGGTGAACAGCGCGAGCAGGTCGAAGCCGGGGGCGTCGAGCGCGTCGGCGCCGAGCGTCAGCGTGTCGCCGTCGATCGTCAGGGTCTCGGCCTTCAGGATGTTGTGCACCGTCAGCCCGTATTTCAGGCAGTGCACGCCGCCCGCGTTTTCGGCGACGTTGCCGCCGATCGAGCAGGCGATCTGCGACGACGGATCGGGCGCGTAGTAGAGGCCGTAGGGTGCCGCGGCCTGCGAGATCGCGAGGTTGCGCACGCCCGGCTGCACGCGCGCGATGCCGGCGTCGGCGTCGATTTCCAGGATCCGGTTGAACTTCGACATCACGAGCAGGATGCCTTTTTCGAGCGGCATCGCGCCGCCCGACAGCCCGGTGCCCGCGCCGCGCGCGACGACCGGCACGCCGTGCGCGGCCGCGACGCGCAGCACCGCGCGCACCTGCTCGACCGTGTCGGGCAGCACGACCGCGAGCGGCACCGTGCGGTACGCGGCGAGGCCGTCGCATTCGAACGGCTTCAGCGCCTCGCGCTCGTGCAGCACGTCGAGGCCGGGCGCCGCCGCGTCGAGCGCGGCGACGAGCGTGTCGCGGTCGACGGTCGCCAACGGGCCGTCGATCCGTTCGTCGTAGGTGAAACTCATCGTGTGTCTCCGTCTCCACCATCTTCATCGTGCAGGCGGCCGCAGGACGCGCGGCACGCCGATGGACGGCATTCTTGGCGGGCGGCGGGGGCGTGTCCAGATGCCGCCCGCGTGGTCATACCAGTTTTTCCTAGAGTGTCTTTGAGAAGTGGCTCGATGTGACAGGAAAGGCAATCTGCACAAGGGTTTGTGCGAAAATCGGCGACATCAGTCCAAAGTGGTCATACCAGTATGGAAATGCAGAATCGACAAGCGCCGGCGCGCAATGTCGCCGATGTCGTCGCCGAGCGGATCGAGCAGCTGATCGTCGACGGCGTGTTGAAGGCCGGGCAGGCGCTGCCGTCCGAACGTCGGCTGACCGAGAAGCTCGGCGTGTCGCGCACGGCCGTGCGCGAAGGGATGAAGCTGCTGCGCGCGCGCGGGATCATCGACACGACGCACGGCAAGGGCTCGTTCGTCGCGAGCCTGACCCCGCAGCGCGAAGTCTCGCCGATGATGCATCTGCTCGGCTCGCAGCCGCGCACGCTGTACGACCTGTTCGAGGTGCGCGGCATGCTCGAGACCGAAGCCGCGCGGCTCGCCGCGCTGCGCGGCACACCCGCTGACTTCATCCTGATCAAGCGCCGCTACGAGGAGATGACGGCGGCCGATGCGCAGGATCTCGATCCGGCCGCGCGCGCGAAGCTCGACCATGCGTTCCATCTCGCGATCTGCGAGGCGTCGCACAATCCGGTGCTGGTCAACACGCTGCAGTCGCTGACCGATCTGCTGCTCAGCTCCGTGTTCGCGTCGGTGAACAACCTCTATCATCGCGAGCCGCTGAAGAAGCAGATCGACCGCCAGCACGCGCGGCTCTACAACGCGGTGACGGGGCGGCTGCCCGACCAGGCGCGCAAGGCGGCGAGCGAGCATATCCGGCAGTGCGTCGAGTATCTGCGAGAGATCGAAGAGGAGGAGCAGCGGCTCGTGCGCTCGACGTTGCGGCTCGAAGGGTGGACTTGAGTCACGTGAACCAGCGTGGCCGATGACGTCAGGGCGTGTGTCAAGCATGTCGAGCTGGCGATGCGGCCTATTCGATGCGTGGCCCGACACGACCTGTTTAGCCGCTGCGCGACATGCGCTCAGGCGGTTGAATCGGGCGAAATTGGGGTGTAGTTCGTACCCGAAACGCGCAAAAAAGCCCGCCGAAGCGGGCAATCCTCTCGATGAAGAGGGGGAGATGCGAATCCGCGAGCAGACAGCCGCGATCAGCGCTCGGCGTCGGCTCACCCTTTCGTCGCCCCAAACGTGAGCCCCGCGACGAAATGCTTCTGCATCGCGAAGAACATCGCGACCGACGGCAACGCAGCGAGAATCGACCCGGCCGAAACAAGGTTCCAGGAAGTCGTCCATTGCCCCTTCAGCGCCGCCACACCCGCGGTAATCGGCGCGGCCTCGTCACCTTGCGTGAGACACAGCGCCCAGAAGTAATCGTTCCACACGAACGTAAACACGAGAATCGCGAGCGCGGCCAGCGCCGGCCGGATCAACGGCAACACGATCCGCCAGAACACCGTCCACTCGCCCGCGCCTTCGATCCGCGCCGCCTCGATCAGCTCGAACGGCAGCTGCTTGATGAAATTGCGCAGAAACAGCGTACAGAACCCCGTCTGAAACGCGACGTGAAAGAGAATCAGCGCCTCGACCGTATTGAACACCCCGAGCCTCAGCGACAAGTCGCGAACCGGAATCATCAGCACCTGCACCGGCACGAAATTCCCCGCGACGAAGGTCCCGAACAGCGCGGCATTCCCGCGAAACCGGTAAGTCGCCAGCGCGAACCCGGCCATCGCCGCGAGCGCGATCGACCCGAGCACCGACGGCACCGTGATCTGCACGCTGTTCCAGAAGTAATGCAGCATCGGCGACGTGGTCAGCGCGTCGCGATAGTTCTCGATCATCGAGAAGTGCCGCGGCCAGCCCCAGTAGTGACCTTCGACCAGTTCCTCGGTCGAGCGCACCGACGTGACGAACACCGCGATCATCGGCAGCAGCCAGATCACGAGCGCGACGGGCAGCGACAGCTTGTACAGCCGGCGCGATACCGGCTTCCAGTGGGCAACGGGCGTTGGAAACATGATGAATGGTTCCCCGGAAGGTCAGGTCACTGCTCGTTGCGCAGCATGCGGCGCAACTGGAACACGATGTAGACGAGCATGATCGCGAACAGCACGACCGCGATCGACGCGGAATAGCCGAGCCGGTAATACTTGATCGCCTGGTCGTACATGTAATACGCGAGCACGGTCGAGCTTTCGAACGGGCCGCCGCCCGTCATCACCGAAATCAGGTCGAAGCTGCGCAGCGCGCCGATCACCGTGACGACGATCGCCATGAACGTGGTCGGCCGCAATTGCGGCAGCACGACGTGCCACAGCAGCGCGAAGCCGCGCGCGCCTTCCATCCGTGCCGCTTCGATCTGCTCCGGGTTCACCGACGTGAGGCCGGTGAGGTACAGGATCATGCAGTACGCGGTCTGCGGCCACAGCGCGGCGAACACGATGCCGAAGGTCGCATAGCGCGCATCGCCGAGCACCGGGATCCCGTGCCCGGCGATCAGCGCGAGCAGCCCGAAGGTCGGATCGTAGAACCACGAGAAGATCAGGCCGACGACCACGCCCGACAGCACGAACGGCGCGAAGAACAGCGACTTCACGAGCCGGATGCCGGCGACCGCCTGGTTCAGGTACAGCGCGAGCGCGAGGCCGAGCGGCGGCGCGAGCATGAACAGCCCGAGCCAGATCACGTTGTTGCGCAGCGCGGTGTAGAACGTCGGCGCTTGCAGCAGCTCGGCGTAGTTCGCGAGGCCGACGAACGTGCGCTCGGTCATCCCGTCCCAGTTGCAGAGGCTCAGCCACAGCGTCGACAGGATCGGCCAGATCACATAGACGGCAACCATTGCGCACGCGGGCGCGAGAAAGAGCCACGCGGCGCGCCGTTGTCGCCGCACGGCCGGCGACGGGCGGCGCGCGCGCAGCGCGGCAGGCGAGTTGCGGGCCGGCGGCGCGGCGGCGGCCGGAGCAGCCGGGGCAGCCGGGGCAGCCGGCGTTGCGACGGGTCTGGACGTGATCGGACTGGACACGGCAAGCCTCCTGGGCGGATGCGGCGGCACTCGGCCGCCGCGGGGGTCACGCGGTTACTTCTTGTAGATCCGCTTGCGGGTCTGTTCGAGTTGCGCGAGCACGGTGTCGAGCTGCGCGGGATTCGCGACGAACTGCTGCATCCCCTTCATCCCTTCGTCGGCCATTTCCTTCGTCATGTCGCGGTCGTAGAACTGCGCGACGCCGCCGCGGGTGTCGGCGAGGATCCGGAAGCCGATGCGCGAGATCGGATCGGCCGGCTCCGGCGACTTGCCGTTGGCCGACAGCGAACCGAGCCCTTCGGCGAGCTTCGCGCCCATCTCGGGCGTTTCGACGAACGCGAGGAAGGTATGCGCGTCGGCCTTGTTCTTCGCCTTGGTCGGGATGTGCAGCGATTCGACCGGGCCGTCCTCGGCGGTCGGCACCTTCGGGTCGATGATCGGGAAACGGTAATAGCCCATTTCCTGCTTCACGTTCGGCGGAAAGCCCGCGGCGATGAAGGTGCCCATCAGCATCATCGCGGCCTTGCCCTGGAACAGGAACGGCTGCGCGCCGTCGAGATCGTAGGACAGCGCGTTGTCGATGAAGTAGCCCAAGTCGATCAGCGATTTCCACGTCGTGTAGACCTTCTTCACGCGTGGATCGGTATACGGCACGTCGCCAGCCATCAGCTGCTGGTGGAACGCGTTGCCGTTCAGGCGCAGGTCGAGATAGTCGAACCAGCCGGCGAGCGTCCACGCGTCGCGGCCGCCGATCGCGATCGGCGTGATGCCGGCCGCCTTCAGTTTCCTGCATGCATCGAGAAACTGGTCCCAGGTCTTCGGCTCGTCGGCGATGCCGACCTTGCTGAACAGGTCCTTGCGGTAGAACAGCCCCCACGAGTAATAGACGGTCGGCGCCGCATACTGCTTGCCGTTATAGGACGATGCGCTGCGCGTCGACGCGTACATCGCGTCCCAGCCGTTCTTCTTCCAGTCGCCGCTCAGGTCCTCGAACAGCCCGCGCTTCGCGTAGTACGCCATGCGCTCGCCCGCGTGCCAGTTCACGACGTCGGGCGCGACGGTCGTGAGCCATGCGGGGAGCTGCACCTTGTACGCTTCCTCGTCGACGAAGGTGGGCTTCACGTCGATGTCGGGATGGGCCTTGTGGAACGCTTCGATCGTCGACTGCCAGACCGCGCGCTGGCTGGCGCCCTTGAACGCGATGTTGATCGTCAGCGTGCCCGCGTCGGCCGGCGCCGCGGCGCCGAACGAAGCGAACGCGATGGCGGCGGCGGTCGCAAGCGGGGCGGCGACGCGAAGGGGGCGATGTGTCATGGGTGTCTCCATTCCTGTCTGTCGTTGTGCGTGACCGGCGCGTCGCGGCGCCGGGGGCGGTTGCTACGAACGGCTGCTACGAACCGCTTCGATACACGGCGACGCCTTGCGGCTCGACCTGCGCGGCGCCGACCACGAACGCGGACGGCGGCACTGCATCGATCGTGTGCGGCGTGCTGCCGTAGTTGAATACGTAGGTCAGGCCGCCGCGCCGGCTCACGCGCACGCCGTCGCCGAGCGGCGACGGTGTCAGGCCGGCTTCGGCCGCGACGTCGGCGAACAGGCGCGCGGTGGTCGCGTCGTCGAACAGCGCGGCCCAGTAGTGCAGCGTGCCGTGCGATACGCAGGCCGGATGACCGTCGGCGAAACGCGCGCGCACGACGCTGCGCGCGTCGTCGTCGCGCAGTTCGACGAGGTCGCGCCAGTGACGCGCGTCGCCGGTGAGCGGCGCGCCGTCGCGCAGCGTGCCGTCGATCCGCTCGGTCACGTTCGGCCGCAGCGATTCGACGCGCCACACGCGCATCGGCAGGATCGACGCGAGCGGGCCGGGCGGCAGCGTCGGCGGAATCCGCAGGTCGGCGGTCTTCGAGCCGGTGCGCGGACCGAACACCGCATGTGCGCCGGAGGCAGCGAGCCGTGCCGCGAAGTCGTCCGGCACGACCGGCAGCGGCGGCGCGACGACGAGCCGGTAGCCGTCGAGCGGCGCGTGCGCGGAAACGATGTCGACGTCGAGGCCGAGCGAACGCAGCGCCGAGTAGTACTCGAACGCGAAGCGCGGGTAGTGGAAATCGGCGCCTTGCGGCTGCACTTCGAACAGCCACTTCGCTTCGTAGTCGAACACCAGCGCGACGGGTGCACGCACCGCGCCGTTCGCGTCGGCATCGGCACCTGCGTCGAGCACGGCGGCGATCTCCTGCGCGACGCGCTGCGCTTCGCGGCCGCCTTCGTCGAGCCGGTCGTCGGGCGTGTGCAGGCCCGCATGCATCTGCTCCTGCGCGAACGGCGCCTGCCGCCAGCGGAAGTACGACACGCAGCCGGCGCCGTGCGCGAACGCTTCCCAGCTCCACAGCCGCACCATGCCCGGCAGCGGCGCGGGGTTCCACTGCGCCCAGTTCACGGGGCCCGGCTGCTGCTCCATCACCCAGAACGGCAGCTTCGACATGCCGCGATAGAGGTCGTGATTGAACGACGCGAAATCCGGATGGCCGGTGCGCAGCCAGCGCGCCTTCACGTCGGGCGCGAACCATTGCTCCTCGAGCGCGCCGAGCGGATAGCTGTCCCAGGTCGCGACGTCGAGGTCGCGCGCCACGTCGTAATGATCGAACTCGGTGAAGAGCTGCATGAAGTTGTGCGCGACGGGGCGGCCCGGCGAATGCGCGCGGATCACGTCGACCTGCATCCGGTGATAGCGCGCGACTTCATCCGACGCGAAGCGCCGGTAGTCGAGGCGGTGCGACGGATGCGCTTCGGTCACGGTGCCGACCGGCGCATCGACTTCGTCGAAATGCCGGTACTCCATGCTCCAGAACACGGTGCCCCACGCACGGTTCAACGCGTCGATCGTGCCGTAGCGCGCCTGCAGCCATCCGCGAAAACGCACGAGCGCGGCGGGCGAGTAGCTGACGACCGTCTGGTGGCAGCCGAGTTCGTTGTCGGTCTGCCAGTAGCGCACGGCCGGGTGGCGGCCGTAGCGTTCGGCGACCGCGGTGCAGATGCGGCGCGACGCTTCCAGATAGGTCGGCGACGAGAAGTCGTAGTGGCGGCGCGAGCCGAACTTGCGCGGCCGGCCGTCCGCGCCGATCGCGAGGATGTCGGGGTGACGGTCGACGAGCCATTTCGGCGGTGTCGCGGTCGGCGTGCACATCACGATCTCGAGGCCGGCCGTGCCGAGCACGTCGACCGCGCGGTCGAGCCAGCCCCAGTCGTATTCGCCCGGCGACGGCTCGATGCGGCTCCATGCGAATTCGGCGATCCGCACTTGCGCGATGCCAAGTGCCTTCATCCGGCGGGCGTCGTCGGCCCACATCGATTCCGGCCAGTGTTCCGGGTAGTAACAGACTCCGAGGCGCATGCCCGATCCTTATGCGTAGTGGTGGACGGGAAGGTCGGCGCACGCGGGCACCGCGTGGCCGTCTTCGGTGAAGAGGTGGCAGGCGGCGGCCGGCGCATGCGCGTGCACGCGTTCGCCGCGGCGCAGCGGGGCGTCGCCGGGCACCTTCGCGATCAGCGGCGTGCCGCCGGGCTGGTCGAGGTGCACGTAGGTCTGCTCGCCGAGGCGTTCGACGAGCGCGACGTCGCGCGCGAGCGTCGTCGCGTCGTGCGCGGCGTCGAGCGTCAGGTGTTCGGGGCGGATACCGAGCGTGACGGCCGCGCCGACCGCGAGCGCGGAACCGTCGCGCGGCAGCGTGAAGGTTTCGCCGGACAACACGACGGTGACGATCGTGCGCCGCGCGTCGCAGGCGGTGACGACGGCTGGCAGGAAGTTCATCCGCGGCGAGCCGATGAAGCCGGCGACGAAGCGGCTCGCCGGATGGTGATAGAGGTCGAGCGGCGCGCCGACCTGCGCGATGCTGCCGTGTCGCGCGGTGTCCGCGCCGGCGTGCAGCAGCACGATCTTGTCGGCGAGCGTCATCGCTTCGGTCTGGTCGTGCGTCACGTAGACGACGCTCGCGCGCTCGAACTGCCGGTGCAGTTTCGCGATCTCGATGCGGGTCTGGCCGCGCAGCGCCGCGTCGAGGTTCGACAGCGGCTCGTCGAACAGGAACACGCCGGGCTCGCGCACGATCGCGCGGCCGATCGCGACGCGCTGCCGCTGGCCGCCGGACAGCGCCTTCGGCTTGCGCTCGAGCAGCGTGTCGAGCTGCAGGATCCGCGCGGCGTCGCGCACCTTCCGGTCGATCTCGGCCTTCGGCACGCGCGCGAGCTTCAGCCCGAACGCCATGTTCTCGTAGACCGTCATGTGCGGAAACAGCGCGTAGCTCTGGAACACCATCGCGACGCCGCGCTCGGCGGCCGGCACGTCGTCGACGCGGCGGCCGTCGATCGACAGCTCGCCGTCGCTCAGGTCCTCGAGGCCCGCGATCATCCGCAGCAGGGTCGACTTGCCGCAGCCGGACGGGCCGAGGAACACGCAGAACTCGTGCGCGCCGATCTCCAGATCGACGTCGCGAATGACCGGCGCGTGCTCGCCATAGGCTTTCTGCACGCGTCGCATCGAGATGCTCGCCATTGTCTCCGCTCCATGTTCTAATGCGCCTTCGTCGATGCTTAAGCGCTTAAGCAACGCGATCAAAAAAAGAGCCGATCGCGATCGCGGCCGAGTCGCGCCCGTCGGTCGGGCGGCAGGGTGTGCGGCGATAGTGCGCCGCTTCGGTGAGCGAAGCAAATACTGGATCGACGTCTCATATAGTGGGCAAATCATGGCGACACTGGATGAAGTGGCCCGTCGCGCCGGCGTGACGGCCGCGACGGTCTCGAACGTGCTGCGCAACCGCGGCCGGGTCGGCGAAGCCACCCGCGCGCGGGTGCTCGAAGCGGTGCAGGCGCTCGGCTACCGGCCGCATCTGGCCGCGCGGGCGCTGGCTGAAGGGCGCGCGCCGACGGTCGCGCTGATGGTGTCGAGCATCGCGAACCCGTTCTATCCGGAGTTCGCGCTCGCGGTCGAGCGCGCGGTGCGGCGCAACGGGCAATTCCTGATCGTCTGCAATACGAACGAAGATCCGTTGCAGGGGCGCGCGTATCTCGACCAGATCGCCGGCACGATTTCCGAGGGGATTCTCGTGACCAACGCGAACCTGCACCTGCCGGATCTGGTCGACGTCGCGCGGCGCGGCGTGCCGGTCGTGCTGTGTCTGTGGGAGCGGCCCGATGCGCCGCCCGAAGGCTTGCCGTGCGTCGCGGTGGATTTTCGCGAGGCGGGGCGGATTGCGACGCGGCATCTGGTCGAGCTCGGGCACAAGTCCATTGGTGTGATCGTCGGCGGCTCGGCGAGCGGTGTGCAGGCGGCGCGCTACGACGGCTTCGTCGATGTGATGCGCGAAGCGGGGCTCGACGCGTCGATCGTCGCGGCCGAGCCCGATTCGATCGAAGGCGGCGTGCGTGCGGCCGGGCGGCTGCTCGACGCTCATCCCGGGCTGACCGCGCTGGTCGCGACCAACGACCTGCCCGCGATCGGCGCGCTGCATGCGGCCGCCGATCGCGGCCGGCGTGTGCCCGACGATCTGTCGATCGTCGGCATCACCGATATTCATCTGGCGAGCGATACGCGTCCTACGTTGACGACCGTCGCGATTCCGACCGCCGAGGCCGCGGGGCTCGCGGTCGAACTGCTCAACGCGTTGCGCGAGGCGGGCGGTCAGGTCGACGATGCATCGCGCGTGCGGACGGCGTCGGTGCCGCGGCTGGTGGTGCGAGGGACGACGGGGGCGGTGCGCGATGGCTTAGCGGGAGAAGGCGGCCACGCGGGGCGCGTCGCGTAGTGTCATGCTTGCCGAAGCCGAAGCCGAAGCCGAAGCCGAAGCCGAAGCCGAAGCCGAAGCCGACGGGCTAAGCCTGAGTAGAGGCCGGCCGCGGGCCGGTAGATGGAATCACACGAGTGGCTCGATCACGCCCCAAGGCGCAGATCGTCCTCGACGAGCCGCATCACGATGCGTCGGGCCGAATCGAGGTGCGCGACCGTCATCGCGCGGGCGCCACGTGCATTGCGTTCGCGGCACGCTTGCAGGATTTCCTCATGCTCGACCTGGAATGACGGCGTATCCGCGAGCAACGTCGCCTGCAGTCGCTCGTAGCGCTCGACCTGGCTGCGCAGCTCCGCGATCGCCTTCAACTGCCGCTCGTTGCCGCAGCACGAGTACAGCAGCGCATGGAATTCGCGGTTCAGCTCGCCTTGCCGGCGCGGCACGTTCGATTCGCCGAGCAGCCTGTGCACGAGTTCGGCGCGCGCGAGTGTTTCGTCGTCGAGCCGCTTCACGCTGCGGTAGATCGCGTCGCCTTCGAGCAGCGCGCGCATGTCGTAGATCTCCTGCACGTCGGATGCGCTCAGCATCCGCACGACCGCGCCGCGATTCCTGAAGATATCCAGCAATCCTTCGCGTTCGAGGCGCTGGATCGCCTCGCGCATCGGAATCCGGCTGATGCCGAAGCGTTCGGCGAGGTCGCGCTCGACGAGCCGCTCGCCTGCCTGCAACTCGCCGTTGATGATCATCTCCCGCAACGATGCAGCCACCGCGTCCGCCGTCGAATCGAGTCTGGCTTCCATGTTCCCGTGCTCCTCATTTTGGAATAATGGTATACCAAATGACATTCCGGTGCCACAATGACGGCCTCACGTTCCGATATCGAAGGAGAGCGAGATGGCGCATGGCGAACACAAGTACCGCGTGGCAGTGGAGTGGACCGGCAACCGGGGAACCGGCACGTCGGGGTATCGCGAATACGGCCGCGATCACGTGATCCGCGCGGGTTCGAAGCCGGACATTCCGGGCTCGTCGGACGCGGCGTTCCGCGGCGACGCGGCGCGCTGGAATCCGGAAGACTTGCTGCTCGCGTCGGCCTCGGCGTGTCACAAGCTCTGGTATCTGCATCTGTGTTCCGATGCGGGGATCCGCGTGCTGGCGTATGTGGATGACGCGGAAGGGACGATGCTCGACAGCCCCGGGCCGGGGCGCTTCACCGAAATCGTGCTGCATCCGCGCGTGACGATCCAGGCGGGCGACGATCGTGCGCTCGCCGAGCGGCTGCATCATGACGCGCATGCGAAGTGCTATGTGGCGAACTCCGTGAACTTCCCGATCCGGTGCGAGCCGGTGATCGAGGTCGCGGAAGCGTGATGCATGCCGTGGAACGGGCGGGGTTCGCTGCGTACCGGGCGTAACCGAAACGCGGGACGCGAGCGCACGCGTGTCTTTCGACAGGCGAGCAGGCTCGACGAAACCGGGCCGCGTCGCCTCACAACACGACCCCGTACACCTCCCGCGCCGCCGCCCGAATCGCATCGGCCATCACCTCGACAGCCGGCGACGGCAGCCGGTCCGTGCGTGTGATGATCCCGAAATCGTCCATCCGGCAATCCATCTCCAGCGGCAGCACCGTGACGATCCCGTGGCGCGCGTAGTACAGCGCGACGTCCTCCGCGAGCACCGCGATCATGTCGCTCTGCTCGATCAGCTGCGTGATGAACAGCAGCGCCGCCGTCTCGACCACGTTCGCGGGCGGCGCCAGGCTCGCGCGCTGGAACACGAGCTCGAAGCGGTGACGCAGCACGCTGCCGGCCGGCGGCATGACCCACGCGGCGCGCTGCACATCGGCGAGCGACAGCGGCGCCTGCGCGAGCAGCGGATGGCCCGGCCGCACGACCGCGGCGACCGGCTCGCCGGTTAGCGGCTCGTAGCGCAGGTGCAGCTTGTCGTGTTCGGCGGACAGCCGGCCGAGCACGATGTCGAGCTTGTCCTGCGCGAGGTGTTCGAGCAGCGCGTTGCTCGTGTCGATCGTCACCGACACGCGCACGTTCGCATGCGTTCCCTTGACGGCCGCGACGGCCGGCGGCACGAGCCGCAGCCCCGGCGACGTGATCGCGCCCACCGCCACGTGCCCGAGATGGCCGGCCTTCAGCGCGGCCAGCTCCTCGCGCGCCTGGTCGAGGCTGCCGAGCGCCGCGCGCGCGTGGCGGATCAGCGCGTCGCCGTACAGCGTCGGCCGCATCCCGCGCGGCAGCCGCTCGAACAGCACCGCGCCGATCGATTCCTCGAGCTCGCGCAGCAGCTTCGACGCGGCCGGCTGCGTCATGCTCAGCGCGGCCGCCGCGCGGTGGATGCTGCCTTCGTCGGCGAGCGCGACGACCAGCAGGAGCTGGCGCGTCTTCAGGCGGCTGCGGTTTCCCCACGGGCTGGCTTCGGGCATCGTACGGGTTTATATCGATATCGGAATCGATATCATAATCGCCTAAAACGTCATTAGCCAGTTATCAAAATTCTGCCTAGACTGCGCCGGTATCCCGTCACCACAGGACTGACGATGTCGGCAACGAAACCCAGGCTGCGCTCCACCCAATGGTTCGGCACCAACGACAAGAACGGCTTCATGTACCGGAGCTGGATGAAGAACCAGGGCATCCCCGATCACGAGTTCGACGGCCGGCCGATCATCGGCATCTGCAACACGTGGTCCGAACTGACGCCGTGCAACGCGCACTTCCGCAAGCTCGCGGAGCACGTGAAGCGCGGGATCTCCGAGGCGGGCGGGTTCCCGGTCGAGTTCCCGGTGTTCTCGAACGGCGAATCGAACCTGCGGCCGTCGGCGATGCTCACGCGCAACCTGGCGTCGATGGACGTCGAGGAAGCGATCCGCGGCAACCCGATCGACGCGGTCGTGCTGCTCGCCGGTTGCGACAAGACGACCCCCGCGCTGCTGATGGGTGCGGCGAGCTGCGACGTGCCGGCGATCGTCGTGTCGGGCGGGCCGATGCTGAACGGCAAGCTCGAAGGCAAGAACATCGGCTCGGGCACGGCCGTGTGGCAGCTGCATGAAGCGCTGAAGGCGGGCGAGATCGACCTGCACCACTTCCTGTCGGCCGAGGCCGGCATGTCGCGCTCGGCCGGCACCTGCAACACGATGGGCACCGCGTCGACGATGGCGTGCATGGCCGAGGCGCTCGGCGTCGCGCTGCCGCACAACGCGGCGATTCCGGCGGTCGATTCGCGCCGCTATGTGCTCGCGCACATGTCGGGCATCCGCATCGTCGAGATGGCGCTCGAAGGGCTCGTGCTGTCGAAGGTCCTGACGCGTGCCGCATTCGAGAACGCGATCCGCGCGAACGCGGCGATCGGCGGCTCGACCAACGCGGTGATCCACCTGAAGGCGATCGCGGGCCGCATCGGCGTGCCGCTCGAACTCGAGGACTGGATGCGCATCGGCCGCGACACGCCGACGATCGTCGACCTGATGCCGTCGGGGCGCTTCCTGATGGAGGAGTTCTATTACGCGGGCGGGCTGCCGGCCGTGCTGCGCCGGCTCGGCGAAGGCGGGCTGCTGCCGCACCCGGACGCGCTGACGGTCAACGGCAAGTCGCTGTGGGACAACGTGCGCGAAGCGCCGAACTACGACGACGAGGTGATCCGCCCGCTCGACCGGCCGCTGATCGCCGACGGCGGGATCTGCATCCTGCGCGGCAATCTCGCGCCGCGCGGCGCGGTGCTGAAGCCGTCGGCGGCGAGCCCCGAGCTGCTGAAGCATCGCGGCCGCGCGGTGGTGTTCGAGAATCTCGATCACTACAAGGCGACGATCAACGACGAAGCACTCGACGTCGACGCGAGCTCGGTGCTGGTGCTGAAGAACTGCGGGCCGCGCGGTTATCCGGGGATGGCCGAGGTCGGCAACATGGGGCTGCCGCCGAAGCTGCTGCGCCAGGGCGTGAAGGACATGGTGCGGATCTCGGATGCGCGGATGAGCGGCACCGCGTACGGCACGGTCGTGCTGCACGTCGCGCCGGAAGCGGCCGCGGGTGGCCCGTTGGCCGCCGTGCGCAACGGCGACTGGATCGAGCTCGACTGCGAGGCCGGCACGCTGCATCTGGACATTTCGGATGACGAACTGCAGCGGCGCCTGTCGGACGTCGATCCGACCGCGGCGCCGGGCGTGGCCGGGCAGCTCGGCAAGGGCGGCTATGCGCGGCTGTATATCGATCACGTGCTGCAGGCCGACGAGGGGTGCGACCTCGACTTCCTGGTCGGCACGCGCGGCGCGGACGTGCCGAGCCATTCGCATTGAGCGGCGCATAGCCGTGCAGGGACGCGGACCGCGGCGGGGCCTGAGGGAAACGAGTGACGCGCCGGCCGTGGTCGAGCGCGAAGCATGGGGGGCACGCAAGCACTAAAGCGCTAATGCGGGCCGACCGCAAAGCATGGGGCGTACGCAAGCGCTAAAGCGCCAACGTAGGCCGACCGTAAAGCTTGGGGCGTACGTAAGCGTTAAGGCGCCAACGTACGCCGACCGCGAAGCATGGGACCCCCGTAAGCGCTAAAGCGCTAACGGTGACCGACCGCGAAGCATGGGGCGTACGTAAGCGCTAAAGCGCCAACGTACGCCGACCGCGAAGCATGGGGCCCCCGTAAGCGCTAAAGCGCTAACGGTGGCCGACAGGAGACAAGATGACGACGCAGTACCCCCCCGCGCACGCCGTGGCGGACCAGTCCGAGTCGCCGGCAGCCGTCGACGAACGGCAACTGACCCGCCTGCTCACGCGCAAGCTCGTGCCGTTCCTCGCGCTGATCTACGTGGTCGCCTACGTCGACCGTACCGTCGTCGGCTTCGCGAAGCTGCACATGAACGCGGCGATCGGCCTCGGCGATGCCGCGTACGGACTCGGCGCCGGACTGTTCTTCATCGGCTACTTCCTGTGCGAGGTGCCGAGCAACCTCGCGCTCGGACGCTTCGGCGCGCGCGTCTGGTTCGCACGCATCCTCGCGACGTGGGGCGTGATCACGATGGCGATGGCGCTGGTACAGGGGCCGGCCAGCTTCTACGCGCTGCGCTTCCTGCTCGGCGCGGCGGAAGCCGGCCTCTATCCCGGCATCCTGTACTTCCTCACGCAATGGTTCCCGATGCGCGACCGTGCCCGCGTGATCGGGCTGCTCGTCCTTGCGCAGCCGCTCGCCGGCATCGTGACGGGCCCGCTCGCCGGTTGGCTGCTGTCGACGCACGGGCTGTTCGGCCTGTCGGACTGGCAGACGCTGTTCGTCGTCAGCGGCCTGCCGGCCGTGCTGCTCGCGTGGCCCACGCTGCGGCTGCTGCCCGAATCGCCCGCGCATGCGCGCTGGCTGAACGACGACGAGCGCCGCTGGATCGCGCGGCAGCTCGCCGCCGATCGCGACACGTATCGCCCCGATTCGCACGGCAATCCGCTCGCCGCATTGCGCGACCGCCGCGTACTGCTGCTCGCCGCGCTGTTCCTGCCGTTTCCGCTGTGCATCTACGGGCTGTCGCTGTGGCTGCCGACGATCATCCACGCGTTCGGCACCGGCGATGCGGCGACGGGGATGCTGTCCGCGGTGCCGTACCTGTTCGCGGTGGTCGGCCTGCTCGTCGTGCCGCGTCATTCGGATCGCAAGCGCGAGCGTTACTGGCACATCGTCGTCGTGTCGGCGGCCGCCGCCGTGACGATGGGCGCGAGCGCGTGGGTGCGCGAACCGGCGCTGCAGTTCCTGTTCATCTGCCTGACCGCGTTCTCGCTGTATTCGATCCAGGCCGTCGTGTGGGCGCTGCCCGGCGAATTCCTCACCGGCACGAGCGCGGCGGTCGGCATCGCCGCGATCAATTCGCTCGCGAATCTCGGCGGCTACCTGGGGCCGTACGGCATCGGCCTGATCAAGGCGTCGACCGGCAGCCTCGCGGCCGGCCTGTACTTCCTCGCGGCGACGTTGCTGTTCGCGGTGCTGATGACGTTCGTGGTGCGCGCCGCGCTGCGCGCGCCCGAGCCGGCCGCGGGCACATTCGCCGGCGAATCCTGAACCCCGTGTTTTCCGGCTGAACGCCGCTTCGACCGACGCAGGACCGAACCATGACATCGAGCAGCACGCCGCGCTATCGCGGCATCTTCCCCGTCGTCCCGACGACGTTTTCCGAGACCGGCGAGCTCGACCTCGCGAGCCAGAAGCGCGCGGTCGACTTCATGATCGACGCGGGCTCGGACGGGCTGTGCATCCTCGCGAACTTCTCCGAGCAGTTCGCGGTCACCGACGACGAACGCGACGTGCTCACGCGCACGATCCTCGAACACGTCGCCGGCCGCGTGCCGGTGATCGTCACGACGTCGCACTACGGCACGCAGGTGTGCGCGGCGCGCAGCCTGCGCGCGCAGCAGCTCGGCGCGGCGATGGTGATGGCGATGCCGCCGTATCACGGCGCGACGTTCCGCGTGCCCGAAGCGCAGATCTTCGAGTTCTTCGCACGCGTGTCGGACGCGATCGACATCCCGATCATGATCCAGGATGCACCCGCGAGCGGCACCGCGCTGTCCGCGCCGTTCCTCGCGCGCATGGCGCGCGAGATCGAGCAGGTCGCGTACTTCAAGATCGAGACGCCGGGTGCGGCGAACAAGCTGCGCGAGCTGATCCGGCTCGGCGGCGACGCGATCGAAGGGCCGTGGGACGGCGAGGAGGCGATCACGCTGCTCGCCGACCTGCATGCCGGCGCGACCGGTGCGATGACCGGCGGCGGCTTTCCGGACGGCATCCGGCCGATCCTCGAAGCATTCCGCGAAGGGCGGCACGACGAGGCGTTCGCGCGCTATCAGACGTGGCTGCCGCTGATCAATCACGAGAACCGCCAGTCCGGGATCCTCACCGCGAAGGCGCTGATGCGCGCCGGCGGTGTGATCGCGTGCGAGCGGCCACGGCACCCGATGCCGGAACTGCACCCGGACACGCGCGCGGAGCTGCTCGCGATCGCGCGCCGGCTCGATCCGCTCGTGCTGCGCTGGGCGCACTGAGCAAGTGGCGAAGGAGAAACGCAGATGAGCGACGTGATTTCACTGGGCGTGATCGGGATCGGCAAGATCGCGCGCGACCAGCATTTGCCGGCGATCGCCGCCGAACCGGGTTTCGTGCTGACCGCGTGCGCGAGTCGTCATGCGGAAGTCGACGGCGTGCGCAACTACCAGGACCTGGGCGCGCTGCTGGCCGCCGAGCCCGAGCTCGACGCCGTGTCGCTGTGCGCGCCGCCGCAGGTGCGCTACGCGCAGGCACGTGCCGCGCTCGAGGCCGGCAAGCACGTGATGCTCGAGAAGCCGCCGGGTGCGACGCTCGGCGAAGTGGCCGCGCTGGACGCGCTCGCGCGCGAACGCGGCCTCACGCTGTTCGCGACCTGGCATTCGCGCTGCGCGAGCGCGGTGGAACCGGCGCGCGCGTGGCTCGCGACGCGCACGATCCGTGCGGTCCAGGTGCGCTGGAAGGAAGACGTGCGGCGCTGGCATCCGGGCCAGCAGTGGATCTGGGAGCCCGGCGGCCTCGGCGTGTTCGATCCCGGCATCAACGCGCTGTCGATCGTTACGCGGATTCTGCCGCGCGAGCTCGTGCTGCGCGAGGCGACGCTCTACGTGCCGAGCGACGCGCAGATGCCGATTGCGGCCGACCTCGAATGCGCCGATACGCACGGCGTGCCCGTGCGCGCGGAATTCGACTGGCGGCACGGCCCCGTCGAGCAATGGGAGATCGCGGTCGACACCTCGGACGGCGTGCTCGCGATCAGCCGCGGCGGCGCGCAATTGTCGATTGCGGGCGAGCCGGTCGAGCTCGGGCCGCAGCGCGAGTACCCGGCGCTGTATGCGCAGTTCCGCGCGCTGATCGCGCGCGGCGCAAGCGACGTCGACGTGCGGCCGTTGCGGCTCGTCGCCGACGCATTCCTGTTCGGCCGGCGCGTCGGGACCGACGCGTTCGGCCGCTGACACCGTGCCGCCGCGAGCGCGACCGCGCACGACGAGACGCGCACGACGAGAGTTGAAGACCCAAGCCAACAGACAAGGAGACACCGCATGAACCGCACGACCCACACGATCCGCCGCCACACGCTGCGCGCGCTGCTGGCCGCGCTTTGCCTCGCGCCGCTCGGGATGCAGGGCGCCGCGCACGCCGACGCGCCGCTGAAGATCGGCTTCCTGGTGAAGATGCCCGAGCAGGCATGGTTCATCAACGAGCAGAACGCGGCGTCCGCGCTCGGCCAGAAGGAGAACTTCTCGGTCGTGAAGATCGGCACGCCGGACGGCGAGAAGGTGCTCGCCGCGATCGACAATCTCGGCTCGCAAGGCGCGCAGGGCTTCGTGATCTGCGCACCCGACGTGCGCCTCGGGCCGGCGATCGCGTCGCGCGCGAAGCGCTACAACATGAAGTTCGTGACGGTCGACGACCAGCTCGTCGACTCGACCGGCAAGCCGCTGCCGAACGTGCCGCACCTCGGGATGTCGGCGACCAAGATCGGCAACCAGGTCGGTCAGGCGATCGCCGACGAGATGAAGCGGCGCGGCTGGAAGCCTGAGGAAGTCGGCGCGCTGCGCGTCACCAACTACGAGCTGCCGACCGCGAAGCTGCGCACCGACGGCGCGACGCAGGCGCTGCTCGCGAACGGCTTCCGCAAGGAAAACATCTTCGACGCGCCGCAGAAGACGACCGACGACGAAGGCGGCTTCAGCGCGGCGGCGCCCGTGCTTGCGCGCCATCCGAACATCAAGAAGTGGGTGGTCTACGCGCTGAACGAGGAAACCGTGCTCGGCGCGGTACGCGCGACCGAACAGCTGCACATCCCGGCCGCGGACGTGATCGGCGTCGGCATCAATGGCGCGGGCGAGGCGTTCGCCGAGTTCCAGAAGAAGGAGCCGACCGGCTTCTACGGAACGATCGCGGTCAGCTCGACGAATCACGGCAAGGACAGCACGCAGAACCTCGTCGACTGGATCCGCAACGGCAAGACGCCGCCGGCCGACACGCAGACGAGCGGCAAGCTGATGACGCGCGCGAACTGGCAGGCCGTGCGCGCCGAACTCGGCATCTGAACGTGCGGGGCGACGACGCGATGACGATGCAGATGATGACGGCCAGTTCGCGCCACGACGACGTGGCCACGCCCGGCGGCGCGCTGCTCGCGCTCGACGGCATTACGGTGACGTTCCCGGGCGTGCGCGCGCTCGACGGCGTGTCGCTGTCGGTGCGCGCGGGCGAGGTGCACGGGCTGATGGGCGAGAACGGCGCGGGCAAGTCGACGCTGCTGAAGGTGCTGTCCGGCGTGAACCAGCCGCAGGCCGGCACGCTGACGCTGAACGGCGCGGTGCAGCGCTTCGCGTCGACGCGCGCCGCGCTCGAGGCCGGCATCGCGATCATCTACCAGGAGCTGCATCTGGTACCCGAGCTGACGGTCGCCGAGAACCTGATGCTCGGCCAGCTGCCGAGCCGGCTAGGCGTGGTCGACGAGCGCGCGCTTGCCGTGCGCGCGCTCGATGCGCTGGAGCGGCTCGGCGAGCACATCGACCCGGACATCCCGGTGAAGTATTTGTCGATCGGCCAGCGCCAGATGATCGAGATCGGCAAGGCGCTCATGCGCGACGCACGCGTGATCGCGTTCGATGAACCGACGAGCTCGCTGTCCGCGCGCGAGACGACGCAGCTGTTCCGCATCATCCGTTCGCTGCGCGCCGAGGGCCGCGCGATCATCTACGTCACGCACCGCATGGAGGAAGTCGACGCGCTGTGCGATCGCGTGACGGTGTTCCGCGACGGCCGCCGGATCGAGACGTTCGAATCGGTCGCCGACCTTGATCGCGACCGGCTGATCGGCTGCATGGTCGGCCGCTCGATCGAGGACGTGTACGGCTACCGGCCGCGCACGCCAGGCGACGTGCTGATCGAGGCGAAGGGGCTCGTCGGGCCCGGCCTGTCCGAGCCGGTGTCGTTCGCCGCGCGGCGCGGCGAGATCGTCGGCTTCTTCGGGCTCGTCGGCGCGGGCCGCTCGGAGCTGATGAAGCTGCTGTACGGCGCGGCACGGCCCACGGGCGGGCATGTCGAGCTGGGCGGCAAGCGCGTGGCGTTCGCGAGCCCGCGGCACGCGGTGCGCGCCGGCATCGCGCTGTGCCCCGAGGACCGCAAGCAGGAAGGCATCGTCGCGATCGCGTCGGTGGCCGACAACCTGAACATCAGCGCGCGCCGTCATTTCAGCCCGGCGCGCGTGCTGCTCGACGCGCGGCGCGAACGCGAGCTGGCGCAGCAATACATCGAGCGGCTCGCGATCAAGACCCGCGACGGCGAGACGCCGATCGGCGCGTTGTCGGGCGGCAACCAGCAGAAGGTCGTGCTCGCGCGCTGGCTGGCCGAGCGCATCGACGTGTTCCTGATGGACGAGCCGACGCGCGGCATCGACGTCGGCGCGCGCGCGGAAATCTACAACCTGTTCTACGAACTCGCGGAAGCGGGCCGCACGGTGATCATCGTGTCGAGCGATCTGGCCGAGGTGATCGGCGTGGCGGACCGCGTCATCGTGATGAAGGAAGGACGGATCGCGGGCGAGGTCGCGAAGGCGCAGGCGACGCCCGACGCGCTGATCAAGCTCGCGCTGCCGCGCTAGCGGCCTGCAGTCAACCGGAAAGCAAACGTTATGAGCCAGGCAATGCAACCCCAACGCACTTCCCCGTCCCCCGATGCCGCAGCCGCGCCCGCGCGAGCGCGCGGCGGCGTGTGGCAACTGATCAACCGCTCCGGCATCGTGATGGTGTTTCTCGTGCTGTTCGCGACGCTGTCGCTGACCGTGCCGGACTTCCTCACGCCGCGCAACATCCAGGGCCTGCTCCTGTCGGTCACGCTGATCGGCTCGATCGCGGTGACGATGATGTTCGTGCTCGCGCTCGGCGAAGTCGACCTGTCGGTCGCGTCGATCGTCGCGTTCTCGGGCGTCGTCGCGTCGACGCTGATCACCGCGACGCACAGCGTCGTGCTCGGCATCGCCGCCGGCGTGCTCGCGGGCGGTGCGGTCGGGCTCGTGAACGGCGTGCTGATCGCGCGCTGGCGGATCAACTCTCTGATCGTCACGCTCGCGATGATGGAAGTCGTGCGCGGGCTCGCGTTCATCACGTCGAACGGCGACGCGGTGATGATCTCCGAGGAGCGCTTCTTCGATCTCGGCGGCGGCTCGTTCCTCGGCATCTCGTATCCGATCTGGAGCAACATCGTCGGCTTCGTCGTGTTCGGCTTCCTGTTGCGCAAGACCGTGTTCGGCAAGAACGTGCTGGCGGTCGGCGGCAACGGCGAGGCCGCGCTGCTCGCGGGGCTGCCGGTGATGCGCATCAAGATCGCGGTGTTCGTGCTGCAGGGGCTCGTGACCGGCTTCGCCGGCGTGATGCTCGCGTCGCGGATGAGCCTCGGCGACCCGAAGACGTCGGTCGGCCTCGAGCTCGGCGTGATCTCCGCGTGCGTGCTCGGCGGCGTGTCGCTGACGGGCGGCGTCGCGACGATCTCCGGCGTGCTGGTCGGCGTGCTGATCATGGGCTCCGTGCAGGACGCGATGAGCCTCCTGAACGTGCCGACCTTTTACCAATATCTGATACGCGGCGGAATTCTGTTGCTCGCGGTGCTGTTCGACCAGTATCGTCGCAACCAGCGGCGCGCGATGAAGATCTGACCCTGACGAACGCGCGGCCGCCTGCGAATGCGAAAGACATCGGGAGACGGCATGCAACAGACTCATCCGGGCACGGCGGCGGCGCTGCTGGTCGACAGCCGCAACACGCTCGGCGAAGGCGCGACGTGGTGCGACGCGACGCACGCGCTGTACTGGACGGACATCGAAGGCGCGCGGCTGTGGCGCTGCCGCGCGGACGGCTCGGACCTCGCACAGTGGCCGATGCCCGAACGGCTCGCGTGCTTCGCGCTCACGCATGATCCCGACGTGCTGCTGGTCGGGCTTGCGACGCATCTCGCGTTCTTCGATCTGCGCAGCGGCGAATTCACGCGGATCGTCGACGTCGAATCCGACCTGCCGACGCGGCTGAACGACGGCCGCTGCGATCCGTTCGGCGCGTTCGTGTTCGGGATGAAGGACGAAGGCGGCGATCCGCCGCGCGCGGTCGGCGGCTTCTACCGGCTCAATCCGGACCTCACGCTCGAACGGCTTGCATTGCCGGCGGCCGCGATCGCGAACAGCATCGCGTTCTCGCCGGACGGCGCGAAGATGCATTTCTGCGATTCGATGGTGCGCGAGATTCTCGTCTGCGATTACCGCGCGGGCGGCGACGTGGCCAACGTGCGGCCGTTCGCGCGACTGACCGATGCCGACGGCGACCCGGACGGCTCGACGATGGATCGCGACGGCGGGCTGTGGAACGCGCAGTGGGGCGGCCGGCGGGTGGTGCGTTATGGGCCCGATGGCGTCGAGACGGATCGCGTGGCCGTGCCGACCGCGCAGCCCAGCTGCGTCGCAATCGACGGTGAAGGCCGCTTGTACGTGACGAGCGCGCGTGTCGGGTTGAGCGACGACGCGCTGGCGAGCGATGCCGATGCCGGCGGCGTGTTCGTCGCCCGGACGCGCTACGCGGGGTTGCCGACCGCGCGATTCGCGGGCAAGCCCGCGAACTGAGCGCGCCGGTGCGGGCGGCTGCGCGGTCGGTCGCGCCGCCGCGCGCTGCCGGCGCCGTCACGGCCGGACGGGTCACGACTGCTGCGCGGCCTGCAGCCCCAGCAACGCGACTGCGTTGTCTTTCAGAATCAGCGAATGCACGTCGGGCCGGAACCCGGCACCCTGAAAATCCTCGAGCCAGCGGTCCGGCCGGATCAGCGGAAAATCGGACGCGAACAGCACCTTGTGCCTGAGCAGCGTGCTCGCGTATTTCACCAGCTCCGGCGAGAAGTACTTCGGCGACCATCCCGACAGGTCGATGTAGACGTTCGGCTTGTGCAGCGCGATCGACAGCGCCTGCTCCTGCCACGGCCATGACGGGTGCGCGATCACGATCTTCATGTCCGGGAAGTCGGCCGCGACGTCGTCGAGGTGAATCGGTTCGGAATACTTCAGACGCAGCCCGCCGCCGCCGCGCATCCCCGATCCCATCCCCGAATGCCCGCTGTGGAATACGGCCGGCAACCCGTATTCCGCGATCACCTCGTAGATCGGATATGCGAGCCGGTCGTTCGGGAAGCATCCCTGCATCGTCGGGTGGAACTTGAAGCCCTTCACGCCATGCTCGTCGATCAGGCGGCGCGCCTCGCGCGCGCCGAAGCGGCCCTTGTGCGGGTCGATGCTCGCGAACGCGATCATCACGTCGGCGTTGTCCTGCGCGAATTGCGCGATTTCCTCGTTCGGAATGCGCCGCCGGCCGATGTTCGTCTCGCAGTCGACGGTGAACATCACGAAGCCGATCCGGCGCTCGCGGTAATACGCGATCGTCTCCGGAATGGTCGGCCGACGGCCCTGCTTCAGCACGGTGCCGAAGTACTTGTCGGCCGCGTCGTCGAATGCCTTCGCGAACAGGTCCGGCGGCTGGCAGCACGACACTTCGGCGTGCACGTGCGTGTCGATGGCGATCAGGTTGTCGATGTCCAAGCGTGTCTCCTCATGTCGTGATTCGTCGGCCGGCACGGCGCGAAATCGGCTGTCCGGGCTCGTTTAGGGGTTTGTCCGGAGCCGCTTCCATTCTACTTTACATATCAGGTTACCTGATAGTAAATTGGTCGCGAGTCGCACAGGGCGGCATCGTCATTGGAGAACGAAAATGGGTTACGAAGGGCGCTGGAAAACGGTGAAGGTCGAGGTCGAGGGCGGGATCGCATGGGTGACGCTGAACCGTCCGGACAAGCGCAACGCGATGAGCCCGACGCTGAACGCGGAGATGATCGACGTGCTGGAGGCGATCGAACTCGATGCCGAGGCGCAGGTGCTCGTGCTGACCGGCGAGGGCGACGCCTGGACGGCCGGGATGGACCTGAAGGAGTATTTCCGCGAAGTCGACGCGGGCCCGGAAATCCTGCAGGAAAAGATTCGCCGCGACGCGAGCCGCTGGCAGTGGCAATTGCTGCGCATGTATGCGAAGCCGACGATCGCGATGGTCAACGGCTGGTGCTTCGGTGGCGGCTTCTCGCCGCTCGTCGCGTGCGACCTCGCGATCGCGGCCGACGAAGCGGTGTTCGGCCTGTCGGAAATCAACTGGGGCATCCCGCCGGGCAACCTCGTCAGCAAGGCGATGGCCGACACCGTGGGACATCGCCAGGCGCTCTACTACATCATGACCGGCGACACCTTCACCGGCCCGCAGGCCGCGCAGATGGGGCTCGTCAACAAGAGCGTGCCGCGCGCGCAGCTGCGCGACGAGGTGCGCGCGCTGGCCGCGAAGCTGCTCGACAAGAACCCGGTCGTGATCCGTAACGCGAAGCACGGCTTCAAGCGTTGCCGCGAACTGACCTGGGAGCAGAACGAGGACTACCTGTACGCGAAGCTCGATCAGGCGAACTACCGCGATCCGGAAGGCGGGCGCGAGCAGGGCCTCAAGCAGTTCCTCGACGACAAGAGCATCAAGCCGGGCCTGCAGGCGTACAAGCGCTGACGCGCGCCGCCGCACGCAACCGGATCCGAGTGGAGACACGGAAATGCACGAAGTGAGTTTGTTGATCGACGGCGTGTCGCGCGGCGCGTCGGACGGCGGGACCTTCGACCGGATCGATCCGGCGACGGGACAGGTGGCGTCGCGCGCCGCCGCGGCGACGCTTGCCGACGCGGACGCCGCGGTCGCGGCAGCGGCGCGCGCATTCCCCGCGTGGGCCGCGCTCGCGCCGACCGAGCGCCGTCGGCGGCTGCTCGCGGCGGCCGACCGGATGGACGCGCGCGCGGGCGAATTCATCGAAACCGGCCGCGCGGAAACCGGTGCGATGGCGAACTGGTACGGCTTCAACGTGATGCTCGCGGCGAACATGCTGCGCGAGGCGGCCGCGATGACCACGCAGATCGACGGCGCGGTGATCCCGTCGGACGTGCCCGGCAGCCTCGCGATGGCCGTGCGCCAGCCGTGCGGTGTCGTGCTCGGGATCGCGCCGTGGAATGCGCCGGTGATTCTCGCGACCCGTGCGCTCGCGATGCCGCTCGCATGCGGCAACACGGTGGTGCTGAAGGCGTCCGAGGGTTGCCCGGGCGTGCACCGGCTGATCGGCAGCGTGCTGCACGACGCAGGGCTCGGCGACGGCGTGGTCAACGTGATCACGCATGCGCCGCAGGATGCGCCGGCGATCGTCGAGCGGCTGATCGCGAACCCGGCGGTGCGCCGCGTGAACTTCACCGGTTCGACACGCGTCGGCCGCATCGTCGCGACGCTCGCCGCGCAGCACCTGAAGCCGGCGCTGCTTGAACTCGGCGGCAAGGCGCCGGTGCTCGTGCTCGACGACGCCGATCTCGACGCGGCGGTCGAGGCAGTCGCATTCGGCGCGTTCTTCAACCAGGGGCAGATCTGCATGTCGACCGAGCGCGTGATCGTCGATCGCAAGGTCGCCGATGCGTTCGTCGAACGTCTCGTCGCGAAGGCACGCACGCTGAAGGCCGGCAACCCGGCCGCGCCGGGCGCCGTGCTGGGCACGCTCGAAAGCGCGGCCGCCGCGCAGCGGATCGCGGCGATGGTGGACGACGCGCGCGAGCACGGCGCCGCGCTGCCGCTCGGCTGTGAAGTCAGCGGCGCGGTGATGCAGCCGACGATCGTCGACGGTGTCACGCGCGACATGCAGCTGTATGCGGACGAATCGTTCGGGCCGGTGGTGACCGTGCAGCGCGTCGACGGCGACGCCGCCGCGCTCGCGGCCGCGAACGACAGCGAGTACGGGCTGTCGGCGGCGGTGTTCAGCCGCGATATCGCGCGCGCGATGCAGGTCGCGAAGCAGATCGAATCGGGCATCTGCCACATCAACGGGCCGACGGTGCACGACGAGGCGCAGATGCCGTTCGGCGGCATGAAGGCAAGCGGCTACGGCCGGTTCGGCAGCAAGGCGTCGATCGCCGAGTTTACCGACCTGCGCTGGATCACGGTCCAGACCACGCCGCGTCACTACCCGATCTGAGCAGTCCCGGGCGCCGCGGCGCCCCAGTTAAGACAACGACACAATGAAGTCTCCGCCCGGCGCGCGCACGCGCGCGGGGCGGAACCGACCGGAGACAGAACTTGGATGCGGATCCGACCCAACTGCGCGACGCGGCTGCCGCACAGCGCGTTCCCGCCGGCTATCGCCCCGTGGCGATCGGCACGGCGCCGCCGGAGATCGTGCAACGTGACGGCTGCTGGACCTTGCGCGCGACGACCCCGCTCGGCGCGTACCCGCACCGGCTGACCGACCGGCTCGCGAGCGGCGCGCGCGCGCATCCGGACCGCTGGCTGGTCGCGCGGCGCGGGCCCGACGGTACGTGGATCGGCATCACGTATGCGCAGATGCTCGAGCGCGCCCGCGCGATCGGCCAGGCGCTGCTCGATCGCGGGCTGTCGGCCGAGCGGCCCGTCGCGATCCTCTCGGGCAACGACCTCGAACATCTGCAACTCGCGTTCGGCGCGATGTGGGCCGGCATTCCGCATGCGCCGCTGTCGCCCGCGTATTCGCTCGTGTCGAGCGATTACGGCAAGCTGCGCCACGCGCTCGCCCTGCTCACGCCGGGGCTGGTCTTCGCGTCGGACGGCGCGGCGTTTCGTGCCGCGCTCGACGCGTCGGTGCCGCCTGATGTCGAGCGCGTGGTCGTGTCGGCACCCGACGGGATGGACGGCGTCACGCGTTTCTCGTCGCTGCTCGACACGACACCGGGCAGCGTCGATGCCGCGCACGATGCGATCACCGGCGACACGATCGCGAAATTCCTGTTCACGTCGGGATCGACACGGCTGCCCAAGGCGGTGCCGACCACGCACCGGATGCTGTGCAGCAACCAGCAGATGCTGCTCGAGACGTTTCCGCAGTTCGGTCTGGAGCCGCCGGTGCTGGTCGACTGGCTGCCGTGGAATCACACGTTCGGCGGCAGCCATAACGTCGGCATCGCGCTGTACAACGGCGGCACGCTGTACATCGACGACGGCAAGCCGGTCGCCGGCAAGTTCGGCGAGACGCTGCGCAACCTGCGCGAGATCGCGCCCACCGTGTATTTCAACGTGCCGAAGGGCTGGGAAGAGCTGACCGCGGCGCTCGAAACGGATGCCGCGCTGCGCGAAACCTTCTTCTCGCGCGTGAGGATGTATTTCTTCGCGGGCGCCGGACTGTCGCAGGCCGCGTGGGACCGGCTCGAGCGCGTGACGCTCGCGCACTGCGGCGAGCGCATCCGGATCATGGCGGGCCTCGGGATGACCGAGGCCGCGCCATCGTGCATGTTTACCACCGGGCCGGTGTCGGGGGCCGGCTACATCGGCCTGCCCGCGCCCGGCTGCGACGCGAAGCTGGTGCCGGTCGACGGCAAGCTCGAGGCGCGCTTTCGCGGGCCGAACGTGATGGCCGGTTATTGGCGCGCGAGCGGCGACGACGCGCGCGAGGTATTCGACGAGGAGGGCTACTACCGCAGCGGCGATGCAGTGCGTTTCGTCGATCCCGCGCGGCCGGAGATCGGCTTGATGTTCGACGGGCGCATCGCGGAGGATTTCAAGCTATCGTCCGGTACCTTCGTGAGCGTCGGGCCCATGCGCGCGCGGATCGTATCGAACGGCGCGCCGTACGTGCAGGACGCGGTCGTCACGGGGATGAACCGCGACGACGTCGGCGTGATGATCTTCCCGCGCGTCGACGATTGCCGTCGCCTGGCCGGCGTGGCACCGGATGCCGACGTGCGCACCGTCCTGCAGGCGCCCGCGGTGCGGGCGTTCTTCGCGGACCTGCTCGAGCGCCTGAACCGCGATGCGACCGGCAGCGCGACGTTCGTCACGCGGCTGTGCGTGCTCGATACGCCGCCTTCGCTCGATCTCGGCGAAGTCACCGACAAGGGCTCGATCAACCAGCGTGCGGTACTCATGCACCGTGCGGCAGTGGTCGACGCGATGTACGAACCGGGCGCGGCCGACACGGGCGTGATCGTCGCCGGCACGGCGCGCCGGGCATGAGGTGCGCGCGATGAGCAACGCGTATTGCGCGCCATTGCGCGACATGCTGTTCGTGATCGGCGAATGGCTCGATGCGCCGGCGCTGTGGCGCCGCGTGCCCGACTGGGCGGAGCTCGACCTGTCGACTGCCGGGCAAGTGCTCGACGAAGCCGCCCGCTTCGTGGTCGAACGCATCGCGCCGCTCGATTCGACCGGCGATCTCGAGGGCTGCCGGTTCGACGGTGCCGGAGTGACGATGCCGGCGGGCTTTCGCGATGCGTACCGCGACTACGTCGACGCCGGCTGGCCGACGCTGGCGCTCGACGCCGATTGCGGCGGCCAGGGGCTGCCGCATCTGCTCGACGTCGCGCTGCAGGAGATGCTCGCGGGGGCGAACCACGCGTGGCTGATGTCGCCGGGGCTCACGCACGGCGCGGTGGCGTGCCTGCGCGCGCACGGCGGCGAGCGCCTGAAGCGCGACGTGCTGCCGAAGATCGCGAGCGGCGAGTGGCTGACGACGATGTGCATCACCGAGCCACAGGCGGGCAGCGATCTCGGCCTGCTGCGCACGCAGGCAGTGCCGGACCCGGCCGCCGACGGCTACCGAATCAGCGGCAGCAAGCTGTTCATCACCGGTGGCGAGCACGACCTGACCGACAATATCGTGCACCTCGTGCTCGCGCGCCTGCCCGATGCGCCGGCGGGAACGAAGGGGCTGTCGCTGTTCGTCGTGCCGAAGTGGCTCGACGCGCCGGGCGGCCGTGTGCGCAACGGCGTCTGGTGCGACGGCATCGAGAAGAAGATGGGGCTGAAGGCAAGCCCGACCTGCACGATGCGTTTCGACGCGGCCGCGGGCTGGCTCGTCGGCGAGCCGCATCGCGGGCTCGCATCGATGTTCGTGATGATGAACGCGGCGCGCCTGCAGGTCGCCATGCAGGGTGTCGGGCATGCGCAGAGCGCGTGGCAGGCCGCGTCGGCCTATGCGCGCGAACGCGTGCAGGGCAGGGCGGCGCCGATCGCGCAACATGCCGCGATCCGCCGCATCCTGCTCGATGCGCAGGCGATCGTCGAAGGCGAGCGCGCGATCGGCTACTGGATCGCGCACTGGCTCGACGTCGCCGCGCACGATCCGCAGCCGCCGGCACGGCTCGCGGCGTCGCGGCTGGCATCGTTGCTCACTCCGATTGCCAAGGCGTTCTTCACCGCGAACGGCTTCGCGGCCGCGTCGAACGCGCTGCAGGTATTCGGCGGCTACGGCTACGTTCACGAATACGGGATCGAACAGACGGTGCGCGATTGCCGCGTGTCGATGCTGTACGAAGGGACCAACGAGATCCAGGCGATCGATCTGCTGGTGCGCAAGGTGCTGGGGGATCGCGGCGAGGCGCTGCATGCGCTGCTCGAGTTGATTCGCGCGGAAGCCGCGCAGAGCGTCCAGGCGGCGGCGGACGAGCGGGCGAGGGACGCCGGGGCGCGCGTCGCCACGCTGTGCGCGGAGCTCGAGCGCGTGACGGGCGGCGTGATTCGCGCGAGCGAGCACGATCCGGATCTGCCCTACCGGGTCGCGGACGACTATCTCGCGCTGGTCGGCTGGCTGCTGCTCGCGTTCGCGTGGGCGCGCACGCTGCGCATCGTCGGCGATGCGCCGGGAGACGATTCGTTCCGTGCGGGCAAGCGCGCGGTCGGCACCTACTTCTTCGACTATCCGCTCGCGGCATTCGCACACCGGCTCGCGCTGGTGGACGCGGGCTGCCGCGCGGCGTTGCCGGCTGCCGCGGCATAAGGTTCGTCCGAGCCGGGCGTGGACGGCCCGGGGCGGCTCGCCGGCCGGCACGAGCCGCCGTGCGGGCCGATATACGGACCGCGTGAGGTAAGATGGCCCGCGATCCTCCTTCCGACACGTTCATGAGCTCGACACCCGTCAAACCGGCCGGCACGAAACGCACGGCCCGCGCCAGCGAAGCCAGGCCGCGCATGCGTTCGCAGCAGCGGCTTACCTACCTGATCGGCAATCTCGACCGGCTGCTGCGCCGCCAGATGAGCGATGCGCTCGCGCCGCTCGGTGTGACGCTCGCGCAGTACAC
This sequence comes from Burkholderia sp. Bp9015, assembly GCF_003853505.1. Lineage (NCBI taxonomy): Bacteria > Pseudomonadati > Pseudomonadota > Betaproteobacteria > Burkholderiales > Burkholderiaceae > Burkholderia > Burkholderia sp. Bp9015. Next base: position 80,215 of record NZ_QTPZ01000004.1, read on the forward strand.
GGCGCTGTCGGTGCTCGAGGCGCGCGGCGCGCTGTCCAATGCGCAACTCGCGGTGCGCTCGTTCATCACGCCGCAATCCGCGAACGAAGTGATGGTTGCGATGGCCGCCCGCGGCTTCGTGACGCGCGAGGCCGATCCCAGCCATGGCCGCGTGATCCTGCTGCGTCTGACCGACGAGGGCTCGGCAATCCTGCGCGAATGCGAGCAGGTGCTGCGGCCGCTCGAACGCCGGATGCTCGGCGACGACGTGAGCGCCGACGACGTCGCGCAGGTTCACCGTACGCTCGAACTGTTCGTGCGCAACCTGCGCGACTGAGCACGCCGCCGCGTCTTTCGTTCCGGTTTCGCCGGCCGCGCCGGGCCACGCCGCAGCGTGGCCCGGGTTGCGAACGGGTTGCGGGTTAACACCGCGCTCGCGACACTTGAAATATCAGGTTACCTGTTATTAAATCATCCCGTCCCTCGACGGGATTTTCTTTCGGGTTCTTAATCAGGTTACCTGATAAATTGACGAGACCCGATCACGATAAAGCAAGGACACCGCGCATGCGTTCCGCGTATGCCGCGCGAGTCACGGTTAGGAGACGACATGGACACTTCCGTTGCCGCAAGGCCGGCCGTCGCGACGACGCTCGGCCTGTGTTTCGCGATCGCATTGCTCGAGGGGCTCGACCTGCAGTCGGTCGGCGTCGCGGCACCGCGCATGGCCCACGAATTCGGGCTCTCGGTTTCACAGATGGGGCTCGCGTTCAGCGCGGGCACGTTCGGCCTGCTGCCGGGCGCGATGCTCGGCGGCTGGCTGGCCGACCGGGTTGGCCGCAAGCACGTGCTGATCGCGTCGGTCTGCCTGTTCGGGCTGCTGTCGATCGCGACCGCGCAGGTGTCGAGCTTCGCGATGCTGGTCGCCGTTCGTGCGCTGACCGGCCTCGGCCTTGGCGGCGCGATGCCGAACCTCATTGCATTGTCGTCGGAAGCGGTCGACGCACGCTCGCGAAGCAGCGCGGTGGCCGTGATGTACTGCGGGATTCCGTTCGGCGGCGTGATCGCGTCGCTGATCGGCGTGCTGCTCGCAGGCGACACCGAATGGCGGCACATTTTCTATGTCGGGGGTGTCGGCCCGCTGCTGCTCGCGCCGCTGCTGCTCGCACTGCTGCCCGAATCGCGTGCGTTCCTCGACGTCAGCGCATCGGGCGCGGCGCGCCCCAGCGTCGGACAGACGCTGTTCGGCGGCTCGCGCACCGGCACGACACTGGCGTTGTGGCTCAGCTACTTCTGCACGCTGATCGTGCTGTATTTCCTGCTGAACTGGCTGCCGTCGCTGATGGCCGCGAAGGGGCTCGCTCGCAGCCAGGCCGGTATCGTGCAGATCTTCTTCAACATCGGCAGCGGCCTCGGCGTGCTCGGCATCGGCATGTCGATGGACCGCTTGCGTCCATCGCGCGTGGTCGGTGGCATGTACGCTGGGATCGTACTGTCGCTTGCAGCGCTGGCGATCGCACCTGGACTCCTGTGGCTGTCCGCCGCCGCGTTCGCGGCCGGGATGTTCGTCGTCGGCGGCCAGTCGGTGCTGTATGCGCTGGCCGCGATCTATTACCCGACCGCGATGCGCGGCACCGGCGTCGGCTCCGCCGTTGCCGTCGGCCGCCTCGGCTCGGTGGTCGGGCCGCTCGCCGCCGCCGAACTGCTCGCAATGGGCCGCAGCGCGTCGGTCGTGATCGGCGCGAGCATTCCCGTCACGCTCGTCGCCGCCGTCGCTGCGCTGGTGCTGATCCGGCGCCCGCAGGCGCACGACTGATTTCTTCCCATTTCAACCACGAGCGCCGGTAGAGCGCGATTACGACACAGGTCTGGAGACGAACACCATGAAGCACACCAAAGCCTTGCTGGCGGCCGGCGCATGCGCGCTCGCCGCGACCGGCGCGCACGCGCAGTCGAGCGTGACGCTGTACGGGATCATCGATACGGGCGTCGAGTTCGTGTCGCACGCGAACGCGGCCGGCGACCACGTCGTGCGCATGCCGGGCGTGACGGGCGAGCTGCCGTCGCGCTGGGGCCTGCGCGGCACCGAGGATCTCGGCGGCGGCTACCAGGCGGTATTCACGCTCGAAAGCGGCTTCAACGTGCGCGGCGGCGATCTCGGCCAGGGCGGCCGGCTGTTCGGGCGGCAGGCGTTCGTCGGGCTGAAGAGCGGCTTCGGCACGCTCGCGTTCGGCCGCCAGTACACGATGACCTATCTCGCGCTGCAGGGCGCGGACATCATCGGCCCCGACATCTACGGGCTCGGCTCGTTCGACGCATACGTGCCTAACGGCCGCGCCGACAACGCGGTGACCTACGTCGGCACCTATCGCGGCGTGACGCTCGGCGCCGCGTATTCGTTCGGCCGCGACGGCGCGGGCACCGGCAACTCGCCGGGGCAGGGCACCTGCGCGGGGCAGGTGCCGGGCGATGCCGTCCAGTGCCGCAACTGGTCGGTGATGCTCAAGTACGACAGCGCGTATTTCGGTGCGGCGGCGTCGTACGAGGAGCAGCGCGGCGGCACCGGCGCGGCCGCGAACTTCTTCGACGGCGTCGCGCCGGTCGCCTTTACCAGCAGCGGCGGCAAGGACGCGCGCACGCACGTGAGCGCGTATGCGCAGGCGGCGGGCGCGCGGGTCGGCGCGGGCTGGATCGGGCGGCGCGTGTCGACCGGTTCGCCGGCCGCGCCGGGCGCGCATTCGGACCTGTTCTTCCTTGGCGCGTCGTATGCGGTGAAGCCCGATTTCGTCGTCGACGGCGAAGGCTACCGGATCGTCAACAGCGCGCACGACACGCGCGCGACGATGGCCACGCTGCGCGCGACCTATCTGCTGAGCAAGCGCACGGCCGTCTACGCACAGTCGTCGTATCTGTGGAACAGCGCGCATGCACGCTACGCGGTCAGCGGCGGCGGGCCCGGCACGACGCCCGGCGCAGGGATGGGGCAGCTCGGCGCGATGGTCGGCGTGCGGCACATGTTCTGATCCGGCAGCCAGACGAACGGGAGCTATCTTGAACAGGAAATCTGCATTCCTCTGTATTGCGCCGCTGTCCGCGGCGGCCATGCTCGCCGGCTGCGGCGGCGACGATTCGGTCAGCGCCACGCCGACGCACCTGAGCGCCGCGACGCCGGCCGCGATGGCGCAGACGTGCGACGCGCTCGCCGCGAAGCTCGCGTATGCGAACACGTCGTTCACGTCGGTGACGACCGCAGCCGCCGGCGCGCTGACGGTGGCCGGCAAGCCGATCGCCGAGCACTGCGTGATCGACGGGAAGATGAACGAGCGCGTGAGCGCGGTGGACGGCAAGACCTATGCGATCGGCTTCGAGATGCGCTTGCCGAAAGCGTGGAACGGCCGCTTCTTCTACCAGGCGAACGGCGGGCTCGACGGCAATATCGTGACCGCGACCGGCGAGGTCGGCGGCGGCGGGCCGCTGACCGATGCGCTGAACATGGGCTTTGCGGTGATCAGCTCGGATTCCGGGCACAGCGCCGCGCAGAACCCGCTGTTCGGCCTCGATCCGCAGGCGCGCATCGATTACGGCTACGGCGCGGTCGACGCGCTCACGCCGATGGCGAAGCAGGTGATCCGGCTCGCATACGGGAAGACGCCCGACCGCAGCTATTTCGGCGGCTGCTCGAACGGCGGCCGGCACGCGATGGTCACGGCCGTGCGCAACGCGGGCGACTACGACGGGATCATCGCGGGCGATCCTGGCTTCCATCTGCCGAAGGCGGCGATCGGCGAGATGTACGGCGCGCAGCAGTTCGCGAAGATCGCATCGGCGACGGGCTCGAACGGGCTGCCCGACATCCGCAGCGGCTTCACCGATGCGGAACGCCGGTTCGTCGGTGCGAAGATTCTCGACAAGTGCGATGCGCTCGATGGCGTGGCCGACGGGATGGTGCAGGACGTCGCCGCGTGCCAGGCGCATTTCAGCGTCGAGACGGACATCCCGACCTGCGCGAGCGGCACGCGCACCGGCGCGTGCCTCACGACCGCGCAGAAGAGCGCGCTCGAAAACGTGTTCGCGGGCGCGCGCAACAGCGCGGGCACGGCGCTCTATGCGAGTTTTCCATACGATCCGGGCATGGCCAGCGGCGGCTGGGCCGCGTGGAAGCAGTCGAATTCGGTCACGCTCGACCCGGCCGCGATGGCGTTCACGTTCATGACGCCGCCGAAAACCGCCGCGACGCTCGCGAACCTCACCGGCTTCGCGCTCGGCTTCGACATGGACAACGACGCGCCGGCGATCTTCGCGACGAACGGCGTGTACACGCAATCGTCGTGGTCGTTCATGACGCCGCCCGACGAGACCAACCTGTCCGCGCTGAAATCGCGCGGCGCGAAGCTGCTCGTCTATCACGGCACCGGTGACCCGGTGTTCTCGTTCAACGACACGAGCGACTGGTACGGGCGGCTCGCGCAGGCGAACGGCGGCGACGCGTCGGGCTTCGCGCGCTTCTATCCGGTGCCGGGCATGAACCACTGCTCGGGCGGGCCGGCGGCCGACCAGTTCGACATGCTGACGCCGCTCGTCGCGTGGGTCGAGCAGGGGCAGGCGCCCGCGGCGATCGTCGCCACGGCGCGCGACACGACGAACGCGGTGCCGAACGCGGACGTGCCGACGTCGTGGGGCGCGGGACGCACGCGGCCGTTGTGCCCGTATCCGCAGGTCGCGCGCTACAACGGCTCGGGCGACGTGAATTCGGCGGCGAGCTTCAGTTGTCGATGATGTAGGGAAGGGGGATGTACCGACGCGCGGAAGCTTCGGTACATTCGCCGCCGTTCGGCGGCGGATGGCGCGAGCGTGCCGGTCCGTCCGGATGGAAACGGCGGTGCGCCGCGCATGACGATCGAGTTTGCCGCCCGACGCGGCATCCGGGGATACACTGTGGCGCTTTCGCGTCGGCGAGACACGTCCCGGCCGACGTGCGCCGCCAGCTATCCTTCCTCCGATTCGACCATGCAAACCGTAGCGGTACTCGACTTCGAAACAACCGGGCTTTCTCCGAACATGGGCGACAGGGCGACCGAGATCGCCGTGATCCTGCTGCGCGACGGCCAGATCGTCGACCGCTACCAGAGCCTCATGAACGCCGGCCGCCGCATTCCGTCCGACGTCGTCGCGCTCACGGGGATCACGAACGACATGATCGCGTCGGCGCCGCCGGTGGCGAAGGTCATGAAGGAAGCCGCCGCGTTCGTCGGCAGCCATCCCGTCGTCGCGCACAACGCCGGCTTCGACAAGCGGTTCTGGCAGGCCGAACTCGCGATGCTCGGGATGGCGGCCGAGCATGCGTTCGCATGCACGATGCTCGTCGCGCGGCGCCTCTACCCGCACGCGCAAAGTCACCGGCTGTCGAACCTCGCGACCATGCTGCGCTTGCCGCAGACGGGCCGTGCCCACCGCGCGATGGTCGACGCGGAGATCGCGAGCCATCTGTGGTGCCGGATGCAGCGCGACATCGGCGAGACTTACGGGTTGCGGCAGGTCGATCACGGGCTGATGTCGCGATTGCAGACGACGAGCAAGGCGAAGGTCGCGACGTTTTTCGGTTCATTGGCTGCCGACAGGCGCTGACGTTCGAGCGTCACTCGCCGGGATCCATCGGCACCTCGAGCCCGACCTTCACGCGGCTCATGCTCACGAGCGTCTTGAAGCGCTTCACGTTGTTGTTCGCGAAGAACAGCTCGCGCGTGAGCGCGTTGTACTGATCCATGTTGCGCACGGCGAGGATCAGCACGAAATCCCATTCCCCGGTCACGTAGTAGCACTGCTGGATCTGCGGGCAGCGCTCGAAGGTCCGCTTCATCGCGTCGAGCTGGTCGATCTGCTCGCGCTCGACTTCGACGTTCACGACGATCGTCAGCGGATGATCGACCTTCTCCGGCGCGACGACCGCCGTGTAGCGCTCGATCACGCCGTCTTCCGCGAGCCGCCGCAGGCGGCGGTTCACGGCGGCGGTCGACAGGTTCACGCGGGCGCCGAGTTCGGTCTGCGGCGTGTGCGCGTCGCGCTGGACTTCCATCAGCAGCTTGCGATCGAACGCATCGAGTGGGGTGGACATGATGGTGCGGCTGCCTCGAAAGAATGAGAAATTTTTGCGTCCGGAGCGCCGATTTGGCGATTTTATTGACCGGGATGCGCAATATTATTTTTCGGACCGACGGCGTGCGCAACCCGTATGCGCCCGCACCGCATTCACCGCCGGGCCGCCCGCGCGGCCAATTTCCGGAGCCCTTCCAGCCATGCTGATTGCCAATCCCCGCGCGTCGCGCACCGACTATCCCGACACGCTGCGCCGCATCATGAACATCGCCGCGGCCGACGAGAGCGGCGCGTGGCTCGCGCACTGGCCGCTCGTCGGCGCGGCCCGCACGCCGTTGCGCGCGCTGCCCGATCTGGCCGCGCGGCTCGGCGTCGCGAGCGTCAGCGTGAAGGACGAAGCGTGCCGTTCGCCGCTCGGCAGCTTCAAGGCGCTCGGCGCGCCGATCGCGCTGATGCGGCTCGTGAAGCGGTTGCGGCGCAACGAGGCGCTCGATCCGCAGGGGCTCGTCACGGGCCGCTACGCGGCGTCGCTGGCCGACCTGACGGTGATCAGCGCAACCGACGGCAATCACGGCCGAGCGCTGGCCGCCGCCGCGAGGGCGATCGGCTGCCGCTGCGTGATCGTGCTGCACGCGCACGTCGACGCGGAGCGCGAGCATGCGATCGCCGCGCATGGCGCAGGGATCGTGCGGATCGCCGGCAACTACGACGAATCGGTCGTGCACGCCGCGCAGCTCGCGGACGCGAACGGCTGGCACTTGGTGTCCGATACGTCGTACGACGGCTACGAGGCGATTCCGCGCGACGTGATGCAGGGCTACGGCGTGATCGCGGCCGAGGCGCTCGCGCAGGCGGCGGGAGAGGGCAACCATCGGCGATGGCGATGGCGATGGCGATGGCAGCGGCGATAACCGGCCGTTCACGCACGTGTTCCTGCAGGGCGGCGTCGGCGGCCTTGCGGCCGGTGTCGCGAGCTATCTGTGGGAGCATGCCGGCGCACGGCGGCCGCATTTCATCGTCGTCGAGCCGCGCCAGGCCGATTGCCTGTACCAGAGCGCGCTCGCCGGGCGCGCGACGAAGGCGACCGGCAGCGTCGACTCGGTGATGGCGGGGCTCGCGTGCGGCGAGGCGTCGCCGCTCGCATGGGACTTTCTCGAGCCGGGCATCGATCACTTCATGCTGATCGACGACGACGACGCGGTGCAGGCGATGCGCGCGCTGGCCGCCGGCAGCGAACGCGACGTGCCGTTCGTGTCCGGCGAGTCGGGCGCGGCGGGCATCGCGGGGCTGACCGTGCTGATGCGCGATCCGGCGCTGGCGCGGCAGGCGGGGCTCGATGCGAACGCGCGCGTGCTGGCGATCAACACGGAAGGCGCGACCGCGCCGAGCGTCTACCGGCGGTGTGTCGGCGAGACGGCCGACGCGGTGCTGGCGCGCCAGCGCGACTGGCTGACGCGGACCCGCGCGGCCGCGGAAGCCTGAGCGCCCCGAACGACCTGACGACCGACGAGGCAAGCACGATGGACGCACTGGACGCAACGGCAGGAAGCACGCTGCAGGGCCGGCTGAAAACCTGGCGCCGGCATCTGCACCAGCACCCGGAGACGGGTTTCGAGGAAGTAAACACGTCGGACTACGTCGCGCGGATCCTGACGACGCTCGGGCTCGACGTGCAGCGCGGGATCGGCGGCACGGGGCTGGTCGCGAACCTGACGGCCGGCACCGGCACGCGCGCGATCGGCATCCGCGCGGACATGGACGCGCTGAACATCGCCGAGCACGCGCCGGGCCGCGAACATGCGTCGCGCACGCCGGGCAAGATGCACGCGTGCGGGCACGACGGACACATGTCGATGGTGCTCGGCGCCGCGCAACTGCTGGCCGAGCGCAAGGACTTCGACGGCACCGTGCGCTTCATCTTCCAGCCGGCCGAGGAACATGGCCGCGGCGCGAAGGCGATGATGGCCGACGGGCTGTTCGAGCGCTTCCCGGTCGACGCGATCTTCGGCGCGCACAACATGCCGGGCATGCGCGCCGGCACGTTCGCGACGCGCGCGGGCGGCATCATGGCGAGCGAGGACAACTTCGTGATCCGGATCGACGGGCGCGGCACGCATGCGGCGCGCCCGCACATGGGCATCGATCCGATCGTGATCGGCTCGCAGATCGTGCTCGCGCTGCAGACGATCGTGTCGCGCAATCTCGATCCGGGCCTGCAGGCGGTGATCTCGTGCACCGAGTTCATCACCGACGGGCTGCGCAACGTGCTGCCGTCGACGGTGACGATCAAGGGCGACACGCGCAGCTATGCGCGTGACGTGCAAACGCTGCTCGAAACACGGATGCGCGAGATCAGCGAAGGGATCTGCCGCGCGCACGGTGCGACCTGCACGTTCGAATACACGCACGAGTTCGCGCCGACGGTGAATTCCCCGGAATGGGTCGACACGGCCGTCGAGGCCGCGGCGCAGGTCGCGGGCGCCGACGCGGTGAACGCCGACGTGCAGCCGATGATGATCTCGGAGGACTTCGGCGCGTTCCTGCAGGCGGTGCCGGGCAACTTCGTGTTCATCGGCAACGGCGAAGCGGCCGAGCGCGGCGGGGTGCCGCTGCACAACGCGGCGTACGATTTCAACGACGAGATTCTGCCGGTCGGCGCGCGGTATTTCGCGGAGGTGGCGCGACGGGCGTTGAAGGCGGCGTAGCAGGCCGTCGGCGGTCTGTTCGCAGGGCCCCCGCTACGCGTTCGGTTCGCCGGCAGGCCGTTACGCTTCGGCCGCCCGCTTGGCCGACACGTCGGCCGTGCCGGTGCGATCGAGGATCGCCAGCACTTCGCGCGCGGTGTTCTCCGAATGGCTGCGCAGCACCTGCGGCAGCCGTGCGTGGTCGGGCTCGGCGAGCGCAGCCATGATCGCTTCGTGCTCGTGCAGCGATTCGGCCCAGCGCAGCGTGTCCGCGTTCGCGGCGCCGCGCGCGCGGTGCACCTTCGACATCAGCGACGCATAAATGCCCGACAGCACCGGGTTGCCGGCCGCGTCGATGATCATCTGATGAATCTGCTGGTTCAGCCGGAAATACTCGACCCGCTTGCCGGCCTCGTGACACTCGACCATCCGCCGGTGCTTCGCCTGCAGCGAGGCGAGCGTCGACGTGCCGATCCGCTTGCGCAGCAATTCGCCCGCCATTGCCTCGAGCCCGTGCAGCAGCTCGAACGTCGACACGAGATCGTCGATGTCGATCGACGCGACGCGATAGCCGATGTACTGGCGATGCGTGACGGCGCCTTCCGCGACGAGCACCTTCAGCGCTTCGCGCAGCGGCGTCTTCGACACGTCGAACGCGAGGCTCAGTTCCTTTTCGTCGATCCGCGCGCCGGGCGGCAGTTCGCCCTCGTCGATCATCACGCGCAGGCGCGCGGCGATCTCCGCGGCCATGCCGCGCGTGCGCAGAAGCAGGGGATTGCGGGGTGTCTGGCTCATGATGGCGCAAGCTTATCACGATATCGGGGCTTACCCTGCATCACGATAGTGATAAAACAAATTCAATGAAACCAAGCGTTTACGCTAACGGTAATTATAAATTTCTAATCCTATACTCGGCTCAACGTTGCGCGACGTCCTGACCATCCTCGTTCATCCCTGGAGTCCGTCCATGTCTTCAACCTCCGGTGTCGCCGCCCTGACGGTCGGCAAGTCCGCCGTCCGCTGGAAGATATTCGTCGTCATGCTGAGCCTCATCGCGATCAACTACGTCGATCGCGCGTCGCTGTCCGTCGCCATGCCTTACATCTCGCAGGAGTTCAAGATCGGGCCGGCGATGGAGGGCCTGATCCTCAGCTCGTTCTTCTGGACCTATGCGGTGATGCAGATCCCGGGCGGGATGCTGGCCGACCGGTTCAAGCCGCGCATCGTGATCGCGACGGCGACCGTGTTCTGGGGCTTCTTCCAGGCGATCGCCGCGCTGTGCACGAACGCGCCGTCGCTGCTGCTCACGCGCCTCGGCCTCGGCGCATCCGAAGCGCCGATCTATCCGGCCGGCGGCAAGCTCAACGCGATCTGGATGACGCAGACCGAGCGCGGCCGCGGCGCCACGCTGCTCGACGGCGGCGCGCCGCTCGGCGCGGCCTTGGGCGCGGTGCTGATCGCCGGCCTGATCGCGCTGCTCGGCTCGTGGCGGCTCGCGTTCGCGGTGGCCGGCGTCGGCACCGTGCTGGCCGGTTTCCTCGCGTGGTACTACATCCGCAACACGCCGCGCGAGCATCCGGGCGTCAACGATCTCGAGGCCGACTACATCGAGGCGTCGCACGCGAGCGACCTCGCGGCCGAGCCGGCCGGTGCATCGGGGCGCTCGCGCGACTTCTTCAAATACCGCTCGGTGTGGTGCATGTTCTTCGGCTGGATGTGCTTCAACAGCGTGTTCTACGGGCTGCTCACGTGGATGCCGAACTACCTGCACAAGGTGCACGGCTTCGACATCAAGCAGATGGGCGGGTCGACCTTCATCATCTTTTTCTGCGGCTTCGTCGGCGAGCTGCTCGGCGGCTGGATCGCCGACAAGTGGAAAGCCGCGGGCGGGCGTCCGAACGTCGTGATGCGCACGCTGTTCGGCATCGCCGCGGTGATCGCGACCGTGTCGATCTTTTCCGTCGCCTACGTGAAGAGCCCGGTCGTGTGCGTCGCGCTGCTGTCGACGACGCTGTTCTTCCTGCGCTGGTGCGGGCTGTACTGGTGCATCCCGTCGTCGCTCGGCACACGCAACAAGATCGGCTTCCTCGGCGGCCTCATGAACCTCGGCGGCAACATCGGCGGCATCACCGTGCCGATCCTCGTCGGCGCGATCGTGCAGTTCACCGGTTCCTACTTCCTTGCGCTGATGGTGTTCGCGGCGGCCGGCGTCGGCCTGTTCGTGTGCTCCAGCGCGATCGACTACGAAAACAAGCTCCCCGTCTGACCGCCCCCTTTCACTGCATCGACTGCATTCATTGGTAGAGAGAAAACCCATCATGAAGAAACGTACCCTGCTCGGCATGCTCACCCCTTCGTCCAACACGTCGCTCGAACCGCTGACGAGCGCGATGGTCGCCGGCCTGCCGGGCGTGTCCGCGCACTTCGCGCGCTTTCCCGTCACCGAAATCTCGCTGACGGGCCAGGCGCTCGGCCAGTTCGACGACGACAAGATCATCCAGGCCGCGATGCTGCTCGCGGACGCGAAGGTCGACGTGATCGCATGGAACGGCACGTCGTCCGGCTGGCTCGGCTTCGAGGCCGACGAGCGGCTGTGCCAGCGCATCACCGAAGCGACCGGGATCCCCGCCACGACCTCGGTGCTCGCGCTCAACGAGATCCTGAAGAAGACGAACGCGCACGAGTTCGGCCTCGTCACGCCGTATCTCGACGACGTGCAGACGAAGATCGTCGACAACTATCGCCGCTCGGGGCTGAACTGCATCGCCGAGCGCCATCTGAACCTGAAGGTCAATTTCTCGTTCTCCGAAGTGACGGGCGACCAGATCGGCGGGATGGTGCGCGAAGTGGCGAAGGCCGGCCCGCGCGCGATCTCGATCTTCTGCACGAACCTGAACGCCGCGCACCTGGTGCCGGCGCTCGAGGAAGAGACGGGCATTCCGATCTACGACACGATCTCGACCGTCGTGTGGAAGTCGCTGCAGCTCGCCGATTACGACACGCGGCAGGTGAAGGGCTGGGGGCGTCTCTTCAGCGACGTGATCTGAGGCGCGCGTCATGTCGAACGATCTCGATTTCGTGATCCGTCACGCGGACGTCGTGACGGCGGCGGACCGGTTCTCGTGCGACATCGGCATCCGCGCGGGGCGCGTGGCCATGCTCGGCCACGGGCTGCCGCGCGCGCCGCGCGAGCTCGATGCGAGCGGCATGCTCGTGATGCCGGGCGGCGTCGATGCGCACTGCCACCTCGACCAGCCGATGCCCGACGGGCTGAAGATGGCCGACGATTTCCTGTCCGGCACGCGCTCCGCGCTGTGCGGCGGCACGACCACCGTCGTGCCGTTCGCCGCGCAGGCGAAGGGGCAGTCGCTGCAGGCGGCCGTCGACGACTATCACCGGCGCGCGGAAGGGCGCGCGCTGATCGACTACGGTTTTCACCTGATCGTCGCCGATCCGACGCCGCACGTGCTGGCCGACGAGCTGCCGCGGCTGATCGCGAACGGCTACACGTCGTTCAAGGTGTACATGACCTACGACGACCTGAAGCTGAATGACCGGCAGATGCTCGACGTGCTGTCGGTCGCGCGCGAGCACGGCGCGCTCGTGATGGTGCATGCGGAGAATTCGGACTGCATCGGCTGGCTGACCGAGCGGCTGCTCGGCGACGGCCACGTCGCGCCGCATTTTCATGCGCACGCGCGGCCGGCCGTGGTCGAGCGCGAGGCGACGCATCGCGCGATCGCGTTCGCGGAACTCGTCGACGTGCCGATCCTGATCGTGCATGTATCGGGCGCCGAGGCGATCGAGCAGATTCGCTGGGGGCAGTCGCGCGGGCTGCCAATTCTCGCCGAAACCTGCCCGCAGTACCTGTATCTGACGGCCGCCGATCTCGGTCATCACGGTCACGACGGCTACGAAGGCGCGAAATGCGTATGCAGCCCGCCGCCGCGCGATCCGGCGAACCAGCAGGCGGTGTGGAAGGCGCTGAAGCAGGGCGTGTTCTCGGTATTCTCGTCCGATCACGCGCCGTTCAACTACGACGATCCGTGCGGCAAGCATCCGGGCGGGCAGGCCGTCTCGTTCGACCATATCCCGAACGGCATTCCGGGGCTGGAGACGCGCCTGCCGCTGCTGTTCGACGGCGTGCGCAACGGGCGCCTGTCGCTGCACCAGTTCGTCGAGCTGACTTCGCTGCGCCCCGCGAAGCTGTACGGGCTGTATCCGCGCAAGGGGACGATCGCGGTCGGTGCCGACGCGGATATCGTCGTGTGGGATCCGGACAAGCGCGTGCGGATCGCGAATGCGTCGCTGCATCATGCGGTCGACTACACGCCTTATGAAGGGATCGAGGTGACGGGCTGGCCGCGTCATTGCCTGTCGCGCGGCGAGCTGCTCGTCGAGGACGGCCGGCTGCTCGCGGCGGAGCCGGGGCGCGGGCAGTTCCTGCCGGCCGGCAAGCCGTGCCTCGACTGATGTCGCGCGATGCGATTGCGATGTGAGCGCCCGCGCGACGCGGCGGGCGCCGTTTCAACAGGAGCTACGATGAGCGTTTCCCTCGCAATGCGCGGCCTCGCGGCCGCGGCGATCGTCGCCGGGTCATGCGGCGGCGGCCCGGCGCTGGCTGCCGGCGGCGCGCCGCAGGATCCGCCGAGCGTCGTGCCCGAAGCGGCCGGCGTCGATTCGGCGCCGCTCGTGCGGCTGTCCGAATGGCTGCGCCGCGACCGGATGGACGTGCGCAGCCTGGTCGTCGTGAAGGACGGCAAGATCGTGTTCGAGCGCTACGGCGACGGCCTCACGCGCGACAACAACTACGAGCTGTATTCGGTGACGAAGACGATCACCGCGCTGCTCGCCGGCATTCTCGACGGCGATGGCAAGCTCGGCCCGTCGACGAAGGTCGCGCCGCTGATCGCGGCCGCGCGGCCCGATCTCGCGGGCGAACTCGCGGACAAGCAGGATATCGAGCTGCGGCACCTGATGTCGATGTCGAGCGGGTTGCGCTACACGACGCGCGAAGGCACCGATCCGCTGTACTACGACGCGCCCGACCGGCTGCAGGTTGCCGTGACGAGCCGTGCCGCGCAGCCGCCCGGCACGCATTTCGACTACATCGACGTGAACCCGGTGCTGGTCGGTACGGCCGTGTCGATCGCCGCGGGCGAGCGCGAGGACGACTTCGCGCGCGAGCGGCTGTTCGAGCCGCTCGGCTTCGCGCACTACCGCTGGAGCGGCGCCGACGGCACCGGCGCGGTGGCGGGTGGCTGGGGCCTGCGGCTGCGCGCCGTCGACATGGCGAAGATCGGCATGCTGCTGCTCGACAACGGCCGCTGGAACGGCAAGCAGGTCGTGCCGGCCGGCTGGGTCCGGCAGATGACGACGCCATCGCCGGCCGCGGCCGACTACGGCTACTACTGCTGGATCGGCCATGTCGTCGAGCGCGGCACGCCGGAATTCGGCGCGATGGGCTTCAAGGGGCAGTTCATCACGGTGCTGCCCGCGCAGCGCGCGGTCGTCGTGATGACGAGCCTGCTGCCGACCGACGGCGGGTTGCGCGACGCGACCTACCTGAACCTCTATCGGCGGATGGTCGACGACTACATCCTGCCGGCGCTCACGCCCGCGCGGCCGCCGGTCGAAAGCGCGGCAGCCACGCAGGCGCTGCGCGACGAACTCGAGCGCAGCCGGCAGACGAAGGGGGTGCCCGGTACCGCCACCGCGTTCAACGATGCGCCGGAGATTTGATGAGGATTGCAAATTTCAGTGACCATTCGTCCGTGTGGCGTTCCGATGCACGGCGGCCCGCTGCGCCGTTCATGCGCCGGCTGCTCGCACGGGTTGCCGCGTTGCTGATCGGCGGCGGGGCGCTGGCCTCGGCATCGGCACCGATGCTGTCCGCGGCGCACGCGGCCGACGCGTTGCCGCTGCATGAAACCGGCATCGCGGCGGCCGCACCCGAAGACGTCGGCGTCGATTCGCGCAGGCTCGTCGCGCTGTCGCGCTGGATCCGCGAGCAGAAGCTCGACGTGTACAGCCTGCTCGTCGTGAAGGACGGCAAGCTGATCTTCGAGCGCTACGGCGCGAACGCGTCGCGCGACTCGACCTACGAGCTGTACTCGGTGACGAAGGCCGTGACGTCGCTCGTCGCGGGCATCCTGGTCGAGCAGGGCGCCGTGCAGCTCGACGAGCCGGTGGCCGCGCGGCTTGCCGCGTGGCGCCCCGAGCTCGGCGGCGCGCTCGCGGACAAGCGCGGCATCGAATTGAAGCACGTGCTGTCGATGTCGAGCGGCCTGCATTACGACTTCAGCCCGAAGGACGATCCGATCTACTACACCGCGCCGGACCGGCTGAAGCTCGCCGCGTCGGCCGCGCCGAAGGTCGCGCCGGGCACCGCGTTCGAGTACACCGACGTGAACCCGATCCTCGCGTCGGCGATGTTGAGCGCGGCGGCCGGCGAGCCCGTCGAGCGCTATGCGCGCACGCACCTGTTCGGCCCGCTCGACATGAAGCGCGCGGCATGGGAGCGCGCGGATCGCACCGGGCTCGTGTCGGCCGGCTGGGGGCTGCGGCTGCGCGCCGTCGACATGGCGAAGATCGGCATGCTCGTGCTCGACGGCGGGCGCTGGCAGGGGCGGCAGGTGGTGCCGCGGGCGTGGATCGCGCAGATGACGGCGCCGCGCGTGTCGCCGCACTTCGGCTACTACTGGTGGATCAACAACATCGTCGACAGCGAGCCGGAATTCGACGCGATGGGCTTCAAGGGGCAATTCATCACGGTGTTGCCGAAGCGCAATACGGTGATCGTGATGACGGGCGTGCTGCCGGTGGACGGCGGCCTGCGCGACGCGGAGAACGTGAAGCTGTTCCGGCGGATGGTGAACGGCTACATCCTGCCGGCGCTCGATGGCGGTGCGGCGTCGGGGCAGGGCGGCGGCGCCGGCGATACGCTTGCGGCGCTGCGCGACGAACTCGAAGTGAGTGCGCGCACCGCGGGCGTGCCCGGCACGCAGCTCGATCCGACGGATCTGCCGAAGTAGGCGCGTCGATACGTGTGCGGCGCTGCGTGTGGAGCGGGAAGTGAGTGCGTGCTCCGTGGGCGTGCCCGGCGCGCAGGTCGATTCGACGGATCTGCCGAAGTAGCGTCGGGCATGTGTCCGGTCGGCCCGATGCAGGCGGGCCGGACACACCGCGTGTCCCACATCACACCAGTTCACCCAGGCACGCGTCGAACTGCGCGACGAGCGTGTCGACATCGTCGGCCGTCGTCTGCGGACACACGAGCATCATGTTGTGGAACGGCGTGATCAGCACCCCGCGGTTCAGCAGATACAGATGCACGATGTGCTCGAGTTCGCTGTCGAGCTGCTCGCCGGCGATCGTGCCGTTGCGTGGCGGCACCGGCGTGAACTGGAACTCGGTGCGTGCGCCGATGCGCGTCACGCACCACGGCAGCCGATGCTTCGCGATCGCCTGTTCGAGCCCGGTCGCAAGCCGCGCGGCCAGTTCGAACATATGCGCATACGCGGCATCGGTCGCGACGTCGGCGAGCGTCGCGCGCATCGCATGCATCGCGAGCATGTTCGCGGTGAGCGTCGTGCCGATCCCGGAATGGCCGGGCGGTGCGCTCAGCTTCGCCTGTTTCGCGCGTTCCGCGAATTCGGCGCTGAATCCGTACACCGCGCACGGCACGCCGCCCGCGATCGGCTTGCCGACCACCAGCGCGTCCGGTTCGAGACCGTGTGCGGCCGCGTAGCCACCCGGGCCGCTGCTGATCGTGTGGGTTTCGTCGATCACGAGCAGCGTGCCGTAGCGGCGCGTGAGTTCGCGCGCCGCCTCCCAGAAGCCCGGCTCGGGCAGGACCATGCCGATATTCGTCATCGCCGGCTCGGCGAGCACGCATGCGACGTCGCCATCCTTCAGCGCCGCCTCGAGCGCGGCCAGATCGTTGAACTCGACCACGCGCGTGTTCGCCAGCAGGTCGTAGGACTGCCCCAGCAGGCTGTCGCGCTGCACCGGGCGGCCGTCGACGAGATCGACGAACACGTCGTCGACCGTGCCGTGATAGCAGCCGTTGAACACGACGATCGTGTTGCGGCCGGTGGCCGCGCGCGCCCAGCGCAGCACGAAGCGATTCGCGTCGCTCGCGCTCAGCGCGAACTGCCAGACCGGCAGCCTGAAGCGGCGCGCGAGTTCGCGCGACACCCAGGCGGCGTCCTCGCTCGGCAGCATCGTCGTGTAGCCGCGCGTCGCCTGTTCGGCGAGCGCGCGTGCGACCGGCTCGGGCGCATGGCCGAACATCGCGCCCGTGTCGCCGAGACAGAAGTCCGCGTAGCGATGACCGTCGACGTCGGTGAAGGTCGCGCCGCGCGCCTCCTTCACGACCAGCGAGAACGGGGTCGACCAGTCCTGCATCCAGTGCAGCGGCACGCCGAACAGCAAATGCTCGGACGCTTCCGCGGACAACGCGCGGGAGATCGGCATGGCTTCGGTGAATGCACGGCGCTCGCGATCGAACAGCGCGCGGGCGCGGATGAGGTCGACTCCGTGGCGGGAAGGCAAAGGCAACTCCTGGGCTGTGAAGGTGGAACAACGATAGCGCGGCGGGCGGGGGCTGAACAGACGCAGAATTACCGACACCGATGCGCAAGTGAGTACGGCATGTTCGCGGCGAATTCCTGTTTGATTTCGAGATTGCACAGGTAAATCGAAACCCGGCAGAAACATGAAGGTTTTCATGGATTCTGGTATGAGGTTTCGCGACCTATCGTGGTGGTAAGCCGTGGCGCATGCGGTCTGCCGGATGCCATCGTTGCTGGCTGTGCAGCGTATCCGACGCACGATCGCAATGGCTGGCGGGTGCTTCGATCGCACACGCATACGGCTGAGCGAAGCGAATTCCACCTCGCATTGCAGGCCAATTTCGGGATAACGGAATGCGGATTTTTCATTGCGATGGTGATCGGGCGCTCGAAACGGGCCGGCTATTTCGGCAACCGGGTTTCAACCATCCTGAAAGCGGGACCTCACAATGAAGATCCACCATCAACTCGCCGCGCTCGCCGCTTGCTGCGCATTGACCGGCCTGACGTACGCCGGGCCGACATCGCCGCAGGCGGTCGTCAAGAAGATCACGCTGACCGCGAACATCGGCGACAGTCTGTTCGTTTCGAGGCCGGACAACTCGGCGTTGGGCGATGTGGTCGAACTGAACGCGACGGGCGGCGCGCAGCAGACCGTCGGCGCAACGTTGCCGATTCGCGTGCGCGCGACGAATCCCGATATCAACGTCGTACTGTTGCGGCCGTCCGGTTCGCCGAGCGGCGTTGACGGCCTGGCCGATGTGAAGGTCGGTCTGACGGACAACGCGGGCGACCGGGGCACGGTGCCTGGCGCCGGCCGGCCGGTCCGGCTGGCGAAGCGCGGACACGACGGTTTCGACGGCTACGACGAAACTCATGACGTGAAGATCAGCGCGCACGTGCAGGACGTGCGCGGAACCGGGCAGCCGACTGTCGGCCGTAATCCGGCCAGTGTCGTGCTGGTGTTCGAACCGGCCGCGTCGGCTGGACGCGAGCCGGCGGTGGAGCGGGTTTCCGCAGTCGGCGAGTAAGGCCGTGGCCCCGTCGGACGTATCGGGCGGGGTCTTTCAGTCGAAGTTTTTGCGCATAAACATACGACAACCTATCTCTTGGGGCGCGAAATTAGATGTGAGTGTGTACTCACATTTACGGCATTAGACCAATGTAATCGGAGTAAACAACCAATTCATCCCCAGCCTCGATCGCGTCTAGGCTGCACAGTATGGTACGACGACATATGAATGGGGCGCGTTCGACCGCGACGATCAGCCCGCGAACGATGCGGTACACACGCGGCCGCCGGTCGCGCGGAACGTGGCGATCTCGGACGTGACGTTGAGCGGCGTGACTGCGTCGTGTTTCCAGGCGATCGTCGTGCAGGGGCCGGTTGCGTTCGACTACAACGGCACGCCGCCGCTGCCCGCCGTGCAGCCGATTTCCCGCGTGACGATCGGCAACTACGACTTCGGCACGCCGGTGTATCGGGCATGCCGATGGTCACATCGCCGGGGGCGATCCATGCATTCAATGTGAGCGCGATGACGCTGACGAACGTGACGATCGCCAGGCAGGCAGCAACGCGACGAGCACCGGCAAGCGGTGGCGCAACGGGGTGGAGGGGCGTTCGCGTGCGGCCGGCCGATGCGCGCGAACGCGACGCGTCATGCCAGCGTCTTGACCATGTGATGTTCATCGTAGAAGCGGCCGTCGACGAACAGCGAACGCGGTTCCGTGCCGAACCGGACGAACCCTTGAGACACATACAAGCGTTCCGCGGTGCCGTTGATCTCGTTCACGCACAGGATCAGTTGCCTGCACTTCCACGCATGCGCCGCATGCGCGGTCGCGCCGTCGAGCAGCGATTGCGCAATGCCGCGGCCACGATACGCGGGGTCGACGAACACGCCCCAGATCGTCGCCTTGTGCGCGACCTTGGCGCGCGCGTCGCGGCGCACGCCCGTGATGCCGACGAGCGATGCATCGTCGAATGCGCCGAACACGGCGCGCTCGTGGGTGGGCGTGATGCGCGTCGCGAATTCGTCGACCGGGACGCCGGCTTCCTCGTCGCGGGTCGGCAGGAACGAAGTCGGCGACGAGTCGACCGCGCGCAGGCGAACGGACTGGAATTGCGCCGCGTCGGCGGCGTCGAGCAGGCGGATCGTGATCATCGGTCGGTGTTGTCGTTGGTGTGCCGGAAGGTCGGAATCTGCGGCGCGGTGCGCGGCAAGGCATCGACCGATGCTAATCGAAAACACACGCATTTGCCGGTGCGATCGGCACGCCGCATCGACAGGCGTGAAGCGCGCTACCGAGGCGCGAGTGATGGTCGGGATGACGCGTGGAGCATCGCTGCGCGTTCGCGAAGTCCGCAGGCAATCGTGCTCGGGGCGCCGAACGCATGCGCGTGGAAACGAGCCGGATGCGAACGCACCTGCCGTTGCGTTGGACGCGAACGCGTGCATGTGGCGCGCGACGTGAGGAACGTGACGACGCAGTGCCGTGCGCGACAGGCATGCCGCGCCGACTCGTGGAAGAGGGATGAAGTGAAGCGCGTGCCGGCCATTGCGCCGAAGCGCCGCCGGACACGCGAAATACGTCCGCGACGTGAGGGGGCCGCGATATATGTGATGCGCCCGATCAGTTCAGGCGCATGCGATCCGCCTCGATACCGCCTCCGCGACGTGAGGTGTCCGCGATACGTGTGATGCACCCGATCAGCTCAGGCGCATGCGATCCGCCTCAATACCGCGACAGCTGATTGCCGTTGATCTGCACGCGATCGCCCGGGCGCAGGTCGCCCGGCGACTGCACGTCGAACGAGCGCGTCGAGCCGTCGCTCACCCGCACGTCGATCCGGTAGCTGCTCGGCGGCTGGGCCGCGCCCATTTGCTGGCCGATCTGGTTGCCGGCGACGGCGCCGCCGAGCGCGCCGATCACGGTGGCCGCATCGCGGCCGTGGCCGCGGCCGAACTGGTTGCCCACCAGGCCGCCGACCAGCGCACCGACGACGGTGCCGGCGACGCCCGACGTGCCGACCGAGCCGTTGATCGGCTGGATGTTCGCGACGGTGCCGTATTGCGTGCCGTAGCCGTTGCCGTACTGGCCGCCGTAAGGCTGCGGGTTGCCGTACTGGTCGTACTGCGGCGCCTGGTTCGGATAGGCCGGCTGCTGCGGCTGCACGTAACCCGGTTGCGAATACGCGGGTTGCGCGTAGCCGGGCGTCGCGTACTGTTGCTGCGGATAGCCCGGTTGCGCGCCGTAGTAGCCCGGCGCGACACAGGCGGTCAGCGGAAGCGCCGCCACGGCGACGAGCGTGGCGAACAGAACGGTCTTCGTGGAAGGCATGCGCATCATGATGTTTCCTGCATCGGCAACGTGTTCGCCGACGAATTCCGGGACGGGTGGCGAACTCGGCGTGAGTATAAGGAAAGGGCGGATGCACGTCCGGTGCGGCCGGGTAACAACGTGTAAAGTCTGTTGCCGCGCAAATCGCGGTGCG
The DNA here is from genome assembly GCF_003853505.1 of Burkholderia sp. Bp9015. Taxonomy (NCBI): domain Bacteria; kingdom Pseudomonadati; phylum Pseudomonadota; class Betaproteobacteria; order Burkholderiales; family Burkholderiaceae; genus Burkholderia; species Burkholderia sp. Bp9015. The sequence continues at coordinate 101,046 of NZ_QTPZ01000004.1, forward strand.
GCGCGGCCGAGATTCGACGATGCGGTTCGCCGTCCGGCAGCCGCGTGAGGGCGCCGATTGTGCGACGATCGGCATCCGCGGGCGCCCGCCCGGTGATCACACCCCATCTTCGCGCCACGCCCGACGGGCAGCTCGCCCGCATATCGCGAAATCGAATGCGCGGCATCGCGACATTTAATTGGCCACTGGCCGCCCCGTCCGATATCGTGACCGCACATCCCTGCCAACGGTCGCGCCGTGCCGGCTGCGGTGCCTTCCCCTGTCCGCGTCGGCGTCGCGCAGCGTCCGCCCCACTCATTCCGACTCATGACCGATCGCTTCTTCACCAACGCCGTCGATGCCGGCGGCCGGCCCGTCAACCTCGTCGTCAATGACGGCCGCTTCGTCGCGATCGGCACCGATTGCACTGCCGCACCCGGCGCCGAAACGATCGACCTCGGCGGCCGCGTCGTGCTGCCCGGCTTCGTCGACGGCCACATCCATCTCGACAAGAGTTTCGTCGGCGACCGCTGGGTGCCGCACCAATCGGTCGACTCGCTGCGCGAGCGGCTCGTGGTCGAGAAGCGCCAGCTCGCGGCCGCGCCGCCGATCGTCGAGCGCGCGAATGCGCTGATCGCGCAGGCCGCCGCGTTCGGCACGATCGCGATGCGCAGCCACGTCGACGTGGACGCGACGACCGGCCTGTCGAACCTGCACGCCGTGATGGCCGCGCGCGAACAGTGGCGCGGAATCGTCGACATCGAACTGGTCGCGTTTCCGCAGGCCGGCGTGGTGACGTGCCCGGGCACCACCGCGCTCCTCGATGCGGCCGTGCGCGAAGGCGCGGACGTGGTCGGCGGGATCGACCCGACGACGCTCGACGGCGACGCGGACGGCCAGCTCGACATCGTGTTCGGCATCGCCGAGAAGCGCGGCGCGAAGATCGACATCCACCTGCACGAACCGGGCGAGACCGGCATCGCGCAACTGCTGCGGATCGCGGCGCGCACGCGCGCGGCCGGCCTCGGCGGCCGCGTGAACGTGAGCCACGCGTATGCGCTCGGCCAGGTCGAACATGGCGACGTCGAGCGTGCGGCCGCGGCACTCGCCGACGCCGGCGTGTCGATCCTGACCAACGCGCCGGGCGACTGCGCATTCCCGCCGGTTCAGCAGCTGCGCGACGCGGGCGTCCACGTGTTCGCCGGCAACGACAACATTCGCGACGCGTGGTGGCCGTACGGCAACGGCGACATGCTGCAGCGCGCGATGATGGTCGGCTACCGCTCGGGCTTCCATACCGACGAAGCGCTCGGCATCGCGCTCGACATGGCGACGCACGCCGGCGCGCGCGCGCTCGGCCTCGCGCACTACGGCATCGCGGTCGGCTGCGACGCGAGCTTCGTCGCGGTGCGCGCGCCGAATGCGGCGGCCGCCGTCGCCGGCGTGCCGGCCGAACGCTGGGTGTTCCGGCGCGGCGAAAGCGACACCGGCGCGCCGTTCGCGCCGGCGCTGCGTTTCACGCGCTGACGACCCGACCGCCGTCGCGGTGCGTGCATCGCGACGGCTTCAAACTGACTGAACGATTGACCGACCACACCGGAACCGACATGACGAACCTGCTGATCCGCAACGTCCGCACGCACGCCGACGAAGCGCTCGACATCCTGATCGACGGCGAGCGCATCGCGCGCGTCGGCCCGTCGCTCGACGCGCCCGCCGGCTGCGCGATCGAGGACGGCGCGGGCGCGCTCGCGCTGCCCGGCCTCGTCGAAGGCCACACGCATCTCGACAAGACCCACTGGGGGATGCCGTGGTATCGCAACGCGGTGGGGCCGCGTCTCGTCGACCGCATCGAGAACGAGCGCAATTACCGCGCGACGAGCGGCCATGACGCGGGCACCGCGTCGCTCGCGCTGTCGCGCGCATTCCTCGCGGCCGGCACGACGCGCATCCGCACGCACGTCGACGTCGACACCGAAGCCGGGTTGCGCCATCTGCACGGCGTGCTCGCGACGCGCGAGACGCTGCGCGGCCAGGTGGAGATCCAGATCGTCGCGTTTCCGCAGTCGGGCGTGCTCAAGCGGCCCGGCACGGCCGCGCTGCTGTCCGACGCGCTCGGCGCGGGCGCCGACCTGCTCGGCGGCCTCGACCCGTGCGCGATCGAAGGCGATCCGGTCGAGGCGGTCGACGTGCTGTTCGGGATCGCCGAGCGTCATGGCCGCGGCCTCGACCTGCATCTGCACGAACGCGGATCGATGGGCGCGTATTCGCTCGATCTCGTCTTGCAGCGCACGGCCGCGCTCGGCATGCAGGGCAAGGTCACGATCAGCCACGGCTTCTGCCTCGGCGACATCGCCGAGCGCGAGCGCGACGCGCTGCTCGCGCGGATGGCCGAGCTCGGCGTCGCGATCGTCACGACCGCGCCGGCCGCGGTGCCGGTGCCGTCGGTCGTTGCGTGCCGCGCGGCCGGCGTGACCGTGATCGGCGGCAACGACGGCGTGCGCGACACGTGGACGCCGTACGGCTCGCCCGACATGCTCGAACGCGCGATGCTGATCGGCATGCGCAACGATTTCCGCCGCGACGACGCGCTCGAAGTCGCGCTCGACTGCGTGACGCACGGCGCGGCACGCGGTTGCGGCTTCGCCGACTATGGCCTGGAAGCAGGCAAGCGCGCGGACGTCGTGCTCGTCGATGCGCTGACGTTCGCCGAGGCCGTCGTCGCGCGGCCGACGCGGCGGCTCGTCGTGTCGTCGGGGCGGATCGTCGCGCGCGACGGCGCGCTGGTCTGAACCGGGCGCCGCATCGTGCCGGGTATGATCGGGCTTCCTTCAGCCTGATCTTCCGGGAGACGACGATGCGACGCACACGCACGATGGCCGCACGGGCCGCAGGATGGATCGCCGCGGCGACGTTCGCGACGGCGGCCGCGCAGGCGATGGCCGCCGGCGTGGGCGGTGCGGACAGCGCGCAGCAGGAAGCGAATCGCCGCACGGTGCTCGCGTTCTACGAGAAAGGCCTGAACGAGAAGGATGCGGATGCCGCCCTCGCGTACGTCGGCGAACGGTACGTGCAGCACAACCCGAACGCGGCCGACGGCCGCGACGGTTTCCGCAAGTTCGTCGCGTTCCTGCGCGACAAGTATCCGCAGTCGCACAGCGAGATCAAGCGCTCGTTCGTCGACGGCGACTACGTGATCCTGCACGTGCACGCGGTGCGCGAACCCGGCACGCGCGGCAGCGCGATCGTGGACATCTTCCGCCTCGAACACGGCAAGATCGTCGAACACTGGGACGTGAACCAGCCGGTGCCGGAGCAGGCGGCGAACGGGAACACGATGTTCTGACGGTCGGTTTTCTCGACATGCGCCGCCGCCCGGTCGATGCCGGCCCGCATCGCTGCGCTCATTCCTGCTCGTGCTCCAGCATCGCCGCGAGCGCCTTCGTCAGCTCGCTGACCATCGGATCGGCGGTCGGCCGATGCAGGATCGCGATGTCCATGTGCTCGATCGGCGCGAAGCCGCCGTGCGCGTCGGTCAGCACGACGTGGTCGTCGGTCACCACGCGCGCGGGCAGCACGCTGATGCCGAGCCCGTCCGCGACGGCTGCCTGGATCCCGCTCAGGCTCGACGTCGTGAAGCTGATCCGCCAGCGGCGGCCGCGTTCCTCGATCGCCTTGATCATGTCGTCGCGATAAAGCCCGCGCGGCGGGAACACGACGATCGGCACCGGATCGAGGTCGATCGTCGGATGCTGCGCGCTGTCGATCCAGCGCAGTTTCTCCGGCCAGCGCACCACCGCCTCGCGGCTGTCGCGCCGCTGCTTGATCAGCACGAGATCGAGCTCGCCGCGATCGTAGGCCGCGCAGATGTCGCGGCTCAGCCCGCACGTGACCTCGAGCTTCACCTGCGGATGATCGCGCTTGAACGCGGCGAGCGCATGGGTCGTGCGGCCCGCCGCGAAATCGTCGGGCACGCCGAGCCGGATCGTCAGCGCGACGGTCGCGCCCGACAGCGCTTCCAGCATCTCGTCGTTCAGCGCGATCATGCGCCGCGCGTAGCTGAGCACCGTCACGCCGGCGTCGGTCGGCCGCACGTCGCGCGTACCGCGATCGAGCAGGCGATGCCCGGCGATCTCCTCCAGCCGCCGCACCTTCTGGCTGACCGTCGACTGCGTCGAATGCAGGCGCGCGGACGCGGTCGTGAAGCTGCCGCAGTCGGCGACCATCACGAGCGCGCGCAACAGGTCGAGGTCGAACAAAGGTCTATTCATTTCTGCACTTTTTCGGATTCGAGCATTTCATTTTCAAATGCGTGCGACGACTTTTAACATGGCCCGAGACCGCGGGCAATCGCGGTTTCGCCGGACCCGGCGCGGCTGTGCGGGCGGACTTGCAAGGAGGCACCGGGGGTTTTTCAAACGGATGGCGATCGTCGGCGCGTTTGTGTTGATGAAGCTCACGAGTGCCGCCGCCGACGGTGGCGCGCTCGAAGGGGCGGCCGAGCGTGGCCACGGCGACACGGTGCGCACGTTGATCGACACGGGCGTGAAGGTCGATCACGTGAACCGGCTCGGCGCGGCCGCGCTGCTGGAAGCGATTGCGCTCGGCGACGGCGGCGAGCGCCATGTGCGGATCGTGCAGTTGCTGGTGGATGCGAAGGCGGACGTGAACCTGGCCGATTCGAACGGCGAGACACCGCTGTGGCATGCGCGCAGCCGAGGTATACGAAGATCGAGCGGATTTCGGGGGCAGCGAAAGGGCAGTGGCGTCAGCGGGGATGCGATTTGCGCGCGGTGCCGGTGTCGGGAAGCTGGCGGAGGAACTCGCCGGCCAGATTCACGCAGTAGTCGAACGACGGCGTGTAACCGAGTGTCGAGATATCGTTGAAGCGAGACTGAACGAACGTGCGACGTTCGTCGAGCAGATGCAGGAAGGTATCTCGATGGCGAACGAGAAATGCGCTTGCCTCCATCAGGCTCTCCGGCTCCCGCTCGATGACCAGGCAGAGATCGAACAGGTCCCGCGCGGTGGGACGATCTCCGCGATGCCACATTTTCTTGGCCACGATTTCCGCTGAAGTCTCGACCTTGACGATGTGGTCCATCAGCATCCATTCGTCGTAACCGGGAGACATCAGGTTTCGGGAGACCACGAAGTCGATTTCACCGTCGGGCAACACCAGTTTCACGAAACCGGCGTGTTCCTCGTACTCGGTCGTGATGTCGGATGCGGCGTCGCTGATGCGTGGGTTCACGTACCCGAGGTACTGCGGGTCGGGTACGAAGATATCGATGTCCTTGCTGACACGATGTCCGTGACGCAGCATGAGGACGGTGCCGCCGCCAAATGTCCAGAACGGATGTGCCGTGCCGTACTGGCGTATCTCGTCGATTAGCGTCAGCGTTTTGCGGAAAAGCCCCTGCCACGGGCCGTCGGGCAATTCGGCCGGTGCAGTCATGCCCATACCTCCCGGTACAGATGAAGATCCTTCGACCATGCGGCCAGGTTTTTCCAGATGGCGCGAAGCGGCGTGCCGGAGCGTGCGGCCGCTTCTTCGGCGGCCTTCACCACCACCGGCAACGGCACCTCGTCGAGGATGACGGAGATCTGCGATTCGTACCCTGCCGGAATTTGTCCCGTGGTCAGCGCGTCCGCCAGCAGTCGCTCGGTCAATTCACCCTTATAGCTGACGTTCGAGCTCACGACGGCCTTGTAGAGGCCGCTTTGGGCCGATCGCGGCTGCGCCAGGAGTTCGATGCCGAGCACGCTGAGCAACGGGATGAGCTTGTTGATTCCAAGATCCTTGACCTTGCCGGTTTCGAGCTGGTTCACCGTGAGACGAGACAATCCGGCGAGTTTTGCAAGCTGGGCCTGTGTGAGATCGAGTTCCGCCCGCCGTTTGGCAACGGCCTGACCGATTTCATAGAGTTGCATGTTCACCTCCCGACGCAGGTTCACCGCACGAAAATGTAAGTTATATCTTACATCTCGATGGTATGCATTGTCACGCATGGACGCGGGTGCGGTATAGGATGGATGGTCTGTTCAAGCGAAGAAAATGTTGCGAGAGACGGCGATCGGTCGCGCTGTATAGACATACTCGCTCGACGGAAATCCGTGAAAACTCGTTTTGTGGCAGTCAAGCATCACCCCGGGTAAACGCTCAAAATATGGAGAAAATCGTGTAAATGCCCATTTTTCGCTCATCTATTCTGCTCCTTTCCCCGATTTAATTTCCCCGACTCCCTCAATCCGCCCCACATCCATTCCTTCCGCTTGCGCTCGAAAATCAAGCGGTCTAGACTGCATCGCAGCTTCATCGAAGTCCCCGTCTTTCGCGTACCGCGCCGGGCCAGCCGGCACGACGCTCCCCAACGGACGCCCGGCGCCTTCCCCCGCCACGTCGAGACCAAAAGGACACACCATGAACCGCACTGCAAGGCTTCTCGCTTCCGCGCTGGCGTTCGCGCCGCTCGTCTCGTTCGCGCAGGACACGGCGACGATCCGCTGGGGCATCGATCCCACCTATCCGCCGTTCGAGGCGAAGCAGCCCGACGGCTCGCTCGCCGGCTTCGACATCGACCTGCGCAATGCGATCTGCGAGCAGCTGCGCGCGAAATGCGTGTGGGTCGAGCAGGGTTTCGACGGGATGATTCCGGCGCTGCGCGCGCGCAAGTTCGACGTGATCATGTCCGCGATGACGGCCACCGACGAGCGGCTCAAGCAGATCGACTTCTCGAACAAGCTGTATGCGTCGCCGGGCGCGCTCGTCGCACCGGCCGGCTCGAAGCTGCTGCCGACCGCGGCGTCGCTCGCCGGCAAGCGCGTCGGGATCGACCAGGGCACGACGCAGGAGGCCTACGCGAAGGCCGAATGGGCGACCAAGGGCGTGACGATCGTGTCGTACCAGAACCAGGACCAGGTGTATCAGGATCTCGTGAACGGCCGCCTCGACGCGACCTTCCAGGACAAGACGCAAGCCGGCTATTCGTTCCTGAAGACGCCGCGCGGCAAGGGTTATGCATTCGCGGGGCCCGACGTGACCGACGTGCGCATCACCGGCTACGGCGTCGCGATGGGCGTGCGCAAAGGCGACGCCGAGATGAAGAAGCGGCTGAACGACGCGATCGTCGCGATCCGCGCGAACGGCACGTACCAGAAGATCGCCGCGAAATATTTCGACTTCGACATCTACGGCGCCAAGCAGCAGCTGACTTCCGCGCCGTGAACCCGTGACCCTGCAATTCCATGACCCCGTGGCTCAATCAATCGACAGGCAACCCATGACGAGTATCCAGGAACGCGTCGCGAAAGCCGTGACGCCCGAACTGATCGCCGCCTTCCGCGACGAAGGCGCGGTATGCATCAAGGGCATCTTCTCGCCCGACGAAGTGGCCGCGCTGCGTGCCGGCATCGACGCGAACCTCGCGCAGCCGAGCGCGCGCGCGAAGGTCGCGAGCCGGCCCGACGATCCGGGCTGGTTCTTCGAGGACTTCTGCAACTGGCAGCACAACGACGCGTATCGCGACTTCATCGTGCGGTCGCCCGCGCCGTCGGTGGCCGCGGCGCTGATGGGCACGCAGACGGTGCGGCTGCATCACGACCACCTGCTCGTGAAGGAGCCCGGCACGCGGCAGCGCACGCCGTGGCACCAGGACCAGCCGTACTACAACATCGAAGGCGACGACAACGTCAGCATGTGGATTCCGGTCGATCCGGTGCCGCTCGAATCGACGCTCGAATTCGTCGCGGGTTCGCACCAGGGGCCATGGCTGATGCCGCGCACGTTCATGGACAAGGAGGCGAAGTGGTTCCCGGAAGGCAGCCTCGCCGACCTGCCCGACATCGAAGCCGACCGCGCGGCGTTCCCGATCCGTCACTGGGCGCTCGAGCCGGGCGACATGGTGTGCTTCCGGATGCTGACGCTGCATGCGTCGGGCGGGACGCAGAACCGCCGGCGCGCGTTCTCGATCCGCTTCGTCGGCGACGATATCCGTCATGCGCCGCGCCGCTGGAAGACGTCGCCCGATTTCCCGGGACTGGCCGACGAACTGCCCGACGGCGCGCCGCTCGAGCATGCGCTGTTTCCGGTCGTGTGGTCGCGCGGCGCGGGGCAGGTCGGGGCGATCTGAGCGGCGCGGATCGACTACGTCGCGCGACATCGAGCGACATCGAGCGACGGCAAGCGACGGCAAGCGACGGCAAGCGACCTTCAGCGACGCCATGCGCGCGGTGGCCGTTGCTTCGCGAAGCGGCGCGCCCCGCGTGGTCTCTTACCCGCGCTGAGGAAGGTTCAGGTCTGGTGACGTCCGGCGCCCGGCTTGAAGCGCGAGCCGAGCCGGTAGCGGTTGCCCGGATGCAGGAAGTGCACGAACGTGACGGGCAGCCCGTTCGTCCAGGTGCGGCGCGTGAGCGTGAGGCACGGCTCGTCGGCGCGCATGTCGAGCAGCCGCGCCTGTTCACCGGACGGCAGCGACGCGTCGACCACGTGCTCGATCTCCAGTTCGTAGTGCGACACGTTGTTGAACAGGTATTCGGACGGTGGCTCGGCCTGGAAATCCTGATCGATGAATTCGGGCGCGGCGGCCGGGTTCACGTAGCGATCCTCGAGCTGGATCGGGCGGCCGTTTTCCTCGTGCACGCACACCACGTGAAACACCGGCGTGTTGACCGCCAGCCCGAACGCGGCCGCGACGTCGAACGACGCGGGCTCGCGCGACTGGCTGAGCACGCGGCAGCGGTACTCGTGGCCGCGCGCGCGGATCTCGTCGCGGATGTGCGCGATCATCAGCAGGTTCGACTGCGGCTTCACCTCGGCGACGAAGGTGCCGACGCCCGCGATGCGCTTCAGCACGCCTTCCTCGGTCAGCTCGCGCAGCGCGCGGTTGACCGTCATGCGCGCGACGCCGAATTGCGCGGCGAGATCGAGTTCGGACGGAATGCGGTCCCCCGGGCGCCAGTCGCCCGCATCGACGTTCTGGCGAACGAGTGTCTTGATCTGCTGGAACGGTGCGGTGGTCTTCGTGACCATCGGGGATCCTTGGGGAAGGGCAATCGCGAAATTCTATCCCGGATCAGGACGCGGGCAGTTCGCGAACGTCGGCCGTCGGCACGGATCCGAACGCATCGCTCAGCGCATAGCCGATCAGCTGCCGCGCGGCAGCCTCGGGTGTCGACAGCGCGCCGCTCGACTTCAGTTCGTCGAATTTCTCGCGCATCGGGAAGTTCGCTTCGCTGGTCGAGCGGATCGTCGCCTGCATGCCCGTATCGACGACGCCCGGCGCGACGCTGCAGATCCGCAGCGCGCGGTTCGCATCGAGCGCGACGGCGCGCGCGTGATGATCGAGCGCGGCCTTGGTCGCGCAGTAGACGCTCCAGCCCGCGTACGCGTTGCGCGCGGCGCCGCTCGACACGTGCAGGATCCGGCATTCGGTCGGCGCCGCTGCCGCCTGCACGAGCGCGGCCGACAGCATCAGCGGCGCCGCGACGTTCAGGCCGACCGCGCGCGCGACGAGCGCCGGATCCTGTGCGTCGAGCGGCCCGATCGGATCGACGATGCCCGCGTTGTTGAAGAGCAGCACGATCGACGCGCCGTCGACGAAGCGGCGCAGCGTGTCGCCGGCGAGCCAGGTTGCGACGGCCGACGTGTCCGACAGGTCGAGTTCGATTTCGGCGAAACGGTCGCCGGCCTGCGCGGCGAGCGACGGATGACGGCTGCGCGATACGCCGAGCACGGCGATGCCTTCCTGCAGCAATTGTTCGGCAAGCGACGCGCCGAGGCCGCGCGTGTGTCCGGTGACGATGGCGCGCACGTGCGGCGCGAGAGAGGAGGCGATCATGGCGGTGAACGAGTGAACGGTTGAAGCGTGTTGACAGGCGCGGCGCGCAGGCGGGGCGGCACGGCGTGCGGGACGGGCGATGCGCGGTATTGAACTGGCGGACGAATCCGGCCGAGCGCCGCGCGTCCGGGTGTACGCATATCGTAGCGCCGGCCTGCGCGACGCGCAAACGCGGGACGACGCCGCGCGTGAGCGCGGAGCATGCGTTCGTGCGGCCGAACGCAGGCGTCGTCGTGCGCCGCCGCACGGCCGAACCGTTGGACGAAAACCGGCCGCGGCAAGTGCGCGCGCCGCGGCGGCGAGTGGCGCCGGGCCTCACGTCGCGAGCTATCATATGGCTCGCCCGTTCGCGACGCCGGACGGGCCGCGACCGTTTCCCTTCACCCGCTGCACGCTGCGACGCCATCCATGAACACCACGCCGGACATGCCCACGCCACGCGCCCTGCGCGAACTCACGCCCCTCGAGGCCCGCATTCTCGGGGTGCTCGTCGAGAAGCAGCACACGGTGCCGGACACCTATCCGTTGTCGCTGAATGCGCTGACCGCGGGCTGCAACCAGAAAACCGCGCGCTCGCCGGTGATGAACGTCAGCGAGGACGAAGTCACGACCGCGCTCGACGGGCTCAAGCACCTGAGCCTCGTGATGGAGGGCAGCAGCAGCCGCGTGCCGCGTTTCGAGCACAATGTGAACCGCGTGCTCGGGATTCCGAGCCAGGCGATCGCGCTGCTGACGATCCTGCTGCTGCGCGGCCCGCAGACGGCCGCCGAACTGCGCCTGAACAGCGCACGCCTGCACGGCTTCGCGGACATCTCGTCGGTCGAGGCGTTCCTCGACGAACTCGCGGCGCGTGCGCAGCCGCTCGTCGTCCGGCTGCCGCGCGCGCCCGGTGCGCGCGAGAACCGCTGGATGCACCTGATGTGCGGCGAGGTGAACGTCGCCGACTACGCCGGTGCGGACGCGGGCGGCGGCGCGGATTCCGTTCCGCCGTCGGAGTTCGAGGCGCTCAAGGCCGAGCAGAAGCGGCTTGCGGATGAAGTGGCGCGGCTGAACGCACTCGTGCAGCGGATGGCGACCGAACTCGGGATCGACGTCGATACCCCGGGCGACGCCGGCTGATTGCCCGCCCGAGCCAACTCGACACCGGCGCGCATTTGAGTCGTGGATGGAGAAGCGATTCAGCCGATGCTGATTCGCGTGGCACCTGCGTCGACGAGCCGGAACAGCAGATCCTCGACGGCCGCGCCCGGCGCCGAGCCCAGGTCCGCATTGACGCGCCATCCTTGCTCCGTGCCCGCCGGTTCCGACAGATAGTGAACGATGCCGTGCAGGCCGTCCTCGGCCGGCTCGCCTGCGTCGTCGGCGTCGAACCACGCGAAGAACCATGTCCTGAACGCGTCGGTGGCCGCGGCCTCGCCGATGCCGTCGGCTTCGATCGTCGCCCAGTCCCACACGAACGGCCGGATCGACACCGCCGCCGTTTCGAGTTCGAACGCGAACGGTTCGAAGTCCAGTTGCGTGGTCGAGTCGACCATTGCCGGCTGGCCGGCCGATTCGCCTTCGGTGTGAACGATGTCGGCGCGGCACGGCAGTGCGAGCGGGCCTTCGGTGGCCAGCGTGCCGTCGGCTTTCCGGTAGGCCGGTTCGACGACGGCCGCCGGTTGCGCTGCCGCTTGTGCGAGCAGGTCGGCGTAGGGCTGGCGGATGGCGCTGAGCAGTTCGGATACGGTCATCGTGGCGTGTCGGGTCATGTTGCGTACGATCAATCACAGACAGGTGGTGCGTCGTGCCGCCTGCGCAGAAGGCGAGGCGTCATCGGCAGCGGACAGCCATGATCGTACGGTACGTCGGCCACACGCGACCACTCGGCCGAACGGCCGGCGCCCCGGGTCGCGTTGCGGCTGGCGACCGGCGGCGCCTGCATGACGCCCGTTCCATGAAGCCCTGTCGACAGGCCCGGAAACGTCGGCAGGCGCGCGCCCGAATCGCGCGGCATCGGCGCAACGCGCCGAATGCCCGGGCGATCCGTTGCGGATCGCCGTTCTTTCGCCCGGCCTCTTGACGCAGATCGCATGCCCCCGCCGCGCCTCGCTGCCGCCTTGCGCGAGTGCCATAATCGAGCCTGCACCTCATTCCAGACGTCCCCCGGAGAATCACCATGCAGAACCTCGACAATCCTTCCCATGATCGCGAGGTAGGCAGTGCCGACGCGACGCAGGACACCACGCGTATCGACGACGTCCGCATCGGCGCCGTGCGTCCGCTGATCTCGCCGGCGCTGCTGCAGGACGAACTGCCGGTGCCGGCCGCCACGCAGACGCTCGTCGAGGACACGCGCCGCGCGATCGGCGACATCCTGCACGGCCGCGACGACCGGCTGCTGCTCGTCGTCGGCCCGTGCTCGATCCACGATCACGACCAGGCGCTCGAGTACGCCCGCCGCCTGAAGGCCGCCGCCGATGCGCTGAAGGACGACCTGCTGATCACGATGCGCGTGTACTTCGAGAAGCCGCGCACGACGGTCGGCTGGAAGGGCTACATCAACGATCCGCGCCTCGACGGCAGCTTCCGCATCAACGAAGGGCTGCGCGCGGCGCGGCAACTGCTGCTCGACATCAACGCGCTCGGCCTGCCTGCGTCGACCGAATTCCTCGACCTGCTGAGCCCGCAGTACATCGCGGACCTGATCGCGTGGGGCGCGATCGGGGCGCGCACGACCGAGAGCCAGAGCCATCGTCAGCTGGCATCGGGGCTGAGCTGTCCGATCGGTTTCAAGAATGGCACCGACGGCGGAGTGCAGGTCGCATCCGACGCGATCGTCGCCGCGCGCGCGAGCCATGCGTTCATGGGGATGACGAAGATGGGCATGGCAGCGATCTTCGAGACGCGCGGCAACGACGACGCGCACGTGATCCTGCGCGGCGGCAAGAACGGGCCGAACTACGACGCCGAGCACGTCGAGGCGAGCTGCGCGGTGCTGCGCAAGAGCGGGTTGCGCGAGCAGGTGATGGTCGATTGCTCGCATGCGAATTCCAACAAGTCGCACGAGCGGCAGATCGAGGTCGCGCAGGATCTCGCGCGGCAGCTGTCGCAGGGCGAGCACCGGATCGTCGGCGTGATGGTCGAGAGCCATCTCGAGGCCGGGCGCCAGGATCTGAAGCCGGGCGTCCCGCTGCAGTACGGCGTGTCGATCACCGACGCGTGCCTGAGCTGGACGCAGACGGAGCCGGTGCTCGACGTGCTGGCGGAGGCGGTGCGGCATCGCAGGGTGTATTCGCGCAACGCGTGAGGCGGTGTGACTGCGTGGCGGGGCCGGGGACGTCCGCCGCACAGTCCGTGCGCCGGTGACGACCGGATGCCCGTCTCCGACGTTCTCCCGATCGACATGCCGCGGCGCGCACATCCTGTCCGCACGGACATTGATCTTCATCCGTGTCGCCCCGCCTGTCACGTCGCACTCCGAACGCACGATCCGGCGAATGCCGCTACCATGAAGCCGTGTTGCACGCTGCGGTCCGGCCACGCCGGTCCGTCATGCACACACGCAGTGGCGGCGCGGCTGGCCGCCACGCGACCGACGAAGCGCGGGGCGCTCACCGATCAGCCGTTGCGCCCGCGTCGCTTCGCTCCCGGAATCAACAACAACCGAACCGGAGTGCAATACATGAAGTTCTACAAGACCCTCATCGCGGCAACCGTCCTCGCATCGAGCGTCAGCGCGCACGCGCAGATCGCCGGCGCGCAGCCGCTCAGCGTGACCGTCGAGCAATCGCAGGCGCTGCTCGAAGGCTGGAGCGTGAAGAAGAGCGTGCTCGGCAAGGCCGTGTACAACGACCAGAACCAGAAAGTCGGCACGGTGCGCGACCTGATCGTCGCGCCGGACGGCTCGGTGTCGGCGGCGATCGTGTCGGCCGGCGGCTTCCTCGGCGTGGCCGCGCATGACGTCGCGGTGCCGATTGCGTCGCTCGACGTGCGCAACGGCAACATCTACCTGCCGGGCGCGACGAAGGACGCGCTGAAGGCCACGCCGGCATTCCAGTACGCGAAGGTGCCGTCGCCGCCGAAGCCGAAGAAGGCCGACGACAAGCACTGATCCACGCGGCCCGGCGCGCGACCTGCCATGCCCGGCCGGCCGCGCGCCGGGCCGCGCCACGTCGCGTCGCGCGTCGATCCATCTCGGGCGCGCCGCGCGCCCACGCTCGGTCTACGTAATTCTACGTAGCCCCGCATACGTAGTTGTGCGCTTGTAAGCTGCCCCTGTCGCGCGGAATACTACGGCCCATCGCCGCGGCATCCACGAGACGCGGCACGACGCATCGACGTCACGCGGGTTCGGCGCCTGGCCGGATCCACTCAAAACCACATTGGAGACCAGGAGACGCCATGAATCGGGCTTCCAGTACCCTGCTATGGATCGCCGTCGCGCTGCTCGGCGCATTCGCGTTCGGGACGATCGCACTCGCGCACGGCGAACGCGTCAGCGCGCTGTGGATCGTGATCGCCGCGGTCTGCGTATATCTGATCGCATATCGCTTCTACAGCCGTTTCATCGCCAGCAAGGTCATGCAGCTCGACGGGCTGCGGATGACGCCGGCCGTCCGGCACAACGACGGCCTCGACTACGTGCCGACCAACAAGTACGTGCTGTTCGGCCATCACTTCGCCGCGATCGCCGGCGCCGGGCCGCTCGTCGGCCCCGTGCTCGCCGCGCAGATGGGCTACACGCCCGGCATGCTGTGGATCCTGGCCGGCGTCGTGTTCGCCGGCGCAGTGCAGGACTTCATCGTGCTGTTCATCTCGACGCGCCGCGACGGCCGCTCGCTCGGCGACCTCGTCAAGATGGAGCTCGGCACGGTGCCCGGCGTGATCGCGCTGTTCGGCGCGTTCCTGATCATGGTGATCATCCTCGCGGTGCTCGCGCTGATCGTCGTGAAGGCGCTGACGAATTCGCCGTGGGGCACGTTCACCGTCGCCGCGACGATTCCGATCGCGCTGTTCATGGGCGTCTACACGCGCTACATCCGTCCGGGCCGCATCGGCGAAGTGTCGATCATCGGCTTCGTGCTGCTGATGGCGTCGATCGCGTTCGGCCAGACCGTGCACGATTCGCCGGCGCTCGCCGCGTGGTTCACGTTCAGCGGCACGCAGCTCACGTGGATCCTGATCGGCTACGGTTTCGTCGCATCGGTGCTGCCGGTGTGGCTGCTGCTCGCGCCGCGCGACTACCTGTCGACGTTCCTGAAGATCGGCACGATCCTCGGCCTCGCGATCGGCATCCTGGTCGTCGCGCCGGAACTGAAGATGCCCGCGCTGACGAAGTTCGTCGACGGCACGGGCCCGGTGTGGTCGGGCAACCTGTTCCCGTTCCTGTTCATCACGATCGCGTGCGGCGCGGTGTCGGGCTTCCACGCGCTGATCTCGTCGGGCACGACGCCGAAGCTGATCGACAACGAAACCAACGCGCGCTTCATCGGTTACGGCGCGATGCTGATGGAATCGTTCGTCGCGATCATGGCGCTGGTCGCCGCGTGCGTGATCGAGCCGGGCATCTACTTCGCGATGAACGCGCCGGCCGCCGTGCTCGGCTCGACGCCGGAAGCCGTCGCGAACACGGTCACGCAATGGGGCTTCGTGCTGACGCCCGACATGCTGACGCAGACCGCGAAGGCCGTCGGCGAAACGACGATCATCGCGCGTGCGGGCGGCGCGCCGACGCTGGCCGTCGGCATGGCGCACATCCTGCACCAGGTGATCGGCGGCGAAGCGATGATGGCGTTCTGGTATCACTTCGCGATCCTGTTCGAGGCGCTGTTCATCCTGACGGCGGTCGACGCCGGCACGCGCGCGGGCCGCTTCATGCTGCAGGACCTGCTCGGCACGTTCCACCCGGCGCTCAAGCGCACCGAGTCGCTGCCCGCGAACCTGGTCGCCACCGCGCTGTGCGTGGCCGCGTGGGGCTACTTCCTGTACCAGGGCGTGGTCGATCCGCTCGGCGGCATCAACACGCTGTGGCCGCTGTTCGGCATCTCGAACCAGATGCTCGCCGCGATCGCGCTGGTGCTCGGCACCGTCGTGCTGTTCAAGATGAAGCGCGAGCGCTACGCGTGGGTGACGATCGTGCCGACCGCATGGCTGCTGATCTGCACGCTGACGGCAGGCTGGCAGAAGATCTTCGATGCGAACCCGAAGGTCAGCTTCCTCGCGCACGCGGCGAAGCTGCAGGCCGCGGTGGACGAAGGCAAGGTGCTCGCGCCGGCGAAGTCGATCGCGCAGATGCAGCGGATCATCTTCAACGACTACATCGATGCGGCGCTGGCCGGCCTGTTCATCTTCGTCGTCGTGGCGATCGCAGGGTACGGGCTGCTCGCCGTGCTGCGCGCGCGGCGCGAGTCGAAGCCGACCGTGCGCGAGACGCCGTACGAAGCGATGCCGGCCGCGCAGGCGCTCGGCAGCGGACGTTAAAGGGAGGCCGCGATGTTCAGCGATCTGGGCAGCGACCTGCGCAGCGCGGGGCGTTACCTCGGGCAGGCGTTGCGGCTGATGGTCGGCCTGCCCGACTACGACACCTACGTCGCGCACATGCGCGACACCCATCCGGACCGCGAGCCGATGACGTATGAGGAATTCTTCCGCGAGCGTCAGAATGCGCGGTACGGGTCGGGGACAGGGAAGTGTTGCTGAACCGGGCCGGCGAAGCCGGCCGGTAAGGGCACCACCAAGGGCAGTCCGGTGACGGACCAGGAAGCGCCGCGAAGGCATTCGCGGCGCTTTTTATTTGGCGGGCCGGGGCGGGCATGTTTGCTGCCTGTCGTGGTTGCGGCGGTTGGCCGGCTTCAGCGCGGCTTGATCCGGCCGCCGGTATCATAGGGCTCTACTTTTTTCCGATGAATCCGCGCAGGAGAACCCGTCGTGCATGTCGGTGAGCGTTTCAACAGCATTTCCCATCTCGTCGGCGCGGTATTGTCGGTGGCAGGGCTGGTCGCGCTGGTGACGATGGGTGCGCTCGACCGCGATCCTTACAAGATCGTGAGCTTCAGCGTGTACGGCGCGATGCTGATCCTGTTGTACGGGATCTCGACCGCGTATCACAGCGTGCGCAACCCGCGGCTCAAGGCGATCCTGCAGAAGTGTGACCATTCGGCGATCTATCTGCTGATCGCGGGCAGCTACACGCCGTTCACGCTCGTCACGCTGCGCGGCCCGTGGGGCTGGTCGCTGTTCGGCGTCAGCTGGGGGCTCGCCGCGTTCGGGATCGTGCAGGAGCTCACGCTCGGACGGCGCACGCGCATCGTGTCGATGATCCTGTACGTGCTGATGGGCTGGCTCGCGCTCGTCGCGATCCGCCCGCTGATCCATGCGTTGCCGCCGGTGGGTACCGCATGGCTCGTGGCCGGCGGCGTCATCTACAGCGCCGGGATCTACTTCTTCATCAACGACGAACGCATCCGCCACGGGCACGGTATCTGGCACCTTTTCGTGCTGGCCGGCAGCCTGTGCCAGTTCGTCAGTGTCGCGATGTATGTGGCGTGAGCGACGCGGGACGCAGACGAAGGCGCAGCCGCATGCGGCTGCGGCCGTGTCAGCCGGAGCAGGCGCGCCGTGCGTTCTTCGTGGTCGTCGGCGTCAGGTGCGACCGGCCGCTGGCGCGACGTTGCGCAGCGTGTTGAACCCGACCCACCCCCAGTAGACGCGATGATGCGCGATCAGCCCGTCGCGCAGATCCATCACCTCGACGAGATCGACCTGATCGCCGTCCGGCGTTTCGCGCGGATATTCCCAGGTGAGTTGCTTGCCGTTCGAAAAGAACAGGCCCGTGCGGTACCAGCGTCCGAGCCGGTTGCCCGGATTGCGCAGCCCTGCCGCGAAGAACGCGCCGATCGCGGGCTTGCCGTGCAGCACGCCCGAGCCGTGATCGGGCAGCGTGGCGACGATCAGCGGCGTTTCGAGGATCGCGTCGTCCGCGTACAGCGACATCAGCGCATCGAGGTCGCGTGCGACGACGGCGGCGTGCCAGTCTCGATGGATGCGGTGCGCATCGGTGTCGGCGTGGGTCATGGCGGGTTCCGGCAAGCGTGGATAACGGCACCACTGTATTGATGCAACGCTGCCGGACGTTTCACCGCAGGCCGAAACGCGGATGTTGCGTGCGCCGAGCGCAACCGCAACCGCGTTCCGCCGTTCGCGTCAGCCCCCCAGCGCGCCGAGATTCAGTTCATGCGACTTGCCGATCCACACCGCGCTGTCGCGATGGTCGCGCAGTTCGTCGTTGGTATTCGGATGCAGGAAGATGTCGAGCGCGCCGTGATTCAGCACGAGCCACGGCACGATGGTGTCGAACCGCGTGGCGTCGAATGCGATCTGGTACGACCAGGCCGGATGAGGGCCCACGAGGCGTTCGTGAAAGCGGCCGAGCTCGATGATCGCGCCGAACCGTTCTTCGACGACGAGGCGAAACGCCCAGGCCGCGTCGCGGCTGGCGGCGTCGAAGTAGACGTGTGCGTGCCAACTGTTGATCGCGGTGGAATCGATATCAGCCATGACGGGACTCGTGAGAGGAATAGGGAGGGCATGAGCGCCGTCACTTGCGGCGCGATGGGCAATTATCGCGCGTCCTTGTCGGACACGTCTTGTCGCGAAGCGATAAATCGGCGTGAAGAATGGTTGCGCGTCAAAGAAACCGGCGGGTTCGTTGAGGTATTTCCCGCGCGGGCCGGCATGCGCGGCATCGTGCCGCAAGCCCGGCCGGCGCGGGCTCCGAGCGAAATCGCTTCGGCAATACGTCATTTCGAAAATGGCAAAAGCGATTCGCGCACTGCATCGAATCGTCTGCAAAAACGCGATCAGGTCGTTGAATGAAATAAAGAAATTCCACTCGGGCGGCATTGGCGAGTCGCGCGCGTCACGCGCCGGCCGTCAGTGCCGAAAATATCAATTGCGGAATCGGCTATTCAAGCGCGCGGCCGCGCGACATACGATGGTTTCACCGCATCGACGTCGAAGATCGATGCGGACGCAACCATCTGGAGGCCATGATGCGATCCGTTGTTTCCCTTGCAGTGCTGTCCGGCGCGCTTGCCGCGCTGCCCGCCGCGAGCTTCGCGCAGTCCGTCGACACCGAGCGGCAGTCGAACGTCGCGCCGTTGACCTGGTCCGCGGCGCGTGCCGAAACCGACGCGCAACTGATGCAGATGACGCGCGCCGGCTATCGCGCGACGACGGCCGGCAACCAGAACTATCCGCTCGCGATGCAGCGTGCGCTCGAACGCGTACGGAACCCGGTGCCCGACCGCTCGCGCGACGAGAAGGCCGCGATGGAAGCGCGTGCGGCCAGCGCCGCGCAGAGCGGCCATCCGGTAAAGGCGTTCTTCGTGAAGACCGCGTACTACCTGAAAGGCGAGAACACGTTCTGATGCGGGAGACGAGCATGGCATGCGCGAACCGACTCGCCGACGCGTGGCGCGCGTCGACGATCCGCCGGCTGCCGCGCGCGTGCGCGACGCGGCGGCGTGACGATCCGTACGCCGCGCGGCGCCGCGCGAACGGCCATCGCGCCGCGCGCCCCGGCGCAGTCGCGTGCCGCACCGGGTTGCCGCGCTTCGACGCGGACGACGTTGCCGCCAGCGAGAGCGGATCATGAAGGCCGTCCGGAAAAGCCGTCGCCATCCGCCGCTGACGCGCGAATGGCTGCTGCCGTTGCCGCCCGCGCATGTGCGCGACATCTCGCTGAAATGCCACATGGCGCTCGTCGCGCTGCGTGGCGAGCACGGCAGCGAAACGTTGCTGATGCGGTTGCGCACGAGCGTCTACCTGGTGTTCCTCGCGCTCGACGACGCGGTATCGGCGGACGCGAGCGTCGACCTGTGCGTCGATGCGGAGCGCATGCTCGATGCGAGCGTCGCGCGCGCGGCGGAAAGCGGCGCATGGACACTGCACGACGACGAATGCGCGGTGCTCGAGCGCATCCTCGCCGCGAACGACGCGTGCGTCGCGACGCTCACGCGGCAC
Source organism: Burkholderia sp. Bp9015 (assembly GCF_003853505.1). Taxonomy (NCBI): domain Bacteria; kingdom Pseudomonadati; phylum Pseudomonadota; class Betaproteobacteria; order Burkholderiales; family Burkholderiaceae; genus Burkholderia; species Burkholderia sp. Bp9015. Next base: position 120,869 of record NZ_QTPZ01000004.1, read on the forward strand.
CGGCTCGCCGAGCTGTGGCGTCACGTCAGTGCGTTCGCGTCGGCCGACCAGCCGGCCCTCGTCGCGCAAGCCGCGGCGAAGATGCGGGAACGGGCCGTTCTGCATTGAGCATCGTCGACGCGACCGGCGCCGCGCGATGTTTCATACCTGTCCCATTCCCCGACGCCGACGCTCGCCGTCTAATGTCATGACGGGAACCGGACGGGTTCGGTCGATGACGATCCATCGTCGCGTGGGCGATGATCGTGCGTGTCGGCTTGAACGCATCCGGTTCGATCAGGAGGAGCGATGGCGCTATACAGGATCGGCGGCTACTTCACGTGCGGAAGCGGCCGCGCATTCAGCGAGAACCTGCCGCCGGGCAGCGAAGTGACGATCGCGGGCATCTATCGATGCACCGTATGCGGCGACGAGATCGGCATTGCGAAGCGGCAGACGCTGCCGTCCGACGACGAGCATCGGCACGATCTCGATCCGCCGTCCGACCCGCTGCTCGACCCCGGCCCGACGGCATGGCAATTGATCGCGGCCGCGGAGTCGAGACACTAGGCGAGCGGCGTTCGCCTGCTCATGCGTGCGCGGATGCGCGCCGCTCCCCGCACGAACGCCGACACAACCCAAGCCCGACAAAACAAAAGCGCCACGGAGCGAACTCCGTGGCGCTTCTTCGATGCCGGCCGATGCGGAGGCGCGAACCTCCGCATGGCGACACGCGCTTAAGCCGCCGTTGCCGGCTTGGCCGGCTTCTGCAGCTTGCCCTTGCCGGCGCGCTGGATTTCCTCGAGCTTGATCTCGACGTGGCGCGAGAACACGTACTCGGCCGGACGCTGCTTCGCGATCGAGATGTCCGGCGCGAACGCGCCTTCGGTCTTGATGCCCTTCCGGCTCACGGCGAACGCCTTCAGCGGATGCGCGATCGTGTCCATCACGGCGGTGGCTTCGAAGCCGCAGTGGACCATGCAGTCCGCGCACTTCTCGTAGTTGCCGACGCCGTAGTTGTCCCAGTTCGTGTCTTCCATCAGTTCCTTGAAGGTCTTCACGTAACCTTCGCCGACCAGATAGCACGGCTTCTGCCAGCCGAACACGGTACGCGCCGGGTTGCCCCACGGCGTGCACTTGTACGTCTGGTTGCCGGCCAGGAAGTCGAGGAACAGCGACGACTGGCTGAACGACCAGCGCTTGCCGCCTTCGCCGCGCTTCAGGATTTCGCGGAACAGGTTCTTCGTCTTGTCGCGGTTCAGGAAGTGCTGCTGATCCGGCGCGCGCTCGTACGCATAGCCCGGCGACACGGTGATGCCGTCGACGCCGATCGGCCCCAGCGTATCGAAGAACTTCGCGACGCGCTCGGGGATCGCATCGTTGAACAGCGTGCAGTTGATGTTCACGCGGAAGCCGCGGCGCTTCGCTTCCTTGATGGCCGCGACCGCCTTGTCGTACACGCCGTCCTGCGACACGGAATGGTCGTGCATTTCCTTGTCGCCGTCGAGGTGGACCGACCAGACGAAGTACGGATTCGGCTGGTAGTCGTCCATCTTCTTTTCCATCAGGAGCGCGTTCGTGCACAGGTACACGAACTTCTTGCGCTTCATGATGCCCTTGACGATCTCCGGCATCTCCTTGTGGAGCAGCGGCTCGCCGCCGGCGATCGACACGATGGGCGCGCCGCACTCGTCGACGGCTTCCAGGCATTCCTCGACGGACAGGCGCTGGTTCAGGATCGGGTCCGGATAATCGATCTTGCCGCAGCCGTTGCAGGCGAGGTTGCAGCGGAACAGCGGCTCGAGCATCAGCGCGAGCGGATAGCGTTTGTTGCCGGACAGGTGTTGGCGCATGATGTATGCGCCGACGCGGACTTGCTGGAGCAGCGGAATAGACAAGAGATGTCCTCCTTAAACTTCGCGGGCGACAGCTTGCGTAAGCTTCGCCGGCAACTTGAATTCGACTTTTTCCTCACGGCCCGCCATCGTCGTGACATCGACGGGCCCCAGCGCGCGCAGCGCGCCGATTACATCCTCGACCATTTCCTCGGGTGCCGACGCGCCGGCGGTCAGGCCGACCGTCTGCACGCCCGCGAACCATTCGGCCTTCACTTCCGAGCCGTCGGCGACGAGATAGCTCGGTACACCGCTTTCGGTGCCGATCTCGCGCAGGCGGTTCGAGTTCGAGCTGTTCGTCGCACCGACGACCAGCAGCACGTCGACCTGGCCGCTCAGCTCGCGCACGGCGGCCTGGCGGTTTTGCGTCGCGTAGCAGATGTCGCGCGTGTCCGGGCCGACGATGTCGGTAAACCGGCGCTGCAGCGCTTCGATGATGCCGCGCGTGTCGTCGACCGACAGCGTCGTCTGCGTGACGTACGCGACCGGCGTGTCGACCGGCAGCGTCAGCGTATCGACTTCGGCCTCGCTCTGCACGAGGATCACCTCGGCCGGGATCTGGCCGATCGTGCCCTCGACTTCCGGATGGCCCGCATGGCCGATCAGGATCAGCCGGCGGCCCGCCGCGACGTACTGGCGGCCCTGCACGTGCACTTTCGTGACGAGCGGGCAGGTGGCGTCCAGCACGTCGAGCCCGCGCGTTTCCGCGTCGCGTTCGACCGTCTGGGCGACCCCGTGCGCGCTGAAGATCGCCACGGCGCCGTGCGGCACCTCGTCGAGCTCCTCGACGAATCGAGCCCCTTTATTACGCAGGTTTTCGACGACGTGCCGGTTATGCACGATCTCATGACGCACATAGACCGGCGCACCGTGCTGTTGCAGCGCGCGATCGACGATCTCGATCGCGCGGACAACCCCCGCACAAAAGCCGCGGGGCTGGGCAAGGATGACTCGCATAAGTGAGCGAACTCCGACGACAGACGCCGGGTTCGAAGAGCTGGCACCGCTCGCTCGCCCCGGCTTGATGTTATGAAGGCAGGAACGAACCGGCCAGGCCAGGCCCCGGAACCCCGAATTAATCGCGCATTTTAACCCTATCGGGCCGTCCTTGCTCTGGTGCTGTATCGGCCGTGTTGCATCCGCCGCAGCGCCGCGTCGGCGCTCGTGCGTGCGGAACCCGGTAAACTGCGCGGTTTCGCGGGCAGCCCGTCCGGCTGCCCGGCGTCGCGCTCATTTCAAGGCCATTCGATGACCGTCGATTCTTACGCGTATTGCCCTGCCGCTGGTGCGGTCAAGGGTGTTTCCACTCCGACCCCGATTGAGATCGAACGATCCGGGGCTGCTGGCGCCGGCGTCCGGCAGGAGGCGTGCCGATGATGCTGGCGATTACCTTCCTGGTGTCCGGCCTGTCGCTGCTGATCTGGATCGTGCTGCTGGTCGCGCGCGGCGGCTTCTGGCGCGCGCGACCCGCGCGGGCCCTGCCGCCGGAAGCGCGCGGCGCCGCGGCCGAGGCCGGCTGGCCGGCGGTCGTCGCGGTCGTGCCGGCGCGCAACGAGGTCGACGTGATCGCGCAAGCGGCGACGTCGCTGCTCGAGCAGGATTATCCGGGCGACTTTCATCTGATCATTGTCGACGACCACAGCGACGACGGCACCGCCGCCGCGGCCCGCGCGGCGGCGCTCGCGATCAACCGCGCCGACCGCCTGACGGTGCTGGCCGCGAAGCCGCTGCCGGCCGGCTGGTCGGGCAAGGTGTGGGCGCAGTCGCAGGGCATCGCCGCGGTGCGCACGCTCGGGCTGCCGGCCGACTATCTGCTGCTGACGGATGCCGACATCGGCCATCCGCCCGACGCAGTGGCCCAGCTCGTCACGCGCGCGCAGGCCGAACAGCGCGATCTCGTGTCGCTGATGGTGCGGCTGCGCTGCGATTCGTTCTGGGAAAAGGCGCTGATCCCGGCGTTCGTGTTCTTCTTCGCGAAGCTCTATCCGTTCTCGTGGATCAACAATCCGCGCAACCGGACGGCCGGCGCCGCGGGCGGCTGCATGCTGGTCAAGCGCAGCGCGCTGGAAGAGGCCGGCGGCATCGAATCGATCCGCGGCGCGCTGATCGACGACTGCAGCCTCGCCGCGCAGATCAAGCATCGCGGCAGCGGCCGGCATCCGATCCGGCTCGACCTGGCCGAGCGCAGCGTGTCGCTGCGTCCGTACGACAGCTGGCGCGACATCTGGAACATGATCGCGCGCACCGCGTTCACGCAGCTCCATTATTCGCCGCTGCTGCTCGCCGGCACGCTGCTCGGGATGACGATCATCTATCTCGTGCCGCCTGTGGCCGCGCTCGCATACGGCGCGCGGGCCTGGCCGGCGTGGCTGGCATGGGCGTCGATGTGCACCGCGTATGCGCCGATGCTGCGCTATTACCGGCGCTCGCCGCTGTGGGCGCCCGCGCTGCCGCTCGTCGCGCTGTTCTACGTCGGCGCGACGTTCGCGTCCGCGTGGCGCTACTGGCGCGGCAAGGGTGGTCAGTGGAAGGCGCGGGTGCAGGCGCCGGTGGAGCGCTGAAGCGGGCTGGCGGATGCCGGCCGTCAGGACCACCGGATTGCTGAAAACAGACAGCCCGAATCGACGTGAGCCGATTCGGGCTGTTTGCTTTCCGGCCGACGTCCGGTCGCCGCTGCGCGCGTGCTTACCGCTGCGTCAGCATCATGTACATCTGGATCACGACGTCCGGCGAGAACGTGAACGGCACCCAGCCGTAGCCGGTGTGGCGCGCGACCAGCAGACGATCGCCGTTCGACTGCTTCTGCACGGCCATCATCGGGTTCTTCGTCGTCACGAAGCGCCAGCCGGCCGGGATGCCCGGCGGCGGTTCCGGCTGCATCGACGCGCGCGCATGCGCGAGTTCCTCGATCAGCTGGCCCAGCTGTTCCGGGTGCAACGTGATCGACTGGCCGTTGACGGTCAGCGTCAGTTCGTTCTGCGACGGGCGCGCGACGTGCAGCGTCGCCTTGTCCGCGGGGGCGTCGGCGGCTGCTTCGGCCGCGGGCGCGACTTCGATCGCGGTGTCGGCGGCGGTGGTCGCGACGACGTCGGTGATCGCGTCGGCCGCCGCAGCGGCGACTTCATCGGCGGCAGCCGGCGCGGTGGCGTTCGTCATTGGCTCAACGGCGGACCCGATGGCCGGTTCGACCACGTCAGCCGCGACGGCCGGCTCGGTGGCCAAAGCTGCCGCGTTCGTCGCGGCGTCCTTCACGACGGCTTCGACCAGCGCTTCCGCGTCGGCGATCGCCTTCGCGTGACGCTCGGCGGCCGCTTCGGCCTGCGCGATCGCTTCGGTATGGCGCTGCGCGACGGCCTCGGCCTCGGCGGTCGCCTCCGCATGGCGTTGCGCGGCCGCGTCGGCTTGCGCGATCGCTTCGGCGTGACGCTGCGTGATCGCTTCGGCTTCGGCGGTTGCCTCGACGTGGCGCTGCGCGGCGGCTTCCGCTTCGGCGATCGCCTGCGTGTGACGCTGCGCGAGTGCCTCGGCCTCGGCGATCGCGGCCGCGTGGCGCTGCGTCGCGGCCTCGGCTGCGGCGGTCGCTTCCGCATGGCGCTTCGCGGCGGCTTCGGCTTCCGCGGCGGCCGCTGCATGACGCTGCGCGGCCGCGTCCGCTTCGGTCGCGGCGGCGTGATGACGCTGCGCGGCGGCCTCGGCTTCGGCGATCGCGGCCGCATGACGCTGCGACGCGGCTTCGGCATCCGCGTGGCGCTGCGCGAGCGCCTCGGTCAGCGCGGTCGCTTCGGCGTGCCGCTGGACGGCGGCCTCGGCCTGCGCGGCGGCTTCGGTGTGGCGTTGGGCGGCGGCTTCGGCCGCGGCGGTGGCGTCGGCGTGGCGCTGCTGCGCGGCATCGGCGTCGGCGGCTGCGGCCGTGTGGCGCTGCGCGGCGGCCTGTGCTTCGGCTTCCGCGGCGGCGTGACGTGCGGCGGCGGCCTGGGCTTCCGCCGCGGCGGCGCGCGCGAACGCTTCCGCGCTGCGTGCCGCCTGCTGCGCGGCGTGGTGATCGTGGAGGAGCTGATCGACGCCCGCGTTGAGCGAATCGATCTGTTCGTTCAGGTTCATGCGTGTCTTCTCTGCGTAAGACCCGCGATTTTAACCGCTGCGCCGGTGCCGGTCCGTCAGCGACGTGTAACAAAGTGCGCAAAGCGGCGTGAAATACGCCGCTTTGTGTTACTTCAGGTAGCCCGCCGAGCCGAACCAGTCGAGCGCGTCACGCAGTCCTTCGCGGTACGGACGCGCACGGTAGCCGAGCTCGCGCTCGGCCTTCGCGGACGTGAAATACATCTTGTTCTTCGACATCCGCAGCCCGTCGACGGTCACGAACGGCTCCTTCTTCGTGAACTTCGCGACGGCCTCCGCACCGACGGCGAGCGGGTAGAGCGGCCAGCGCGGCAGCGCGATCGTCGGCGCCTTGCGGCCCGTCATCTGCGCGATGTCGGCCAGCATCTGCTGCAGCGGCAGGTTCTCGCCACCGAGGATGTAGCGCTCGCCGATCCGGCCGCGCTCGAGCGCGAGGAAGTGGCCGTGCGCGACGTCGTCGACGTGCACCAGGTTCAGGCCGGTATCGACGAACGCGGGAATCTTGCCGAGCGCGGCCTCGACGATGATGCGGCCGGTCGGCGTCGGCTTTACGTCGCGCGGGCCGATCGGCGTCGACGGGTTGACGATCACGGCCGGCAGCCCTTCGTCGGCGATCATCCGCTCGACCGCGCGCTCGGCCAGCACCTTGCTGCGCTTGTACACGCCGATCGCCTGCTCGGCGGTCAGCGGCCGGTTCTCGTCGGACGGATCGCCGGCGCTCGTGACCTTCAGCGTCGCGACGCTGCTCGTGTAGACGATCCGTTCGACGCCTTCGGCGCGCGCCGCGCGCATCGTCGCGACCGCGCCTTCGAGGTTCGCGCGCTCGATCTCGTGCGGGTCCGGCGCCCACAGCCGGTAGTCGGCCGCCACGTGCAGCAGGTAGCGCACGCCGCGCAGCGCGGCGCGCATCGACGTCTCGTCGCGCATGTCGCCGGTGACGATCTCGGCGTCGAGATCCGCGACGTTCGTGCGCGGGCTGGTCGGGCGCACCAGCACGCGCACCGCATAGCCTTTCTGCTGCGCGATGCGTGCGACGGCCGAGCCGACGAAACCGGACGCGCCGGTGACGAGAACGAGATCGCGGGAAGTATCAGTCATGCGTTTCCTTCAGGGCCGCGCGCGGGCGGCGCGGCGGTTGTGCGTCGGCGAGATTGTACGTGGTCGGCGCGCCCGGCGACGCGAGCGCCGTCCTCTGGCACGCACGCATCGCCGGGCAGCAAACCCGCAGTTGCGTGCTCGCGCGGGCGGCTGCACTGGCGACGGCGCCGAGCCGGCCCGCCGGGCCCGTGTGCGAAGCGGCCGACGCGACTACAATGCCGGGCTTGAATGGATTGCACGACGGGAGGGCGACGCGATGAGCCGCAATGAACTGGACGAACGGATCGAGACCTACTACGTGCGGGTGCGCGGCGTCGTGCAGGGCGTCGGTTTCCGTCACGCGACGGTGCGCGAGGCGCATGCGCTGAAGCTGCGCGGCTGGGTCGCGAATCTCGAGGACGGCAGCGTCGAGGCGATGATCCAGGGCCCGGGCGCACAGATCGACCGGATGCTCGCGTGGCTGCGCCACGGGCCGCCGTCCGCGCGCGTGACCGAGGTGACGTTCGAGGAGCGCCACGTCGAAAAGCGCTTCGAGCGCTTCCAGCAGCAGTAACACGCAAGGCTAAAACAACATGACGGGGTATCCGGAGGCCGGGCGCGGCATCGCGCTGTCGGTGATGGCGTCGACGCTGTTCGCGCTGATGTCCGCCTACGCGAAACTGCTCGCGCCGCTCACGGGGCTCGACATCTTCGCGTGGCGCATCCTGTGGACCGCGCCGGGCGCGCTCGCACTGATCGCGCTGCGCGGCCGCTGGCCGGCGCTCGTCGAACTCGTGCGGCGCGGCGTGCGCGACTGGCGCCTGCTGGTCGCGCTGCCCGCGAGCGCGGCGCTGCTCGGCCTGCAGCTGTGGCTGTTCCTGTGGGCGCCGCTGCACGGACGCATGCTCGAAGTGTCGCTCGGCTATTTCCTGCTGCCGCTGACGATGGTGCTCGTCGGCCGCTTCTACTATCACGAACGGCTCGATCCGCTGCAATGGGCGGCGGTCGCATGCGCGGCGCTCGGCGTCGCGCACGAGGTATGGGCGACGCGCGCGTTCGCGTGGCCGACGCTCGTCGTCGCGCTCGGCTATCCGCCGTATTTCGTGCTGCGCCGCCGGATCAACGCCGATTCGCTGGCCGCGTTTGCGCTCGAGATCGTGCTGCTGTGTCCGGTCGCGTTCGCGATGGTGTCGGCGAGCGCGACGCCGGTCGCCAGCCATCCGCTGCTGTGGGCCGTGCTGCTGCCGGGGCTCGGCGTGCTCAGCACGCTCGCGCTCGCGAGCTACCTGAAGGCGAGCCGGATGCTGCCGATGGCGCTGTTCGGGATCCTCGGCTACGTCGAACCGGTGCTGCTCGTCGCGGTGTCGCTGCTGCTGCTCGGCGAGACGCTGAGCGTCGCGCAGCTCGCGACGTACGGGCCGATCTGGGCGGCCGTTGCATTGACCGCGTGGCACAGCGCGATGCTGATGCGGCGCTTGCCCGCGCGCGGCTGAGCATCGCCGCCCGGCCGTGCGACGGCGGCAACGAACGTGCCGCGCAGCGCGCATTGCTTGCGTCGCGTCCCACGATTCCGGCGTCGAACCGGCATCGCGCTGATGTGCAGCTGACGTCTGGCTGGCGGCCTCGCCAGCGTTGCATCGCCGATGTCACGCCTGTAATCGAACAGAAGATTCCGTTGCACTTTGTTACTTAGGGTATCTCCCGACCGGCCGCTAGACTGATCTGACCGCCTCCTCTTCGTATGCGGCTTTTCCATGAACGGTCATTTTCGTGCCGGGCGGGCCGGGTTGGCGCGATACGAGCATACGCGTAGCGCCGCCGATCGCGTTCGCCTTCTCCCTTCCGAATCCTCCTTCGGTGCATGCCGCACCGTCGTCGTGCAGGTGCGGCCATGTCGTTGAACACGCCGCCTGCCGTCCCGATGCCGCCGACCCGTAGCGCGCGCCTGATCGAAGTCGATTTCTTCCGCGGCATCGTGCTGCTGATGATCGTCGTCGATCACATCGGCGCGAGCGTGCTGTCGCGCGTGACGCTCCATGCATTCGCGCTGTGCGATGCGGCCGAGGTGTTCGTGTTCCTCGGCGGCTTCGCGACCGCGAGCGCGTACGGCGCGATCGCCGACCGGCACGGCGCGCGCGCGGCGCAGCGGCGGTTCGTGCGCCGCGCGATGCAGATCTACCGCGCGTTTCTCGCGACGTCGACGCTGATGCTCGTCGTGTCCGCCGTGCTCGACCATTACGGGATCGACACGCCGAACCTCGCGCTCGACGACGTCAGCGTGATGCTCGCGTCGCCGCTCACGGGGCTCGCCGAACTGCTCACGTTCCAGCGCCAGCCGTATCTCGCGTCGGTGCTGCCGATGTACGTGCTGTTCGCGCTCGCGTCGCCGGTGATCGTGCCGTTCGCGCGCCGCCATCCGTGGCTCCTCGTCGCGTTCGGCGCGACGTCGTGGCTCGCGGCGGGCTGGCTCGGCCCCGAGCTGCTGGACACCGATGCGTTCCGCTGGAACTTCAACCCGTTCGCGTGGCAGCTGATGTTCGTCGCCGGCGTGCTCGCCCGCTGCCAGCCTTTCTACCGGTACGTCGCGCTCGGGCGCTGGAGCGCCGCGGCGACCGGCGTCGCGTGCGCGATCGTGCTCGGTTGTGCGAGCTACAAGCTGTTCTCGGGGCTGCCGTTGCCGGAAGGTATTCTCAAGCGCGATCTCGCGCTGCCGCGCATCGTGAGCTTCGCGGCGATTGCCTGGCTGATGGCCGACTGCGTGCGCTACGGCTGGATCGCGCGCATTGCGCGGGCCGTGCAGCCCGTCGTCGCGGTCGGCCGGCGCGGCCTGATCTGCTTCGTCGCGGGCGCGGCGATCTCGCTCGTCATCGATTCGCTGCTGCATCCGGTCGCGAACGGCGCCGAGCTGCGGCATATCGGCGTGGGCCTCGCGGCCGACGCATGCGCGGTCGGGCTGATGATGGCGGTGGCCGGTTCGGGGACGTGGTTCGCACGCCGGCGCGGCGCGGCCGCGTGAACGGTGCGGGAAAACGCGCAGGCGGCACGCAACGTGCCGCGCTGTGCGCTCAGTGAGGTGAGCCGATACGGGAGCGGGGGACGACGGTCGCGTCGTCGGATTCGGCGTCGTCGCGTTCGTCGGACTTCGGATCGTCCTGCTGCGCGAGCACCGCATCGGCTTCGGCCGCGGCCCGGGCGGCGCGCAATGTGGTGCAGCGCTGCGCGTGCCGGATGTCCGACAGTATCCTCAAGAGCCGAGTCGTCTTGTTTTTCATGATCTTCTCCCGCCAGCGCGCATCACGACGGAGCGGATGCGCCGTTGCAACCAGTGTAGGACGTGCTGGCCGCGCTGGCTGGAGAATGTGGCGTGCACACCGCACGCCGAGGGATAGTACTTACTGCGCCGAGGCCATCGCCTGCGCCTGCACCGCTTCTTCCTCGCGGCGCTCTTCCGCGCAGCGCTGATGCTGGCGCGACAGGCGGTTCATCATCGGCAGCAGCAGCAGGGCGAGCAGCATGCCGATCGCGGCGAGCCAGCCGAGCTTCTCGAACAGCGACAGGTACAGCGGCAGCGATTCGGTGGCCGGCAGGTCGTGCGACGGCATCTGCGCGAAGTTCGCGACGACGCTGCCCAGATACTGCGACACACCCGTCGCGACGAAATACGCGCCCATCATGAAGCCGCTCATGCGCGCCGGCACGTAGCGGGCGATCATCGCGAGGCCGAGGCCGCTCACCAGCAGTTCGCCGAGCGAGTAGAGGCCGTAGCCCCACACCATGAACCACGACGACACGCGGCCGTCCACCGCGTAGCGGCCGCTGATCGTGAACACCAGGTAGCCGGCGGCTACCGCGCCGAAGCCGAACGCATACTTCGCGGCGACCGGCAGGTCACGGCCGCTCTTCGAGAACGCGTTGTAGACCCACACGAGCACCGGGCTCAGCATCATGATCCAGATCGGGTTCAGCGCCTGGAACTGCGCGGCGCTCCACGTGAACAGCGTCGTGCCGAACAGGATGAAGCGCGGATCGACGTTGCGCAGCGCGAACAGCGTGAGCGACGTCGACATCTGCACGTAGAAGATGAAGAACAGGATCACCTGGCCGATCAGCACGAGCGCCGCGATCAGGCCCGCGCGTTCCGAACGCTCCGACTTCGCGATCATGTACGCGAAGATCGCGAGGATCGCGAACGCCGCCGTCCATACGCTCGCGACCGCGAGCTGCTTGTGCTGCAGCACGTACAGCGTGACCAGCGCGAGCGCCACGCCGCCCGCCGCCACGCCGCCGAGGCGCTTCCAGCGGATCGGTTCGTCGTCGGGCTGCGAGCCGATGTGCGCGAGCGTGCGGTGCATCAGCATGAAGTTCAGGATCGCGAGCAGCATGCCGGCGCAGCAGACCGCGAACGCGGTGTGCCAGCCCCAGTGATCCTTGATCCACGGCGTCGCGAGCATCGACACGGTCGAGCCGATGTTGACCGCCATGTAGTAGATCGTGAACGCGCTGTCGATGCGCGCATCGTCGCCTTCGTAGATGCGGCGCACGAGGTTCGCCGCGTTGGCCTTAAACAGGCCGTTGCCGACGACGATCACGCCGAGCGATGCGTACATGTACGCCAGCGCGTCGTTCGGGATCGCCAGCATCAGGTAGCCGGCGCACAGCACGGCCGCGCCGATGATCATCGTGCGACGGGCGCCGAGCACCTTGTCGCCGATCCAGCCGCCGATCGACGGCGACGCGTAGACGAGCGCGGTGAACGCGCCCCAGGTCAGGTTCGCATGGCTGTCGGTGAAACCGAGCCGGTCGACCATGAAGAGGACCAGGAGCGCGGCCATACCGTAGTAGCCGAAGCGCTCCCACATTTCGATGAGGAAGACCGTCGTAAACGAACGGGTCTGTGAAACAGGTGCGTGCATCATCAATCTCGTTTGAAACGGACGGCGCGGATCGCGCGTCGCCTTGGGGGTCGAACTGGCGCCGGAGCACGGTGGCCGGGTAGGCTTTGCGTCGGCGATGGAGCAGTCGGGCGGGTTAGCCCGGGCCGGGGTCGGACTCCGCCCGATAAGGCGGTGCGAGGCCCCGACCGGCGCGCGAGTGGTAACGTTTGCCGGTCCGGTGCGTCAGGTCCGCGCCACTCAGGGAAACTCCCGATATGGCAGCAGCTTTCAGGAAAATTTGTCTCATCATCTATTTGTAAGCTTCGCGCCCGTTCTCCGAAAATTCCCGGAGAGCCGCATGCAGCTTGCCTGTGAAGCCGGCGAGTCTGGCAAGATAGCGCGTCGTTTCGCCCGCTTCGTGCCCTGTTTAGTGCACCGGGCTCAACACCGAAGACGTGTGCGAACCCGAAGATTAAGCTATCTCGTATTAACTTAGTTACTTTCCATCAAACATTTTTTGACGACCACTTTTCGGCCTGCTATGGTTCCCCCCACTGAAAACTCGCGAGCGGCAGACGCTGCCGCACTCGGCAGCAAGATTCGCGCGTTGCGCCAACGACTCAAGCGCACGCTCGACGACACCGCTACCGCCGCGGGGATTTCGAAGCCGTTTCTGTCTCAAGTCGAACGCGGGCTCGCGTCGCCGTCACTGACGTCGCTGGCCGGTATCGCACAGGCGCTCGGCGTGACGGTGCAGTACTTCGTGGATACGCCGAGCGAGGAACGCTCGGTCTGCAGAGGCGATCAGTTGCGCTTCTTCGGATTCGCCGATTCGGCGAACCTGTTCGCGAGGCTGACCAACGTGACCGAAGGGCGTCAGCTCGAGGCGATCCTCGTGCGGATGCCGCCGGGGCAGAAGCGGTCGGAGGTGACGACCCATGCAGGAGAGGAATTCCTGTATGTGATTGAAGGGGAAGTGTCGCTGACGCTGGAAGGCAAGACGTTCGTCCTGCAGGCCGGCGACAGTTCGCACTATCAGTCGACGGTCCCGCACAGCTGGGTCAACACCGCGAAGGTCGAGTCGGTGGTGGTCTGGGTCGGTACGCCGCGGCTGTTCTAACGCACAGGTATTCCTTCGTTTCCAAGACGGAATGCCTGTCGAAAGAAACGTAAGGAATACTAAGATGCAATACGAGAATCACGGGCCTCCTCAATCGCTGTACCCGTCAGCGTCTCACGCGTAACCGCGGCATCCGCCGCGCATCGCTCGCCGAACAACTTTCTCAAGACTGCCACGATGAAATCCTTGCATGCCATGTCGGCCGTGCTGGCCGCGCTCGCCCTGACGACGCCCGTCGCCCACGCCGTTACCGTTCCGTCGAACGTCACGCTCGCTCCTCAACAGGACCTGACGCGCCAGGTGCCCGCCGAAGTCGAGTCGCTCGACCCGGCGCACATCGAATCGTGGACCGGCAACACGATCGGCCTCGACCTGTTCGAAGGGCTTGCCCGCATCGACGCGGCCGGCCAGGTCGTGCCGGGTGTCGCGCAGTCGTGGGAGCGCAAGACGCCGCAGACCTGGATCTTCAAGCTGCGCCACGATGCGAAGTGGAGCAACGGCCAGCCCGTGACGGCCGCCGATTTCGTGTACTCGTGGCAGCGCCTCGTCGACCCGAAGACGGGCTCGAAGTACACGATCCTCGTCGAGTTCGTGAAGAACTCGAAGGACATCATCGCCGGCAAGGCCGCGCCGACGACGCTCGGCGTGCGCGCGGTCGACCCGTACACGCTGGAAGTGACGACCGACGTGCCGGTCGCGTTCTTCCCCGAACTGACCGCGATGGTGCCGCTCGCGCCGGTGAACAAGGACACCGTCGCGAAGTTCGGCGACGCATGGACGCGTCCCGGCAACATCGTCAGCAACGGCGCGTACCAGCTCGTCGACTGGCAGCCGAACAACCGCATCGTGATCTCGAAGGACGCGAAGTACTGGAACGCGCCGAAGGTCGTGATCAACAAGGTCACGTACCTGCCGATCGAAAGCGACGAAACGGCGATGCGCATGTACCAGGCCGGCCAGATCGACTACAGCTACTCGATCCCGTCGGGCATCTTCCAGCAGGTCAGCAAGCAGTTCGGCGGCGAACTGCGCCCGGGCCTGCAGCTCGCGACCTACTACTACTACCTGAACAACAGCGACGCGGCGCTGAAGGACAAGCGCGTGCGCCAGGCGCTGTCGATGGTGATCGATCGCGACGTGCTGACGTCGAAGCTCACGCAGGCCGGCGAGAAGCCGATGTACGGCCTGATGCCGAACGGCACGAAGGGCGTGCACCCGTTCACGCCGGAATGGGCGTCGTGGCCGATGGCCAAGCGCGTCGCGACCGCGAAGGACCTGCTGAAGCAGGCCGGCTTCTCCGATGCGAAGCCGCTGTCGTTCACGCTCACGTACAACACCAACGACCTGCACAAGAAGGTCGCGCTGTTCACCGCATCGGAATGGCGCACGAAGCTCGGCATCGACACGAAGCTCGAGAACGTCGAGTTCAAGGTGCTGATGAAGGAGCGGCATGACGGCAAGGTGCAGATCGCGCGCGACGGCTGGTTCGCCGACTACAACGACGCGATGACCTTCTTCGACCTGATCCGCTGCGGCAGCTCGCAGAATACCGTCGGCTACTGCAACAAGCAGGCCGACACGCTCGTCGACGAAGGCAACCAGAAGCTCGACGACAAGGCGCGCGCCACGCTGCTCACGCAGGCGCACGACGCGGCGATGAACGACACGCCGATGGTGCCGCTGTTCCAGTACTCGGCCGACCGTCTCGTGAAGCCCTACGTGGGCGGCTACTCGCTGAAGAACGTGATCGACATGCGTGCTTCGCAGGACATGTACCTGATCAAGCACTGAGCGGAGCGATCATGCTGGCCTACGCATTGAGACGCACGTTGTGGGCGGTGCCGACGATTCTCGCCGTCATCACCGTCTGCTACCTGCTGCTGCACTTCACGCCCGGCGGTCCGTTCGATACGGAGAAGCAGCTGTCCGCGGCGACGCTCGCGAACCTGAACGCGAAGTACCACCTCGACGAGCCGCTGTGGAAGCAGTACCTGCTGTATCTCGGTTCGCTGCTGCACGGCGATCTCGGCCCGTCGTTCCGCTACGTCGACTGGTCGGTGAACGATCTCGTGAAGAAGGCGCTGCCCGTGAGTCTCGGCGTGGGCGGCATCTCGATCCCGCTCTCGATCGGGTTCGGCGTGCTGCTCGGCACCGTCGCGGCCGTGCGCCGCGACAGCGTGATCGACCGCTTCGTGATGCTGATCGGCAACTTCGGCAACGTCGTGCCGCCGTTCGTGCTCGGCCCGGTGCTGGTGTGGATCTTCGCGATCCTGCTGAAGACCTCGGCCGGCAACGGCTGGCTGCCGGCCGGCGGCTGGGGCGACGGCGGCTGGCAGTACCGGCTGCTGCCGATCGTGCTGCTGACCTTCATCAACGTATCGCTGCTCGCGCGCGTGATGCGCGGCTCGATGATCGAGACGCTGTCGAGCAACTTCATCCGCACCGCGCGCGCGAAGGGCCTGCCGGGCTCGACGATCGTGCTGCGCCACGCGCTCAAGCCCGCGCTGATGCCGGTCGTGTCGCTGTTCGGCACGGTCTGCATCACGTCGATCACGGCGGCCGTCGTCACCGAATCGGTGTTCGCGCTGCCGGGGCTCGGGCAGCTCGTCGTGAACGGCGCGATCAACCGCGACTACACGCTGGTGCTCGGCCTCGTCGTGCTGACGACCGTCTGTGCGGTGCTGTTCAACCTGCTGGTCGACCTCGCGTACGCATGGCTCGATCCGCGCATCCGTTATTGAGCGAGGCACTGCGATGACTCCGACTACTCCCGTCGTCAGTCTGCCTGTGCAGACCGACTCGCCGCCGCGTTCGCGCTCGCCGCTCGCGCTCGCGTTCGCGCGCTTCCTTCACAACCGCGCGGCCGTGTTCAGCCTCGTGCTGCTCGCGCTGATCACGCTCGCATGTTTCGTCGGTCCGTGGCTGCTCGCGGCCGATCCCGCCGCGAGCGACTGGGGCTCGATCAGCCTCGCACCGACGCTCGCGAACCAGCACTGGTTCGGCACCGACGAGCTCGGCCGCGACCTGCTCGTGCGCACGCTGATCGGCGGCCGCGTGTCGATCGAGGTCGGCCTGCTCGGCACGCTGGTGTCCGGCCTGTTCGGCGTGGCGTGGGGCGCGACCGCCGGCTTCGCGGGCGGGCGGGTCGACTCCGCGATGATGCGCGTCGTCGACATGATGTACGCGATCCCGTACCTGCTGATCGCGATCCTGATGATGACCCTGTTCGGCCGCTCGTTCATGCTGGTCGTGCTGACCATCAGCGCGTTCTCGTGGATCGACATGGCGCGCGTCGTGCGCGGCCAGACGCTGTCGCTGCGCAATCGCGAGTTCGTCGACGCGGCGCGCGCGATCGGCGTGTCGCCGGCGTCGATCGTGCTGCGCCACGTCGTGCCGAACCTGCTTGGCGTGGTCGTCGTGTACGCGACCGTGTCGGTGCCGAACATCGTGCTGACCGAATCGGTGCTGTCGTTCCTCGGCCTCGGCGTGCAGGAACCGATGACGAGCTGGGGCGTGCTGATCCAGGACGGCGCGCAGAAACTGGAATCGATGCCGTGGCTGCTGCTGGCACCGGCCGTCATGCTGTGCGTGACGCTCTACTGCGTGAACTTCGTTGGCGACGGCCTGCGTGACGCGCTCGACCCGAAGGATCGCTGAAGATGGCTGCTCTGTTGGAAGTAGAAAACCTCGGCGTGCGCTTCTCGCGCAAGGACGCGCCGCCGATCGACGCCGTGAGCGGCGTGTCGTTCTCGCTCGAAGCCGGCAAGACCCTCGGCATCGTCGGCGAATCGGGCTCGGGCAAGAGCCAGACCGTGATGGCGCTGCTCGGCCTGCTGGCCGGCAACGGCGCGACGACGGGCGCCGCGCGCTATCGCGGCGACAACCTGCTCGAGATGGATACGCGCGCGCTGAACGCGGTGCGCGGCGACCGGATCGCGATGATCTTCCAGGATCCGATGACGTCGCTCAATCCGTTCCTGACGATCGAGCGGCAGATGACCGAGACGCTGCAGCTGCATCGCAAGCTGTCGCGCAAGGAAGCGACGAAGCGCGCGATCGAGGCGCTCGAGTCGGTGCGCATTCCCGACGCCGCGCGCCGCATCCGCATGTATCCGCACGAGTTTTCCGGCGGCATGCGCCAGCGCGTGATGATCGCGATGGCGCTCCTGTCCGAGCCGGAAATCCTGATCGCCGACGAGCCGACCACCGCGCTCGACGTGACCGTGCAGGCGCAGATCATCGACCTGCTGCGCGAGCTGAACCGCGAGCGCGGCACCGCGATCGTGCTGATCACGCACGACATGGGCGTGGTCGCGGGCCTCGCGGACGACGTGATGGTCATGTATGCGGGCCGCACCGTCGAATACGCGCCGGCCGACTCGATCTTCGCGGCGCCGTCGCATCCGTACACGATCGGCCTGCTCAACGCGCTGCCGCGCCTGACCGACGCCGACGACGCGCCGCTCGTCGCGATTCCCGGCAATCCGCCGATGCCCGGCACCGCGCCGGCCGGCTGCGCGTTCGCGAAACGCTGCACGTATGCGGAGGCGCGCTGCGGTACCGCACGCCCCGCGCTCGAAACCTATGGCGCGGCGGGCGCGGTGCGCGCGTGCCACCGGCCGCTGGCCGATCTGACGGGAGGTCTGCGATGAGCGTCGATGAACGCCGCAATGCCGGCGCGACGGGCACGACGAGCGATACGCTGCTGTCCGTCGACGATCTGAAGGTGCATTTCCGCGTGCCGCTCGGCGGCTATCCGTGGTCGCCGAAGGGCACGCTGCGCGCGGTCGACGGCGTGTCGTTCGACGTGAAGCGCGGCGAGACGGTCGGACTCGTCGGCGAGTCGGGCTGCGGGAAGTCGACGCTCGCGCGCGCGCTGATCGGCCTCGTGCCGATGACGGCCGGCACGGTGCGCTGGCGCGGCGAAGCCGTCGCGCCCGATCACCTGCGCGGCACCGCGATGCGCCGCGAAGTGCAGATGATCTTCCAGGATCCGCTCGCGTCGCTCGATCCGCGCATGACGATCGAACAGATCGTCGCGGAGCCGCTCGTCACGCACCACGCGGGCCTCGGCCGCGCCGAAGTGCGGCGCCGCGTGGTCACGATGCTCGAACGTGTCGGCCTGAACGCACATCACCTGCTGCGCTATCCGCACGAGTTCTCCGGCGGACAGTGCCAGCGCGTCGGCATCGCGCGCGCGCTGATCGGCGAGCCGAAGCTCGTGATCTGCGACGAGCCCGTATCGGCACTCGACGTGTCGATCCAGGCGCAGATCGTGAACCTGCTGCGCGACCTGCAACGCGAACTGTCGTTGTCCTATCTTTTCGTCGCGCACGACCTGGCGGTGGTGAAGGCCATCAGCCAGCGCGTGCTCGTGATGTATCTCGGCCGCGTGATGGAGTTCGGCACGCGGCATGACGTGTACGGCGTGCCGCAGCACCCGTACACGAAGGCGCTGCTCGATGCGGCGCCGACGCCGGAGCCGGCGCGCGAGCGTGCTCGCCGTCCGATGCTGCTGGCGGGCGAGATGCCGTCGCCGCTCAACCCGCCGTCCGGCTGCGCGTTCCGCACGCGCTGCCCGGTCGCGATCGACGCGTGCGCGCAGGACGTGCCGCTGCCGGAAGTGCGGCAGGGCTCGCCGGCGCGTGTCGCGTGCATCCGGGCGGGCGTGGCGGCGTGAAGTGACGCAGCAAACATAACCAGGCAGGTCAACAGGGGTAGGGTGCGGCGCGAATGATCTTCGCGCCGCGGGTAAAGGCGCGTCCTTAACCGGGCTCGCCGGGGGGCTGGAAGCGGATCGCAACCGGCGTGGACGACATCAACACAAGACGAGAATGACGATGAACAAGCAAAAGACGATCGGGACGGCATCGAAGATGCTGCTTGCATGGGGCTTGCCGGCGCTTGCCGGCGTATCGCTGAGCGGCGTGGCATACGCCGACGACGCGGCCCCCGCACCGCTGACGGTCGCGCAGGCGGCGCCGTCCGCCGGCACAGGCACGTCGGTTGCGCAGGCAACGACCCCGAACGCCATTATCAACGCCGAGGCGACCCAGGCCGTCACGCCGCCCGACGAGCCTTCGGCACAGTCGAAGTCGAACGGCTTCATTGCCGACAGCCACCTGAATTTCCTGTTCCGCAACTATGCGGACACGCTCGACAACAAGGGCGGGCCGCACCGTCACGCGTGGGTCCAGGGCGCGATGGCGAACTTCGAGTCGGGCTACACGACCGGCCTGATCGGCATCGGCTTCGACGCGTCGCTGTATGCGGCGCTGAAGCTCGACGGCGGTGCCGGCGCGGGCAGCATGGTGCACATCGCGAAGGGCGGCGGCGGTTCGAACCAGCTCGCATGGGCCTATCCGGGCATCTACGACGTGAAGGCGCGCATCTCGAACACGGTGGTCAAGTACGGGCTGCAGGCCGTCGACAACCCGTTCATGGAACAGCACGACAACCGCGCGCTGCCGCCGACGTTCCTCGGCGCGACGATCGTCAGCAACGAATTCAAGAACGTGATGCTCGAGGCCGGCAGCTTCACGAAGACCGATGCGCGCGGCCACACGACGCTCACCAACCTCACGACGCAATACGGCGGCACGCGCATCAATCGCCTGACCTACGTCGGCGGCACGTGGGACTATTCGCCGGACGGCGAAGTCGCGCTGTACGCCAACCAGGCCGACGACGTGTGGCACCAGTACTACGCGTCGGTGAAGCACAGCATCGGCGATACGAAGTCGATCAAGTGGACCGGCTTTGGTAACGTTTACTCGACGCACGACACGGGCGACGCGCTGCAGGGCAAGATCAACAACAACGCGTACAGCCTGTCGGTGGCTGCGCAGCACGGCCCGCACGAACTGCTGCTCGGTTATCAGCAGGTGCTCGGCGACCAGTTCTTCGACTACCTGAACGAAACGAACGGCATCTTCCTGACCAACTCGATGGACGTCGACTACAACGCGCCGCACGAAAAGTCGCTGCAGCTGCGTTACACGTTCTACGGCAAGGAAGCGGGCCTGCCGGGCTTCAAGGCGATGGTCTGGGGCGTGACGGGCTGGGGCGCGGACGGCAGCGCAGGGGCTGCGAACGATCCGAGCAAGTCGAGCATCTACTGGAGCAACGGCGCGCCGGTGCAGGGCCGTCACCACGAGTTCGGCTTCATCCCGTCGTACACGTTCCAGAGCGGCAAGCTGAAGGACACGAAGGTCACGTTCATCGCGATGTGGCACACCGGTTCCACGCACACCGCGGACGCGACCAACAAGGAGTACCGCCTGGTCGTGAACGTGCCGCTGCACGCGTTCTGATCGAAGGGGGGACGCAACGTCCCCTTCAGTCGTTTTCGTCTCGCGCGGCCGGCCTGCGACCCGTTCGATCAGGCCGGCTTGTGCAACCCCGCCACCGGATCGTTCGCGGCGGGCATGTCCTCCACCAGCGACGTGAGCTGGCGGCCCGTGTCGCGCCAGGCGTCGAGGCCGCCGCGCAGCGGCAGCGCATCGGTGAAGCCTGCGTCGAGCAGGCGCTTGGCCATCAGCGCGGCCGTCACTTCGTTCGGGCACGAGCAATACACGACGAACTTCTGTGAGAACGGATAGCGCGCGACGATGTCCTCGATGTGCCGTTCGTCCGCGAACTGCGCGCCGGGAATCGTGAACGGGTCGAGCTTGCGGTGTTCGGGCGAACGCACGTCGAGCACCACCGGCGCGGCCGCATCGCGCAGCAGTTCTTCGAGCTCGTCGACGCCGATCCGCGCAGTCGCGAGCTGGCGGATCAGCGCGCGGCGGCGCATCCAGCGCACGGCCGCGTAGACGGCCAGCAGTGCGACGATCACCAGCAGTACCGCGCGGCCGAGCCGGCTCGCGCCGGCGAACAGCCAGTCGATCTGCCGATAGAACACGAGCCCCGCGAGGAGGCCGACGATCGTCCACAGCGCGGCGCCGAGCGCGTCGTAGCCGGCGAACGTGCGATAGCGCGTGCCGAGTGCGCCGGCCATCGGCACCGACACGAGCGACAGCCCGGGAATGAAGCGGGCGACCGCGAGCACGCGCACGCCGTAGCGGCCGAAGAATCGTTCGGTCTTCTTCACGCAGGTGTCGCGCGACAGCGACAGCCGGCAGATCGTCTTCAGCGTCGTGCCGCCGTAGCGCCGCCCGGCGACGTACCACACGGTGTCGCCGATCAGCGCGCCGAGCACCGACAGCGCCAGCACCGTCAGGAGCTGCGAGCCGATCATCGCCGGATTCATCGCGGCCATCGCGCCGAACAGCACGAGCGTCGGCATCGCCGGTACGGGCAGGCCGATGGCCGCCGCGAGCACGTTGGCGAAGACGAGAAGCGGCCCGTATTGGGCGACGAGGTCACGGAGCATGACGGCTGGCCGAAAAGGAAGCGCGTGTGGAAGGTACGAAGATGGGCCGATTATCGGCCATTTTCAAGCGGACGGCGGGGAATGACGCAAAGCGCCTGACGGCGGCAGGGTGATGCGGGCGGATCGGTGAGCCGGTGCGTTGTGCGCGGCTCACCGGTCGACATCACGAAGGGGTAGGGGTGCGGACGAGCGAGGCGGCGCCGTGGTTTTCGCCAGGCAGTTCGGCGCCATGCGAGCGGATCGCCGCGATCAGCTCGGCCGGCGTGATCTCGTAGCGAACCTCGCGGTGAATGCCGGGCTTGCGCTCGTCGATGTCGATCAGCAGCACGCTCTTGCCGTCGTCGGTCGATTCGAGCCGGAGCGAGCGCAGTTCGCGGCCGTCGGCCGGGTCATGTTCGGTGAGCAGGGTCATTGCCCCGGATGAGCCGGTAGTGCGCATCGAACCTATCCTCGTATCGTGTGTGCCAGGTTGGCGAAGATGTCGTTGTTGAATGCAGCTTGACGAAGTTTAACGCGAATGGGCCACAACACGGAGCATTTTCGTGGTCCCTGAATGAGGGCTGCACCGGCCATCCTTCTGATGTTTGAGCCGCGCCGGGCGGGCGTTTTGGCCGGATCGGACCGATCCGCGCCCGGCGCCCGGCCGGTGCGCGGCCGGGAGGCGCGGGTGCCGTCAGAAGCGGTCGGCGAGGCCCATCGCCGGGTCGCTGACCGAGTGGCGGCCCGTTTCGACGCGGCCGGCCACGCGGCGGGAGAAGCTGGCGTCGCTGTCGGTTTCATCGACAACCCGGCGGCGATCGCACTGTACGAAAAGCACGGCTTCCGGATAGAAGGCGAGGCGCCGGACTATGCGCTGCGCGACGGTGCGTATGCATCGGTGTTTCAGATGGCGCGGATCAAGGGGCGGCAGTGATGGACGCGTGCTGAAGCGCGTGCGGGCCGGCGCGTCGTTGCATCGGCCGCGGCATGTGCATGTATTGGCCATGCCGTGCGCCTTGTCGTGCCTGCCTCCGTGTACCCGATCGCGTGCAGCGACCGACGGCAGTCAATGCAGCGCCGCATGCAGCGCAGTGGGTGGTCGCGTCGACCGCCCAGGCGCGCACGTCGGCGACGCCACACTTCATATCCATTCGAGAATTCATTCGTTTTCAACCGGCCGCGCGAATCGTATCGTCGAATGATTTGCCGGTCGCTGTGGTCGCCGCAGTTGGTACTGCTGCGCGGTGTGCGCATGCAGCGGCTGGTCGGGGCCTTTCGCGTCGATGCCTGCGTGATCCCTACGCGATGCCCACGGCCGATGCCGGCATGCGTGGTGCCATCCGTCGATGCCCTTCGTTGTTGCATCGCTTCGTCGTGTTTTCGCTTCGCCGTTTCGTGCGCATGGGCCGGCCGTCGCAGCGTACCGGTTCCGCCGTCGCGCGACGCCGCTATCCGCAACCGTCTCTTTCAACGGAACCCGCCTTGATGAAAACCGTCCTCCGTAACCTGACTGCAGCCTGCCTGTTCGCCGCCGCGGGTGCGGCGTTTGCCACCAACGCGCCGCAGGGCGCTCCCGTATCGGGCCCGTCGAGCGGCGGCGCGCATCTGCCGCCCGGCATCGCTTGGCAGCAGGGCGACGTCGATGCCGCGTTCGCGCTCGCGAAGCGCACCGGCAAGCCGCTGCTGCTGTACTGGGGTGCCGTATGGTGCCCGTCGTGCAACCAGGTGAAGTCGACGATCTTCAGCCAGCAGGCATTCAAGGCTCGCTCGTCGTTCTTCGTGCCCGTGTATCTCGACGGCGATACCGAAAGCGCGCAGAAGCTCGGCGAGCGCTTCAAGGTGCACGGCTATCCGACGATGATCCTGTTCCGTCCGGACGGCACCGAAGTGACGCGGCTGCCGGGCGAGGCCGATCTCGAGCGCTACATGCAGGCGCTGTCGCTCGGGATGACGGCCGCGCATCCGGTGCGGCAGACGCTCTCGACCGCGCTGAACAACGGCGCGGCGCTGACGCCGGCCGAATGGCATCTGCTGGCCGACTATTCCTGGGACACCGACGGCGCGCTGCCGGTGCCGGCCGATCGTGTCGCGTTGACGCTGCAGACGCTGTCGCAACGTGCGCGTGCCGCCGGCGCGAAGGCGGACGCCGCGCGCTTCGCGCTGAAGTCGGCGGTGGTGGCGGCATCGGACGATCCCGCACAGGCCGGCGCGCTCGACAAGGCGGCGCTCGCCGACGCGCTGCGCGCGGTGCTGCGCGAACCGGCGCTGGCGCGGGCGGATTCGGACGTGCTGGTCGCGGCGCCCGCGCGCGTGGTCGCATACCTCGGCGGCGACGCCGCGCAGCGCACGACGCTGCGCGACGCGTACGACACGGCGCTCGCGCGCCTGTCGACCGATTCGACGCTGTCGTCGATCGACCGGCTGATGGCGCTGCACGGCCGCGTGCTGCTCGCGCGCAACGACGCGCACGCCGGCGCGCCGCTCGCCGCGCCGGCGCTGGTCGATACCGCGCGCAAGCAGATTGCCGCATCGGTGCAGGGCGCCGCGAACGCGTACGAGCGGCAGGCGCTCGTCAGCGAAGCGGCGGACACGCTGACCGACGCTGGGCTGTACGACGAATCCGACGTCTTGCTGAAGGCCGAGTTGCCGCGTTCGGCGACGCCGTACTACTTCATGTCGGGGTTGGCCGCGAATGCGAAGGCGCGCGGCGACAAGGCCGCGGCGCTCGACTGGTACCGCAAGGCGTACGACTCGGCGAGCGGACCGGCGACCAAGCTGCGCTGGGGCGCGACCTATTTCGCGAATGCGGTCGCGCTGGCGCCGGACGATTCGGCGCGGATAGAAGCGATCGCCGCGAGCGTGCTCGCGCAGGCCGGCAAGACCAAGGATGCGTTTTATGGGGCGAACCTGCGTGCGCTGACCAAGGTCGTCACGCAGCTGAATCGCTGGCGCGGCGGCGGCGCGCACGATGCGTCGGTCAGATCGGTCGTGAAGCAGTTCGACGGAGTGTGCGCGAAGCTGCCGGCGGGCGACCCGCAGGCAGCGGCATGCGCGAAACTGATCGAGCCGGTGAAGGCGTGACGGCTCGCGACGGAGCGGTCGGGCGGGACGGCCGCGTCGTTGCGGCGATTACCGGGCCGACTCCGGTGATGCACCGCGGTCGTTGCCATATCCGGCACCTTGCTGGCGGGCGATCTTCGCTTCGGCGGAAACGATGCTGGCCGGATAGAACCAGTCGCTCGGCTGGAAGCCGGCCTGCTTGAGCGCCTTCACTTCGGCGCGGACCTGCGCGCGCGTGAGCGGCGGGTTCGACTGCGCTTGCGCGGCGAGCGGGGCGGATATAGCCAGGGCAACGGCAACTGCGTGAATCAGGCGCTTCATGATCGTGACCTCCATGTTTCCAGCTGGGCGGCCGGACTTCGTTTGACGAAGCGGCGGCGGTTGAAAGCAGTGTAGGCCCGACCACGCGCGGGAAAAATGCGATCGCTCCCAACGCAGTGTTCTGCTGCCGGAAACAATGAACGGTGGAGCGGACGGCCCGGATGGCGGCACGTGACGGGCGACAGGCCGTCCGGTCTGCACCGCAATGTGGCGTCGAGCGATTCCGGTCGGTCGGGGACGAAGTGTCGGATGGGAATCCCGGCGATCCGTGCTGGTTTGCAAGCGGAGGTATCGGGAAGATGCGGCGCGTCGCGACAAGCATCGCGCCGTGGTGCCGCTGCGGCAATGCCGGACCGGTCGAACAGCCGGGAACACGCGGAGGGAGGAAGGCGCGCCGGCCGCGTCGATGCGGCCGGCAGGGTTGGGCGGCGCTCGGAACGCCGCCCGATGCGGGCGCTTACACGAGGCCCGTCGTGTAGTACACGGCGATCACGAAGAACACCGCGAGCGTCTTGATCACGGTGACCGCGAAGATGTCGCGATACGACTCGCGGTGCGTGAGGCCCGTGACCGCGAGCAGCGTGATGACGGCGCCGTTGTGCGGCAGCGTGTCCATGCCGCCGCTGGCCATCGCGACGACCCGGTGCAGCACCTCCATCGGAATGTTGGCGGCCTGCGCGCCCTTGATGAACAGGTCCGACATCGCGGCGAGCGCGATGCTCATGCCGCCCGACGCCGACCCGGTGATGCCTGCGAGCGAGCTGACCGACACGGCCGCGTTCACGAGCGGGTTCGGAATGCTCTTCAGCGCGTCGCTGACGACGAGGAAGCCCGGCAGCGCGGCGATCACGCCACCGAAACCGTATTCCGACGCGGTATTCATCGCGGCGAGCAGCGCCCCGCCGACGGCGGCCTTCGAACCGGCCGCGAAGCGGTCGCTGACGCGCTTGAACGCGGTCAGGACGACCAGCACGATGCCGAGCAGCAGCGCAGCCTCGACCGACCAGATCGCGACGACGGTCTTGATCGACGTCGTGACCGGCGTGTGCACGCCGGGCAGCACGTCCGGCGCGACCGTGTACGACGCTGCGCCGTACCACTGCGGAATCAGCTTCGTGAACGTGAAGTTCGACGCGCCGACGAGGAGCAGCGGCAGGATCGCCAGCGCCGGATTCGGCAGTGCCGTCGCTTCGACGCGCTCCGGCTCGTTGACGAGCGACGTGCCGTAGCCTTCGCCCTTCGCCATCGCCGAACGGCGGCGCCATTCCAGGTACGCGAGGCCGACGACGATGATGAACAGCGAGCCGATCGTGCCGAGTGCGGGTGCGGCCCAGGCGGTCGTCTTGAAGAACGTGGTCGGGATGATGTTCTGGATCTGCGGCGTGCCGGGCAGCGAATCCATCGTGAACGAGAACGCGCCGAGCGCGATCGCGCCGGGCATCAGCCGCTTCGGAATGTTGCTCTGGCGATAGAGCTCGGCCGCGAACGGGTACACCGCGAACACCACGACGAACAGCGACACGCCGCCATAGGTGAGCAGCGCGCACACCGCGACGATCACCGCATTCGCGCGCGAGCGGCCGATGTAGCGGATCGCGGCGTGCACGATCGACTCGGAGAACCCGGACAGTTCGATCACCTTGCCGAACACGGCGCCGAGCATGAATACTGGGAAATACAGTTTGACGAAGCCGACCATCTTCTCCATGAAGATGCCGGAGAAGACCGGTGCGACGGCGGCGGGTTCGATCAGCAGGACTGCGCCGAGCGCGGCGATCGGCGCGAACAGGATCACGCTGTAGCCGCGATACGCGGCGAACATCAGGAACGCCAGCGCGGCGAGGACGATCACGAAAGACAAGGGAGTCTCCTAATAGCTTGGAATGGCTTTGGTTGTTGTTCGATCGCGGAGCGCGCCGCGGACCGGCCCAGGTTCTTGCAGATTTCGTGCCATCGGCCGCATTGCGCCGCCGGACATGGGTCCGGGGCAGGCCGGCGGGCCCGCGCCGGCCAATGTCTGAAGATTCTACATAAATCGTCTCCATCCGGAGACGCTTTGGCCGTCGGGATAGCCCATCGAATCGGGCAGGGCTTTCCCGGACAAGGCATTCCGGCGTGTCTCCAAAATGAGATACTGCGTCCCGTTCCGGAGACATCCGGCCAAGCATATGCGGAGACGACGACACGATGATGAACGACTGGGCGCGCCTGCCCGTCAATTACGGCGACGTGCTGCTGCGCGCCGCCGAGTCGCTGTTTCGGACCTTCGAGGATTCGAGTGCGGGCACGGTGGTCGTCGATCGCGACGCGCGCGTCGTGTGGATGAACGAGCGTTATGCGGCGCGCTTCGGGTTCGCCGATCCGCAGCAGGCGGTCGGCCTCGACTGCGAGGCGGTGATTCCGAACAGCCTGATGCGCGAGGTCGTGTCGACCGGACAGCCGATCCTGCTCGACATCATGGAGACGGGCCGCGAGCCGCTCGTCGTCACGCGCCTGCCGTTGAAGAACGAGGCGGGCGAGACGGTCGGCGCGATCGGCTTCGCGCTGTTCGACCAGTTGAAGACGCTCACGCCGATCTTTTCCCGTTACGCGCAGCTTCAGCAGCAACTGATCGCGACGCAGCGTTCGCTCGCGCAGGCGCGCCGCGCGAAATACACGTTCGCGAGCTTCGTCGGCACGAGCGCCGCAAGCCTCGAAACCAAGCGGCAGGCGCGGCGCGCGGCACAGGTCGATTCGCCGGTGCTGCTGCTCGGCGAGACGGGGACCGGCAAGGAACTGCTCGCGCATGCGATCCACGCGGCGTCGGCGCGCGCGCTCCAGCCGCTCGTGACCGTCAACGTCGCGGCGATTCCCGACACGCTGCTCGAAACCGAATTCTTCGGCGCGGCGCCGGGCGCGTATACCGGCGCCGACCGCAAGGGACGCGTCGGCAAGTTCGAACTGGCCGATCGCGGCACGCTGTTTCTCGACGAGATCGGCGACATGCCGTTGCCGCTGCAGGGCAAGCTGCTGCGTGTGCTGCAGGACAAGGAGTTCGAACCGGTCGGCTCGAACCGGATCGTGCGCGCCGACGTGCGGATCATCGCCGCGACGTCGGCCGACCTGCCCGCGCTGGTCGAGGCCGGCCGCTTTCGCGCGGATCTCTATTACCGGCTCAACGTGCTGACGATTCACGCGCCGCCCTTGCGCGAGCGCGCGTCCGACATCGCGGCGCTCGTCTATGCGACGCTCGAGGAACTCGCCGCGCAGCACGGCCGTGCCGCGCACTGCGAACTGACCGACGATGCGCTGCGGATGCTGTGCGCGTACCCGTGGCCCGGCAATGTGCGCGAGTTGCGCAACACGCTCGAGCGCGCGCTGATGCTGTCGGATCGCTCGGTGATCGATGCGGGTGCGCTCGCGCCGTTTCTCGGGCCAGTGCGCGTGGCGCCGGACAGCGTGCCGGCGGGCACGCGGGCTGTTCCGTTGCCGCTCGGCCGAGACGCGGGCGACGCATCGGGTGCCGTTGGCGTGCCGGTCGTTTCGTATGCCGATGCATTGGCCGCGTGGGAGCGCCAGTTCCTGATCGACGCGCTCGCGGCCTGCGACGGGAAGGTCGTGGAAGCGGCCGCCCGCATCGGCATTGGCCGGGCGACGCTCTACAAGAAACTCGCGGCGCTCGGGATCGAGCGGTAGCAAGCGGTGGCCGATGCGCCCGGACATGACGAACGGCACCGGTGATGTGCCTGACAGGAGACAACGATGAAGCGAATCGGCATGGCCGGATGGCTGGCCATACTGGCGGCGACGTCCTCGTTCGCTCAGTCGGGCGACGAGGATTCGCCTGCGGTGCGGCGCAACTGGTACAACGATCCGTTCGTCGCGTTGTCGCGGGGCTTCGCGGAATGCCCGCTGCCGCTCGGCCCGTGGATGACGCGTGCCGAGATGACGGACGACGCGCATTACCGCGCCGAGCGCGGGACCACCTGCTGGCTCGCTCACCGCTGCACGAAACCGAATTCCTATATGTATGACGCGCCGATCGCCGAGGCGGCGAAAGCGCATTTCGCGGGCACCGATCGTCTGCAGGGCACGAGCCTGTGGATCACCGTGCAGCGGCGCTTCATCTATGTCGAAGGGTGCGCCGATCCGGCATTCGATCGGGAGGCGCTGGCGCGCGAACTCGGCGCGCTCCCCGACGTCGAGCAGGTGTTCGTTCGCATCACCGACGATCCGCACCGGGCCGTGCCGTACAAGACGCGGGGACGCCCGGACCGGACGCCGGACCGAGCGCGGGACTGAACGTGTGACGACGGTGCGTGGCATACTCGCGGCATTCAAAAATCGGTTGACGGAAAGAACAATGAATCACATGCTTGCGTCGGTCTGTCGGTGGCCTCGAACGCATTGGCGTCGGGCCGGATTGTTGGCCCTGGTTGCGGGGCTCGGCGGCTGCGGCGGTGGGGCGCCGCTGTTCACTTCTGACGGGCGCCCGACTACGCAGGTGCAGTGCACCGGCAGCGACTGGAGCAATTGCACGGACAATGCCCGCGCCATCTGCAATGGGGAATACGACGTCCTCCAGCAATCGACCGATGACGCCGTGCGAAATCTTCTCTTCGCATGCAAGAGGAAAAGCGGCTATTGATCCCGATATGCCTGGATAAGGAGACCATAATCGGGTGAAGCGCTTTTCCATTCGCTTGGAGTCGGCTATTTTTCATGAATAACACTCACGGAGTCCCATCCAATATGGCGACCTACAGGCAACTGACAGCGCAGCTCGAAAGACTTCAGCAAAAGATCGACAAGGAACGCGAAAAGGCGATTGCCGATGCGATTGCCGCCATTCGGGCGAAAATCGAGGAGTTCGACATTACCGCGGAAGAGCTCGGTTTCCGGCCGATCGGCACTGCTGCCACCGCGAAACCGAAGCGTCCGTTGCCGCCGAAGTACCTGAATCCGAAGACGGGCGAAACGTGGAGTGGCCGCGGGCGTGCGCCGGCATGGCTCGGCAAGAACCGCGCGCGTTTCCTGATCAAGGACTGACTCCCGAAAATCCTCACCTTTCGTGCGCTGACTGACGGTGCGAACGGCCATGCGGCCGTCGCACCGTTTTGTTTTTGGGTGGCGACAGCACGACTTGAAACCGCGAATTGAACGCCAATGCCGCGCGATTGACGGATTCCGTTTTGCGAATTCACCGCGATTCGACCGGATATCGCCGCGAATTCCGGTAAACAACCCCGCAATTACGCGGCATGCGCGCATTGGTGTTGTCGATCGCCGCGGTGCTGATGTGTCGCCGATTGCCTTCACCTCTCGCGCATTGGCGCATTGCGCCGTGCAATTCCCGAACTTGCTCACCATGGTTCCTGTAAATCCTCACCTTTGAAGTGACGGCCGAATGACCGCATCGTGTCGCCTTCGCCCATTCCGTCGTGCGAAGGCGTCGGCGACCGGCCCATGTTGCGGGCATTGATGCGCGTCGCACAGTCGGCCGTTCGGCATATAGGCAGCCGCATCGGGTTCGCCTATGCTTGGAGTTCGCGTCGACCGGTGCACGGCCATCCGTGCCCGTGTGCCGGTCGGGTCGTCTTTCGTTACCGTATGGAGCCGATGTGACCGTCCGCCATCTCGATGCCTTGTTCCAGCCCAGGTCCGTCGCGGTCGTCGGTGCATCGTCGCGCGCGGGCAGTATCGGCGCGATGGTGTGGGCGCGCGTGCTCGACGGCGCGTTCGAGGGGCCCGTGTGGCCCGTCAATCCGAAGCATCGCGAGCTGAACGGGCACTCGGTCGTGGCCGACGTCGACCGGCTGCCCGCGCCGCCGTCGGTCGCCGTGATCTGCACGCCGCCTGTCACGTGGGCCGGCATCGTGCGCAAGCTCGGCGAGATCGGCACGCGCGTCGCGGTGATCGTCGGCGAGGCGCGCACCGACGCCGATCGCGCCGCGCTCGATCGCACGCTCAAGGCCGCGAAGCCGTTCGTGCTCCGAATCGTCGGGCCCGGCAGTCTCGGCGTGCTGTCGCCCGCGCGGCATGCGCATTTCGGCGCGCCGGCCTATACGGCACGATCGGGCGGCGTCGCGTGGGTGTCGCAATCGAACGCGCTGACGAACGCGGTACTCGGCTGGGCCGATGCGCGAGGCCTCGGTTTTTCGCATGTCGTCGCGCTGGGCCGTGAAGCCGACGTCGACGCGGGCGACGTGCTCGACTACCTCGCCAGCGATCCCGGCACGCGCGCGATCCTGCTGGAACTCGACACCGTGTGCGCCGCGCGCAAGTTCATGTCGGCTGCGCGGGCAGCGGCGCGCAACAAGCCGGTGCTCGCGCTGCGCACCGGGCGCGCCGATCCCGGCGACGCGCTTTACACGGCGGCGTTCCAGCGCGCGGGGTTGGTGCGTGTCGATGCGCTCGACGATCTGCTCGACGAGATCGAGACGCTCGGCGTCGGGCGCGTCACCGCGCGTGGCGCGGCGACGCTCGTGACGAGCGACGCAGGCGTCGCGAAACTCGCGGTCGATGCGGTCGCGGAGGTGCGCGACGTGCTGGCCGACTGGCCCGCGGCGGCCACGTCGGCGGTCGCGGCCGCGCTGCCGCATCTGGCCGCGCCCGGCAATCCGCTGACGCTCGGCGACGATGCGCGTCCCGAACATTTCGGCGCCGCCATCAAGGCGCTCGCGCCGTTTCCGCAAACGGGCACGCTGTTCGTCGTGCATTCGACGTCTCACAGCGCGCCGGCCGACGCGGTCGCGCGCACGCTGATCGAATCGCGGCAGTACGCGTACCGCGGCATCCTCGCGTGTTTCTTCGGTGCGGTCGACGCGGCGACGCGCGACGCGCTGCACGCGAACGGCATTCCCGTGCACACCACGCCGCAGCGGCTTGCGCGCGCGTACGCACGGCTCGTCGACTACAACCTCGGGCGGCAGTTGCTGATGCAGACGCCCGAGGGCACGCCGCCGCAGCCGGCCGAGTGCGTTGCGTCCGCGCAGGCCGAGGCGCGACGGATGGTCGAGGCCGGCGAGCATGAACTGGCCGGCGAAGCGGCGTTGCATTGGCTCTCCCACTTCGGCCTGCACGGCGAGCCGGCCGATTCACCGGCCGACGAATCGGCCGACGAATCGGCCGGCGCCAGAATCGTCGACGTCACGGTCGACATGTACGACGATTCGAACTTCGGCCCGGTGTTCCGTTATGCCGTGCCGCCGGCGGATGGCGTATCGGCGCCGTTCGTCGTGTACGGGCTGCCGCCGTTGAATACGGTGCTCGCCCGCGCGGTGATGGAGCGTTCGCCATATGCGCGCCGCACGCCCGTCGAACCCACGCTCGATGCGCTGACGGCACTGTCGCAAGTCGTTTGCGACGTGCTCGAAGTCGTCGCGATGTCGGTCACGCTGCGCGTGCTGTCCGATCGGGCATACGTGGTCGCGCCGCGCATCACGGTGGCGGCCGGGCGCAGCCGGCTCGCGATCATGCCGTATCCGCGCCATCTCGAGCAGACGCTCGAATGGCGCGGCGAGACCGTGACGATCCGTCCGATCCGTCCGGAAGACGAGGAAGCACACAACGAACTGCTCGGCGCGATGACGCCGGACGATCTGCGGATGCGGTTCTTCGGCGCGGTGCGCAGCTTCGATCATTCGCAAGTCGCGCGCATGACGCAGATCGACTACGACCGCGAGATGGCCTTCATCGTGTCGTTCACCGACGTGTCGGGCCGGTCGCACACGCTCGCGGTGGCGCGTGCGGTTACCGATCCCGACAACGAGACGGCGGAGTTCGCGATCGCCGTGCGGCCCGATCAGAAGGGCAAGGGGCTCGGGCGGCTGATGATGACCCGCATCATCGACTATGCGCGATCGCGCGGCACCGGATGGATGATCGGCGAGGCGCTGCGCGAGAACACCGCGATGATCTCGCTGGCGAAGGCGTGCGGCTTCGCCGTGTCGACGACGGAGGAACCCGGCGTGGTGGGGTTCAGGATGAAGCTGCAACCGTAATCGCGTGGGTGAGCATGCTCGCACGTCCGGCGGCATCGTGCAGAGTCGGTACGGCATGCATGATGTCGATGGTGTACAGGCACTGCCGAGCGAATTCGTCGACGTTCGGCATGCCGATCGTTCGACTGGTTCGCTCGATTGCGCGGATCGGTACGACAGTCGCTCGGTGACCGGCGGGAAACGGCGAACGCGTCGAGTCACGGCATCCGCGGCGGGCGCGTTGCTTGTGCCGATGACCTCCGCGTATCACCGGTTCCGGGGTGTCATGGTCGAGCGCATGAACGCCGGCATTTCGCATGCGCAGGATCGGAAACAGAGCAAAGGTGAGACTTTTCGGGAGCCACGAGTGAGCTTTTCCGGGAGCTGTCGAGTGAGCCGATACGGGAGCGCTCGGTGAGCCTTTCCGGGGATCTGCCGGTGAGCCCTTGCGGGAAGCCCTGGTGAGCCTTTCCGGGAGGGCCCGGTGAGCATCTCCGGGAGGCGTCGGTGAGAACGTTCGGGAAGGGGTTGGTGAGCATCTCCGGGGGCTTCAGGTGAGCTTTTCCGGGATGTCTGGGTGAGCGTTTACGGGACGCTTCGGTGAGACTTTTCGGGAGCTTGCGAACGCAGTGCTCCGGCTGGCGCGGCGCCGGCTGTTGCCGGCGTCCGCACCGGTGCGGGCACGCATGAACCGTGCCCGCGGCAGCGTTTATGCAGCGAGTTTCGATGCCGCGTCGTTCACCTGCTCACGCGAAATCGCGAGTTCTTCGAGGTGCGCGTCGGCATAGATGCCGCCGGTTTCGCGCTCGAGGCGGGCGATCGTCAGCGCGCAACGCGCGATGTCCTTCGGCATCGCGATGAAGCGCTTGACCGATTCGCCGGACGTGAATGCATCGAACAGCGCGCTGCGCACGTCGTCCGGAAGCGTCTTGGTCCATTGGTACGGCTTGCCGTTGAACGTGATCGACGGCGGCAGCGTGCGTTCCTTCTTGGTGGCCGTGATGAGGCCGTAGGTACGTGCGGCGTCGCCGATCTGCTCGGGCGAAAAGAGTTCGTCGGGCGTGATGTCGAACTGCTCGATGTAGTTTTCGATCGCCCGCATCGCTGCGGCGCGATCGTCGCGCTTCTTCTGCGCGCGCGCGACGATGTCGCGCAGCTCGTCCGCTTCCTCGGACGTGATCGTGAAGCTCGCCTGCTTCTGCTGAAGTTCGGAGAAACGCTGGAATTCTTGATCGTTCAGAAGTTTGGCCATGACATCCATCGGATACGACGGCCGCGACAGCCGGCCGCCGTAGTTTTTGAGAGGGCCGCTATTCTAGCGTAGCGCGGCGTCCGCGCATCCGGAAACGGTCTGCGGAATGCCGGTACGAACGCCTGCGCGACCGGCGCACATCGCATACCGCGTGGGCGGCGTCGCACCGGCCTGCCCGACCCGCTGACCGAACGACCGCCCGCCGCGCCCGCCCGCTCGCCCGACCAATTTCAACCCGGTCGCCCGCTCGACAACAATCAGCAAGTCTCCGCGCGGCACATCGACAACTGGCCTGCCGTATCGCGCAGTCTTGCGACGACCACCTCCACGGACGGCGCCATGTGCGCGTCGATCCGGCGCATGTATGGGCAGGTCAGCACCGCGATCGCATGGCCGGCCGGGCCGAGGATCGGCGCGCTCAGGTCGGTGACGCCGTATGCCTGGCGGCTGTCCTGGCGCACGTAGCCGGACTGGCGAATGGACTGGCACGCGTGCGCGAGTTCCTGCTCGTTCATCGGCGTTTCACCCTTGACCTTGCGATGCTCGACCAGCATGTGCGCGCGCTGCTCGGTACCCTGGAACGACAGCATCACGCGTCCCGACGCCGTATCGGCAAGCCCGACGCGCGAGCCGAGCCGCACCGACACGCCCCACGGGCCGGGGCCGTCCACCTGTGCGATCACGAGCAGGTTGCCGCGATCGTAGACGGTCAGATGGCACGACTGTTCGGCCGCATCGGCGAAGCGCTGCATCAGCGGCAAGGCCTCGGCGATCAGCCGGTTCATCGGCGGATGGCGGTGCGCGAGCGCGAACAGTTTCAGGCTGAGCGTGTAACGGTCGCCGCCGCTCGAGCGCATCACGTAGCGGCGCGCGACGAGACGTTCGAGCATCCGGTAGATCTCGCTCGCGTTGCGGCCGAGCTCCTTCGTGATTTCGGTGCGGGTGAGTCCTTCCTTTTGTTCCGACAGGAGTTCGAGAATGTCGAGCCCCTTGTCGAGGGCGGGTGCGCGATAGCGGTCGGCTGCGCCCATCGACGCCCGTGCGTCGCTGCCGGGGAGCGGGTTATTGGTCGTTTGCGTCATGGTAGGAAGTCCGGGAATGACCAATCGGTTGGCGACGCACGCTGGCCGGTTTGCACGCAGATTCGCGAAGCCGCATGCGGATGTGACTGCCGTCCGGACGAGCCTGACAATAAACGTTCAGTGTGCAATGCGGCGTCTTTTTGCCGATCGTTGTCCAGCAAGAACGGATCACGTGCCGTTCCCGATGACAGGGTCGTAAGAAATATTCGACATTCATCTTTCGGTATCGAAGGACCGCGGCATTGGGCGTAAAGCCGGATGGTTCGGCGGCCCCGATGCTGCTGTGCAATCTCCGCAGGCGCACCAATAGTCGGTATCCGTCGCGCGCCATTTCACGGCGGGCCGCCGATGGTACAAAGAGCGGCGGGCCAGCGACGGTGCGGCCGCGCGTGAAGCCGACCGGCACCGGCCGGCACATGGCGCGGAGGCCGGGCCGTCGTCGCCGATGCGCAGACCGGCGGCCGCCCGCTCGATGCGCGTCGCACCCGGTGCGGCGCCGCGATCGCTGCGCCTGCGCGAGCCTCGCGTGTCGATTGGCCTGCCGGATTCGGGGGCCGACGCGCGTCATCGACGATCGGCATTCAGTCCGGCGCGTGGCCGTCAGCGGCCGCGTCGGCCGGTATCCTGTCACATTCGACAACAGAGGTTGAGCACGATGAAACTGCTTCGCTATGGCCCGTCGGGCCAGGAAAAGCCCGGTATTCTCGACGCGGACGGCCGGATTCGCGACCTGTCCGCGCACGTGCCGGATCTTGCCGGCGACGCGCTGTCCGACGCCGGTCTCGCGCGCCTGCGCGCGATCGACCCGGCCACGCTGCCGCTCGTCTCCGGCGAGCCGCGCATCGGCGCCTGCGTCGGGCGCGTCGGCAAGTTCATCGGCATTGGTCTCAACTATGCCGATCACGCAGCCGAAGCCGGCATGCCGGTGCCGAAGGAACCCGTGGTGTTCGGCAAGTGGACCAGTTCGATCTGCGGCCCGAACGACGGCATCGACATCCCGAAGGGCTCCGTGAAGACGGACTGGGAAGTCGAACTGGGCGTCGTGATCGGCGCGACGTGCAAGGACGTCGACGAAGCGCGCGCGCTGGATTACGTCGCCGGCTACTGCGTCGTCAACGACGTGTCCGAGCGCGAGTGGCAGATCGAGCGCGGCGGCCAGTGGGACAAGGGCAAGGGCTTCGACACGTTCGGCCCGATCGGCCCGTGGCTCGTCACGCGCGACGAGGTGCCCGATCCGCAGCGCCTCGACCTGTGGCTCGAGATCGACGGCCACCGCTATCAGAACGGCAACACGCGCACGATGGTGTTCACCGTCGCGCAACTGATCGCCTACCTGTCGACCTGCATGACGCTGCAACCGGGCGACGTGATCACGACCGGTACGCCGCCGGGCGTCGGGATGGGCATCAAGCCGTCGCCGGTGTTCCTGAAGGCGGGTCAGACGGTGCGCCTCGGGATCGCGGGGCTCGGCGAGCAGTTACAGAGCACGCGCAACGCGCAGTGAGCGCTCGCGCGGCGCGGGCGAGGCTGGCGGACGTAACCGGCTGGCTATCCGCCAGCGCCGCCGGACCCGTCGCCGGATCGCCGGCGGCGACCGACGCGAGTCGAACGCCGACCCCGGTGCAACAAAGACAAGGGCCCGGTTCCGCATGACGCGGAACCGGGCCCTTGTCGTTCATCCGCGTTGGGACTCGGCGGATCAGACAACGTTGCCCAGCTCGCAATGGGCTTCGAGGCGATACCCGTCGGGATCGATGACGAACGCCGCGTAATAGCCGGGGCCGTAGTGCTCGCGTTTGCCCGGCCCGCCGTTGTCCTGTCCGCCGTGCTGCAGCGCGGCGCGGTAGAACGCATCGACTTCCACCGGCGACGCCGTGCGAAACGACAGGTGCAACCCTGAATCGGGATCGGCGACGACCGGACGTGCCGCGTGCTGCAACCACAGCACCGGTTCGCTGGTGCCGTAGCCGAGGGATCCGTCGTCGCTGTACAGCCGCTTGTAGCCGAGCGCGCCGAGCGTGCTGTCGTAGAACGCGCGGCTGCGGTCGATGTGGGCAACGCCGAACGAAAGGTGATCGATCATCTGTGGCTCCTTGAACTGAAGGGGGGCATCAGTGCAGCAAACCTGTTTATAACCACCAGGCCATCCGCTTGTGACGAAGCGCGCCGAGCATGCTGTCGTGGAATGCGCGGCTGCGGCCGGTGTGGACAACGTCGTGCGAAAAACGATCGATCATCTGTGGCTCCTTGAACTAAAGAGGGGACATCACAGCAGCAAACCGGCTTTTAACCACCATGCTGGTTATGTTAGGAAGCGTCCGGATGCTTGTCAACCGGCATGGTGGTTAGATACGATCGCGTCATGAGCAAAACGCAACCTTCCGTCACGACGGACTGCCTGGTTCCGGCGCCGTCCGAAACGCTGAGCATCGATTTCGCGAACACGCTGTACTGGCGTGGCGCCGACGTGCCGACCGAAACCTTCGGCACGCTGGACGACCTGTTCACGTGGTGCCGCGAGCAGGCTGGCGTGCCGGCCGGCCTGGCCGACGCGTGTCGCGCACGAGCACAAGAGAACGAGAAGGAGGACGCGCCGGCGATGCTGACGCGCGCGCTCGCGCTGCGCGAGGCGTTGTACCGGCTCTTTCACGCGCAGGCCGAGCGGCGCGAGCCGCAAGCCGACGATCTCGCGCTGCTGGGCGGTTTTCTGGCGGAAGCGGCGCCGCGCGTCGCGCTCGCGCGGATCGACGGCGGTTACGCGTGGCGGATCGGGGCAGCGGGCGCGACGCTCGCGGGGCTGCTGAGCCCGGTGCTGTGGTCGGCGACCGATCTGCTGGGCGGCGCGCGCCTCGCGAAGGTCAAGCGCTGCGCGAACGACGCATGCCAGTGGCTGTTCATCGACGACAGCAAGAACGGCAGCCGCCGCTGGTGCTCGATGTCGTCCTGCGGCAATCGCGCGAAGGCGTACCGCCACTATCACAAGGCCGATTGACGGCAGCGCGCGTCCCGGTGCGTCACGCGTCGATCGCGCCCATCCCGCCCGAACCTATTTCGCCGACAGCTTCCGCCACAGCGTCGTCTTGCTGATGCCGAGCATCGCGCACGCGCGATCGCGATCGCCGCCGCACGCATCGAGCACCGCGCGGATCTCGTCGGCTTCCGCGCGACGGCGGCGCGCGTGGAGCGTCTGCGCGTCGGTGGCGTCGGCATCGGCCGCATCGGGCGGCGCCGCGAACAGCTCGGGTGCGATCGCCTGCAGCGCATCGGGCGCGAGTGCCGCGCACGCAGCACCCGGATCGTGCTCGTCGACCTCCTCGGCCAGTTCCACCGCGATCCGCTCGATCACGTTCTGCAGTTCCCGCACGTTGCCGGGCCAGCGGTAGCGCGCGAGCGTCGCCTGCGTCGCGCCGAGCACGCGCATCGCATCGTCGGCCTCGCGCACGCGTTCGGCCAGCCGCGGCTCGCGCCGCGCGGCCTGCACGAGCAGCGTGGCCGCGAGCGCCGGAATGTCGGCGGCGCGCTCGCGCAGCGGCGGCAGGCCGACGTTCAGGATGTTGAGCCGGTAATACAGGTCCGCGCGGAACGTGCCGGCCTCGACGGCCGCGAGCAGCGGCCGGTGCGTCGCGGCGATCACGCGCACGTCGATGCGGATCGGCTCTGTCGAGCCGAGACGGATCACCTCGCGCTCCTGCAGCACGCGCAGCAGCCGGCTTTGCAGCGACGGCGGCATCTCGCCGATCTCGTCGAGAAACAGCGTGCCGCGGTGCGCGGCCTCGAACAGCCCGGTCTTGCCACCGCGCCGCGCGCCGGTGAACGCGCCTTCCTCGTAACCGAACAGCTCGCTCTCGAGCAGCGCCTCCGGAAACGCGCCGCAGTTGATCGCGACGAACGGATAGCTGCGCCGCACCGACAGCGCGTGCAGGCTCTGCGCGATCATTTCCTTGCCGGTGCCGCTTTCGCCGAGCACGAGCACGGTCGCATCGGATTTCGCGTAGCGGCGCACGAGATCGCGCACGCGCGCCATCGGCGCGGACGCGCCGACCACGTCGTCGAGCGTGTAGCGCGCCGCGAACTGCTGCGTGTTCGGCTGCGAACGCAGCGCGCGGTCGAGCCGTTCGACCGCGCGCGATTCCTGGAACGTCAGCACGCTGCCCGACGTGACGCCGCGATCGACGAGCGGCCCGCGATGCACGACGTAGCGCACACCGCGCACGGTCGCGAGCGCGTCGCCGTCCTCGCCGCGCAGCGTGCGCAGTTCCGGGCGCAGGTCGACGAGCGCGCGGCCGACGGCCGCCGCGGGTTCGACCCCGAGCGCCGACGCGAGCCGCTCGTTGATGGCTTCGACGTGGCCGCGCGCGTCGAGCGCGACCACGCCGTCGCGCAGGTGCTGCAGCAGGTTGTCGAGCCGCTGGCGGCGAAACGCCTCGGCGTGCGTCGCGTACGCGACCTCGAGCGCCGTCTCGACCGCCTTGCGCACCGACGCGTGCGAATACAGGAACACCGCGCCCATGCCGGCGCTCGCCGCGAGATCGGTGACGAGGCCGGGGCCGACGATCGTCTCGATGCCGCGGTCGTGCAGGTCGTGCACGCAGGCTTCCGCTTCCTGCGCGGACTGATATGACGCAAACTGCACGTCGAGGCCGTAGGCGGCGACGAAGCGGCGCACTTCGGGCGGCGTCTCGCCGGCGCTGACGAGCGCGATCCGCGACGCGTCGCGCCGCGCGCGCGCGAGCGCCTGCATCACGTCGAAGCCGGTCGGCGACACGACCACGACCGGCACCTGCGCACGCGTTTTCAGGAAGCCGCCGTTCGAGCCGGCCGCGACGATCACGTCGGGGCGCGCGGTGCCGGCCTCCGCGATCGCGCTCAATGCGTCTTCGTACGCGCGCGTGACGATGCGCACGTCGGCGCGTTCGTCGAATTCGCCGGCGATCTCGCGAAACAGGTCGCGCAGGCGGCTGATGCCCATCGCCCAGATGCGCGGACGCACCGTGCGGTCGGCCGGGCCGACGGGCTTGGTCGAGGAGAGGTCCATGGCGACCGATTATGCGCGCGCGATTTCATTTTTGAAACATGAAATTGCTGAAATGAAATCATCGGGCGCTG
This sequence comes from Burkholderia sp. Bp9015, assembly GCF_003853505.1. Classification (NCBI taxonomy): domain Bacteria; kingdom Pseudomonadati; phylum Pseudomonadota; class Betaproteobacteria; order Burkholderiales; family Burkholderiaceae; genus Burkholderia; species Burkholderia sp. Bp9015. The sequence continues at coordinate 161,068 of NZ_QTPZ01000004.1, forward strand.
CCTCGCCCGTGCCGGTTGCTTAAGAATCAGTGGGTTAGCCCCGATTCACGAGCTGGCCCGGTCCTTGCTGTTCATGGTCATTCCTTCAGGAGGCCGTTCATGAGCAACACGCATCTTCAGAGCGCCGGCGCGAAATTCCGCGCGGCAGTCGCGGCCGAACAGCCGCTGCAGGTGGTCGGCGCGATCACCGCGTACGCAGCCAAGATGGCGCAGGCCGTCGGCTTCAAGGCCGTGTACCTGTCGGGCGGCGGCGTCGCCGCGAATTCGCTCGGCATTCCCGATCTCGGCATCAGCACGATGGAAGACGTGCTCATCGACGCGAACCGGATCACCAACGCGACCGACCTGCCGCTGCTCGTCGACATCGATACGGGCTGGGGCGGCGCGTTCAACATCGCGCGCACGGTCCGTTCGTTCATCAAGGCCGGTGTCGCGGCCGTGCACCTCGAGGACCAGGTCGGCCAGAAGCGCTGCGGCCACCGTCCGGGCAAGGAAGTCGTGCCGACCGACGAAATGGTCGATCGCGTGAAGGCCGCGGTCGACGCGCGCACCGACGACCAGTTCGTGATCATGGCCCGCACCGACGCGGCCGCTGCAGAAGGGATCGACGCCGCGATCGAGCGCGCGATCGCCTACGTGGAAGCCGGCGCGGACATGATCTTCCCGGAAGCGATGAAGACGCTCGACGACTATCGCCGCTTCAAGGCCGCGGTGAAGGTGCCGATCCTCGCGAACCTGACCGAGTTCGGCTCGACGCCGCTGTTCACGCTCGACGAGCTGCGCGAGGCGAACGTCGACATCGCGCTGTACTGCTGCGGCGCGTATCGCGCGATGAACAAGGCCGCGCTGAATTTCTACGAGACGCTGCGCCGCGACGGCACGCAGAAGGCGGCGGTGCCGACCATGCAGACCCGCGCCGAGCTGTACGACTTCCTCGGCTATCACGCGTACGAGCAGAAGCTCGACGAACTGTTCGCGCAGGGCAAGAAGTAACGCGACCCGCGCGCCGGGACATGGTTCCCGGAACGCTTTTGCATGAAGTCGGGCCGCGCGCACGAGCGCCGCGCCCGGCCGACGTGACACCCCAGATACCCATTGGAGAACGGAAACATGAGCGAGACGAAAGACGCAGCAGCACCGGCCGCCGCAGGCGCATTCAAGCCGAAGAAGTCGGTGGCGCTGTCGGGCGTGACGGCCGGCAACACGGCGCTGTGCACGGTCGGCAAGACCGGCAACGACCTGCACTATCGCGGCTACGACATTCTCGACGTCGCCGAATCGTGCGAATTCGAGGAAATCGCGCACCTGCTCGTGCACGGCACGCTGCCGAACCTGACCGAACTCGCCGCATACAAGACCAAGCTGCGCGCGCTGCGCGGCCTGCCGAGCGCGCTGAAGGCCGCGCTCGAGCAGATCCCGGCGTCGGCTCATCCGATGGACGTGATGCGCACCGGCGTGTCGGTGCTCGGCACCGTGCTGCCGGAGAAGGACGATCACAACCTGCCGGGCGCGCGCGACATCGCCGACCGCCTGATGGCGTCGCTCGGCTCGATGCTGCTTTACTGGTATCACTTCTCGCACAACGGCAAGCGCATCGAGACGGAAACCGACGACGACTCGATCGGCGGCCACTTCCTGCACCTGCTGCACGGCAAGACGCCGTCGAAGTCGTGGGTCGACGCGATGCACACGTCGCTGATCCTGTACGCGGAGCACGAGTTCAACGCGTCGACGTTCACCGGCCGCGTGATCGCGGGCACGGGCTCGGACATCTATTCGGCGATCACCGGCGCGATCGGCGCGCTGCGCGGGCCGAAGCACGGCGGCGCGAACGAAGTCGCGTATGAAATCCAGAGCCGCTACAGCTCGCCGGACGACGCCGAAGCCGACATCCGCCGCCGCGTCGAGAACAAGGAAGTCGTGATCGGCTTCGGCCACCCGGTCTACACGATCTCCGATCCGCGCAACAAGGTGATCAAGGGCGTCGCGCACAAGCTGTCGAAGGAAGCGGGCGACCTGAAGCTGTACAGCATCGCCGAGCGCCTGGAATCGGTGATGTGGGAAGCGAAGAAGATGTTCCCGAACCTCGACTGGTTCAGCGCGGTGTCGTATCACATGATGGGCGTGCCGACCGCGATGTTCACGCCGCTGTTCGTGATCTCGCGCACGTCCGGCTGGAGCGCGCACATCATCGAGCAGCGCGTCGACAACAAGATCATCCGCCCGAGCGCGAACTACACGGGTCCGGAAGACCTGCAGTTCGTGCCGATCGAGAAGCGCTGATCTTCGGCCGCGCGCGCCGGCGCCCGTGATGCGGGCCGCCGGCGCGCGCGCAACGTCTTACCCCGAATTCCGCCCCACATCATGAATACCGCCAACCGCAAACCCCTGCCCGGCACGTCGCTGGACTACTTCGACGCGCGTGCCGCGGTCGAAGCGATCGCTCCCGGCGCATACGACACGCTGCCGTACACGTCGCGCGTGCTCGCCGAAAACCTCGTGCGCCGCTGCGATCCGGCGATCCTCGCCGATTCGCTGAAGCAGATCATCGAGCGCAAGCGCGAACGCGACTTCCCGTGGTTCCCGGCGCGCGTGGTGTGCCACGACATCCTCGGCCAGACGGCGCTCGTCGACCTCGCGGGCCTGCGCGACGCGATCGCCGAGCGCGGCGGCGACCCGGCCAAGGTGAACCCGGTCGTGCCCGTGCAGCTGATCGTCGACCACTCGCTCGCCGTCGAGTGCGGCGGCTTCGATCCGGACGCGTTCGCGAAGAACCGCGCGATCGAGGATCGCCGCAACGAGGATCGCTTCCACTTCATCGAATGGACCAAGCGGTCGTTCGAGAACGTCGACGTGATCCCGCCGGGCAACGGCATCATGCACCAGATCAACCTCGAGAAGATGTCGCCGGTGATCCAGGCGCAGGACGGCGTCGCGTTCCCGGACACCTGCGTCGGCACCGACAGCCACACGCCGCACGTCGACGCGCTCGGCGTGATCGCGATCGGCGTGGGCGGGCTGGAAGCGGAAAACGTGATGCTGGGCCGCGCATCGTGGATGCGCCTGCCCGACATCGTCGGCGTCGAGCTGACCGGCAAGCGCCAGCCCGGCATCACGGCAACCGACGTGGTGCTCGCGCTGACCGAGTTCCTGCGCAAGGAAAAGGTGGTCGGCGCGTATCTGGAATTCCGTGGCGAAGGCGCCGCGAGCCTCACGCTCGGCGATCGCGCGACGATCTCGAACATGGCGCCTGAATATGGCGCGACGGCCGCGATGTTCTTCATCGACGGCCAGACGACCGACTACCTGCGCCTCACCGGCCGCAGCGACGAGCAGGTGAAGCTGGTCGAGGCCTACGCGAAGGCGGCGGGCCTGTGGGCCGATACGCTGAACGATGCGCAGTACGAGCGCACGCTGACGTTCGACCTGTCGAGCGTGGTGCGCAACATGGCCGGCCCGTCGAACCCGCACAAGCGGCTGCCGACGTCCGACCTCGCCGCGCGCGGCATCGCCGGCCAGTGGGAAGAGAAGGCGGGCGAGATGCCTGACGGCGCGGTGATCATCGCCGCGATCACGAGCTGCACGAACACCAGCAACCCGCGCAACGTGATCGCAGCCGCCTTGCTCGCGCGCAACGCGAACGCGCGCGGCCTCACGCGCAAGCCGTGGGTGAAGAGCTCGCTCGCGCCGGGCTCGAAGGCGGTCGAGCTGTATCTGGAAGAAGCGAACCTGCTGCCGGAGCTCGAGAAGCTCGGCTTCGGGATCGTCGCGTTCGCGTGCACGACCTGCAACGGGATGTCGGGCGCGCTCGATCCGAAGATCCAGCAGGAGATCGTCGAGCGCGACCTGTACGCGACGGCCGTGCTGTCGGGCAACCGCAACTTCGACGGCCGTATCCACCCGTATGCGAAGCAGGCGTTCCTCGCGTCGCCGCCGCTCGTCGTCGCGTATGCGATCGCCGGCACGATCCGCTTCGACATCGAGAAGGACGTGCTGGGCCACGACCAGGACGGCAAGCCCGTCACGCTGAAGGACATCTGGCCGACCGACGAGGAGATCGATGCGATCGTCGCATCGAGCGTGAAGCCCGAGCAATTCCGCAAGGTCTACGAACCGATGTTCGCGCGCGCGGCCGATGCGGGCGAGCGCGCGGCGCCGCTGTACGACTGGCGCGCGCAGAGCACGTACATCCGCCGCCCGCCGTATTGGGAAGGCGCGCTGGCCGGCGAGCGCACGCTCAAGGGCATGCGCCCGCTCGCGGTGCTCGGCGACAACATCACGACCGACCACCTGTCGCCGTCGAACGCGATCCTCGCGAACAGCGCGGCCGGCGAATACCTCGCGAAGATGGGCCTGCCCGAAGAAGACTTCAACTCGTACGCGACGCACCGGGGAGACCACCTGACCGCGCAGCGCGCGACCTTCGCGAACCCGACGCTGATCAACGAGATGGCGGTCGTCGACGGCGCGGTGAAGAAGGGCTCGCTCGCGCGCGTCGAGCCGGAAGGCAAGGTCATGCGGATGTGGGAAGCGATCGAGACGTACATGAATCGCAAGCAGCCGCTGATCGTGATCGCGGGCGCCGACTACGGCCAGGGCTCGTCGCGCGACTGGGCCGCGAAGGGCGTGCGGCTCGCGGGAGTCGAGGCGATCGTCGCCGAAGGCTTCGAGCGGATCCACCGCACGAACCTGATCGGGATGGGCGTGCTGCCGCTCGAGTTCAAGCCGGGCACGAACCGCACGACGCTCGGCATCGACGGCACCGAGACCTTCGACGTGATCGGCGAGCGTACGCCGCGTGCCGATCTCACGCTGGTGATTCACCGCAAGAACGGCGAGCGCGTGGAAGTGCCGGTGACGTGCCGGCTCGATACGGCCGAGGAAGTGTCGATCTACGACGCGGGCGGCGTGCTGCAGCGTTTCGCGCAGGACTTCCTCGAATCGTCGCAGGCGGCTTGACCGGGTCATACAGGGACAATGCAAACATGGCTCACATTCCTCAAATCAGGATTCCCGCGACCTACATGCGCGGCGGCACCAGCAAGGGCGTGTTCTTCCGGCTGCAGGACCTGCCGGACGCCGCGCAGGCGCCGGGCGCCGCGCGCGACGCGCTGCTCTTGCGCGTGATCGGCAGCCCCGATCCGTACGGCAAGCAGATCGACGGGATGGGCGGCGCGACGTCGTCCACCAGCAAGACGGTGATCGTGTCGAAGAGCACGCGGCCGGGGCATGATGTCGACTACCTGTTCGGGCAGGTCGCGATCGACCGCGCGTTCGTCGACTGGACCGGCAACTGCGGCAACCTGTCGGCGGCGGTCGGCCCGTTCGCGATCAGCGGCGGCCTCGTCGATGCGTCGCGCGTGCCGCGCGACGGCGTCGCGACCGTGCGGATCTGGCAGGCGAACATCGGCAAGACGATCGTCGCGCACGTGCCGGTCACGAACGGCGCGGTGCAGGAGACGGGCGACTTCGAGCTGGATGGCGTCACGTTCCCGGCCGCCGAAGTGCAGCTCGAGTTCATGGACCCGGCCGCCGACGAAGAGGGCGCGGGCGGCTCGATGTTCCCGACCGGCAACCTGGTCGACGACCTCGCCGTGCCGGGCATCGGCACGCTGAAGGCGACGATGATCAACGCGGGGATTCCGACCATCTTCGTCGAGGCGGAGGCGATCGGCTATACGGGCACGGAGCTGCAGGACGCGATCAACGGCGACCCGAAGGCGCTCGAGAAGTTCGAGACGATCCGCGCGCACGGCGCGCTGCGCATGGGCCTGATCGATACGCTCGACGAGATCGCGACGCGGCAGCACACGCCGAAGGTCGCGTTCGTCGCGAAGCCGGCCGACTATGTCGCGTCGAGCGGCAAGCGCGTGAATGCGGGCGACGTCGACCTGCTGGTGCGGGCGATGTCGATGGGCAAGCTGCACCACGCGATGATGGGCACGGCGGCGGTCGCGATCGGCACGGCCGCGGCGATCCCCGGCACGCTCGTCAACCTTGCGGCGGGCGGCGGTGAGCGTAATGCGGTGCGCTTCGGGCATCCGTCGGGCACGCTGCGCGTCGGCGCGGAAGCGCAGCTCGAGAACGGCGAATGGACCGTCACGAAGGCGATCATGAGCCGCAGCGCGCGCGTGCTGATGGAAGGCTGGGTGCGGGTGCCGGGGGATGCGTTCTGATCGTTCCGGGCGTCGTATCGACGACCGGCAAGGGCGGCTTCGGCCGCCCTTTTTCGTCTCTGCTTCGATGGCGGTCAGCCGTGCAGGAAGCGGCGCAGTGCGTCGTGGCTGATGCGCCGCGCGGCCGTCGATACACGCGCGTCGGGCACGATGTCGAAGCCGTGCACGCCGCCCGGGAAGACGTGCAGCTCGGTGGGCACGCCGGCCCGGATGAGCCGCTGCGCGTAGCCGATGTTCTCGTCGACGAACAGGTCGACCGTGCCGACGGCGATGAACGCCGGCGGCAGCCCGTCGAGCCGTTCCGCGCGGGCGGCCGCCGCGTATGGCGACACGCCGTCGAGGCCCGGCGCGTGGCCGAGCAGTGACGTCCACGCGAACCGGTTGTTGGCCGCGTGCCAGACGAATTCGCCGGCATGCGGATGCGGTGCGCGCACGCAGGTGCGGTCGTCGAGCATCGGATACATCAGGTGCTGGAACGCCAGCGGGTATTCGCCGCGATCGCGCGCCAGCAGCGCCAGCGCGGCCGCGAGCCCGCCGCCCGCGCTTTCACCCATCACGCCGATGCGTGCCGGATCGATGCCGAGCGCGTCCGCGTGGTGGAAGGTCCAGGCGAGTGTCGCGTAGCAGTCGTCGATCGCGCCGGGAAACGGCGTTTCGGGCGCGAGGCGGTAGTCGAGCGACACCAGCGCGCACCCCAGCGTCTTCACCAGGGGGCGATGCACGGCTTCGAGATCTTTCGCGGCCCCGCGCACATAGCCGCCGCCGTGCATGTGCACGATCGCCGGCAGCGGGCGCGTTGCGTCGTCGGGCAGGTATACGCGCACCGGCACGTCCGGCGCGCCGCCGGAGCCCGGCACGCGCCGATGCTGGAGCGTGTTGCCGACCGTGTCGATCGGCGGCAGCGGCAGGACGCGGTCGCGATGCCGGGCGAGGTTGTCGGCGGTGAGCGTGACGGTCGGCCAGACGTCCAGCCAGGGGCGGATGTCGGGATCGACGAGATGACGTGTGTCCAAGGTGCGACTCCGTGAGGAAAACGGCGCAACGCGCGCGCGACCGGGGAACCGATGATGGCGGTGTCACAGCACGCTGCGTGCGACGACCCAGCGATGCACTTCGGTCGGGCCTTCGAAGATGCGCATCAGCCGCGCTTCGTTCGCCATCTGATGCAGCGGCAGCTCCTTCGTCATGCCCGTCGCGCCGAGCGTCTGCATCGCATGATCGATGACGCCCGACGCCATCTCCGTCGCGAACACCTTGACCATCGAGATCTGCGTGCGCGCATCCTGTCCGGCATCCACCCGCGCGGCCGCTTCATAGGTCATCAGGCGGCACGCGTGGATCTGCGTCAGCGCGTCGGCGACCCACCACTGGACCGCCTGGCGCTCGGCCAGCGGCACGCCGAAGGTCTTGCGCTGTTTCGCATGGTCGCACAGCAGCGCGACCGCGCGCTCGGCGCGGCCGATGCACCAAGCGGCCATCTCCAGCCGACGGTTCGACAGGCGCGCCTGCATCGGCGCGAAACCGGCGCCTTCGCGGCCGAGCAGCTGCGTGGCGGGAATGCGGCAATCCTCCAGCACGATTTCATAGGTCGACAGCCCGCCGATCATCGGAATGCGGCGTTCGATGACGAACCCCGGCGTGTCGCGCTCGACAATGAATGCCGACATGCCGCCGCGCTTGCCCTTGCTTCGGTCGGTCAGCGCCATCACGATCGTCCAGTCGGCTTCGCGCGCGTGGCTGATCCAGATCTTCCGGCCGTTCAGCACCCACGTGTCGCCGTCGCGCTCGGCCGTCGTCGACAGCGCGCCCGGGTCCGAGCCGGCGCCCGGCTCGGAAATCGCCATCGCGGAACGCGTGATGCCGCGCGCGTACGGTTCGAGGTAGCGCGCGCGCTGTGCGTCGTCGGCCGCGTCGCACAGCATCCGCAGGTTCGGTGAGTCGGGCGGCAGGATGTACGGCGTCACGGTCATGCCGATCGCTTCGTTCACACCGACCATCGCGACGGCCGGCAGGTCCGAGCCGCCGGCATCGGCGGGCGCGTCGAGACCCCACAGACCGAGTTGCCGCGAGCGCTCGTCGAGCTGCGCGCGTTCGTCGGCGAGCAGCGAGAAGCGCTGGCCGTCGGCCTCGCGCGCCATCACGGCCGCTTCGAGCGGCATCAGCTCGTCTTTCACGAAGCGTGCGACGAGATCCTTGATCATCCGGTGGTCGAGATCGAGTTCGAAATTCATGGGTGTGTCGATGAAGGAGTGAAGGGCAGGGTGCGCGCTCAGATCGCGCGCGCAGGGGACGCCGCCCGGGCGCGCAGCGTGCCGAAGAGCGCCAGGCAGCCGGCCGCGAGCAACGCGGCGTTGAAATAGAGGCCGCCGCGCATCGAGCCGGTGGCGGTGTTCAGCACGCCCATCAGGAACGGGCTCGCGAATCCGCCGATCGCGCCGGACATCGTGATCGCCGCGATCGCGATGGCCATCGAGCGCTTCGGCAGCACGAGTCCGGGCAGCACCCAGAACGCGGGCAGCGCCGCGGCATGCGCGGCGACCGCGACGCAGAGCGCGATCGTCAGGTTCGCGGCGCCGTCGACGCGCGCCAGCACGACGAGCGCCGCCGCGCACGCGAGCATCGCGGCCACGCCGTGTTCGCGCCACGCCTGCCGGCGTTCGGTGCGCCAGCCCATGCCGAGCAAGCCGATGACGCCGCACAGGTAGGGCAGCGCGGACAGCACGCCGATCTGCATCGCGCCGTGCAGGCCACCGCGGTGCAGGATCACCGGCATCCAGAACACGAGCGCGTAGCCGGCCGCCGCGATCGAGAAATTGGCCGCGCACAGCAGCCAGAAGTCGCGAAGCGCGAGCAACGGCCGTGTCGACGCCACGCCGTTGCCAACGTCGGCATCGGCCTGCGCGTGCGCATCGCGCAGCGCGGCCTTGTCGGCGTCCGACAGCCAGCGCGCGTCTTCCGGCCGGTCGTCGAGGAAGCGCAGCGCGACGAAGCCGAGCGCGCTGCTCGGCAGCCCTTCGACGACGAACAGCCATTGCCAGCCGCTCAGGCCGGCGACGCCGTCGAAGACCGTGAGAATCACGCCCGACACGGGGCCGGCGATCAGCCCCGCCAGATACAGCGCGCTCATGAAGAGCGCGAACGCCTTCGCACGCTGCTTCGGCGGATACCACGCGCCGAGATGGAACAGGATGCCGGGGAAGAAGCCGGCCTCGAACGCGCCGAGCAGGAACCGGCACACGTAGAACTGCGCAGGCGTCGCGACGAACATCGTCGCGGCCGAGCCGAGCCCCCACATCACCATGATCCGCGCGATGGTCCGGCGCGCGCCGATCCGCGCGAGCAGCGCGTTGCTCGGAATCTCGAACGCCATGTAACCGATGAAGAAGATGCCCGCACCGAGCCCGTAGACGGCGTCGGAGAAGCGCAGCTCGGCGGCCATCTGCGCGTGCGCGAAGCCGATGTTGATGCGGTCGATGAACGACAGCGTGTAGCAGAGAATCAGGAACGGCAGCAGGCGCCGCGAGATCCGGCGGTAGAGCGCCGGCATCGCGTCGTCGCGCACGCCGGCCGGGGTGGACAGGGTCGAGGTCATGGGCACTCCGTCAGAAGCGGCGAGTGATGCCGAGCGCCAGCACCTGCTCGGTGCCGCCCGGTTGCGGTTGCACGCCGGCGACGACGGTGTTGCGCGCGCGGCCGCCGTTCTTCATGTACAGGTAGCGGGCATAGAGCGAGGTCCGCTTCGACAGCGGATGGTCGTAGCCGAGGCCGAACGCGGTCGCGTCGTTTGCCGAGCCCTTCACGTCCCGGCGCACGGCCGACACCAGCAGGCGGTCGAGCGCGCCGACGTCGACCGTCGCGCCGACGCTCGCCGTCGAGAACGCGGGCGAGCCGGGCGCCGTGCTGGCGCCGTGGAGGAACGCGCCGTACAGCTTGACCCGCGCGAACGCGTAGTTGGCGGCGAATACGTAGTGGCGGGTGGTCGTCGGCTGGACGACGGGTGCGAGGTTGCCGTCCGACATGTCGTCCTGGAAGCCGGCGCCGACGTAGAGGCCGCCGATCCGGTACTGGAGCCCCGCGCCGTAGTTGCGGCCGGCCTGCGTGGACAGTGCGTTCGGCGTCGGAAAGCCGTAGGTGGCCATCACGCGCAGGCCGTTCCAGTCCGGGCCGAGATACGACGCCGCCTGGTTGAAGCGCGGAATCGGCGGCGTCGTGGCGGTCGTGATCGAGTCCGTCGACGTCGCGAGCAGCGCGAGCGGCGACATGCGTTCGTTCAGGCCGAACGGGTCGCCCTCGTACACGATGTAGAACGACGGCGTGTATTGCCGGCCAAGCCGCAGGTCGCCGTAGCGCGTGTCCTGCAGCGCCACGTACGCCTGCCGGTAGAACAGCGTGCCGCCCTGGAGCGAACCGTCGGCCGGCAAGAAGCCGCTTTCCAGCACGAATTTCGTCGAGGTGCCGCCGCCGAGATCCTCGACGCCCGTCAGACCGACGCGGCTCGTCGACCCGCCGCCGCCGCTCTGCCGGAAGCTCGACCGGCTGCCGATCCGATCGAATTCGACGTAGCTGTCGACGATTCCGTACAGTGTCACCGACGACGCGTGCGCATGCGGCGTGCACAGCACGCAGGCGCCGATCAGGAGTGCTTTACATTGCATGAATGTGTCTCCGTTCCATGTTTGTTATGCGCCGCGCCCGCGTGCGGGGCGGCGATCGACGGCGCGCGGCGGACGGGGCCGCGCGCCGCCGGGCTCAGCGTCCCTTGAACACCGGCTTGCGCTTCTCGAGGAACGCGAGGGCGCCTTCGACCCGGTCCTCGCTTGTATAGACGTCGGGACCGACGTCGAGCCGCAGCGCCGCGGCAACCGGCAGGCCCCAGCTGCGGGTCGCCGTTTCCTTGATGCGCCGGATCGTGAGCGGCGCGTTCGCGGCGATCGCCTGCGCCAGTTCGCGCACGGTATCGTCGAGCGCGGCGCCGGGGACGACCCGGCTTAGCAACCCGACGCGCAGCGCTTCGTCGGCGTCGAAGCGGCGGCCCGTGAACAGGAGCTCCATCGCGATCGCGCGCGGCAGGATGCGCGGCAGCAGCACGCTTGCGAAGTTCGCGCCCATGCCGACTCGCGCTTCGGGCAGCGCGAAATACGCGTGATCGGCGGCGATCCGCAGGTCGCACGCGAGCGCGATTTCGAAGCCGCCGCCGACCGCGTAGCCGTTGATGGCAGCGATGGTCGGCTTGCGCAGTTCGAGGATCAGCTCGTGCACGTTGCGTGCAAGTCCGCGCATCGGCCGCATGCCGCGCATCTCGGGATCGCCGAGATCGATGCCCGCGCTGAAGGCCCGCTCGCCCGCGCCGCGGATCACGATCGCGCGCACCGCGGGGTTGTCGTCGAGCGTGACGAGCTCGTCGCACAGGCGCCGGATCGCGTCGGCGGACAGTGCATTGGCGACATGCGGGCGATGAATCGTCAGCCACGCGATGCTGTCGTCGTCGCTGCGCAGGATCGACGGGGCGTCGTCGCCGGTCAGGGAGGAGAACGTGCGCGGCGTGGTCATGACGCGCTCCCGGTGGTGGCGCGCTCGTCGTGAACGACGCCGGCCTTGCGCAGCGCGTCGCGGCGGGCCGCGTCGAGGCCGAGCGCGTCGAGCACCGCGTCGGTGTCGGCCGCGAACGGCCGCGGCGGCCGGCGGATCGAGCCGGGCGTGCGCGACAGCCTGGCCGGGATGCCCGCGCCGGTGTAGGTGTCGTTCTTGACGAACATCGCGTTGCGGACCGCTTGCGGATGGCCGAACCCGTCGGCGATGGTGTTGACCGGTCCCGTCGCGACGCCGGCGCGCATCAGCCGGTCGACGACCTCGTCGGCGGGCAGCTCGGCGGTCAGCTGCCCGATCAGCGAGTCGAGCGCGTCGCGGTGCGCGACGCGCTCCGCGTTGGTCGCGAAGCGCGGATCGCGCGCGAGCTCGGGCACGCCGAGCGCTTCGACCAGCTTCGCGAACGTGCGGTTGTTGCCCGCGCCCGTCGCCACCGGCTTGTCTTTGCAAGGATAGACGCCGTACGGCGCGATCGCGGCGTAGACGTTCCCCGTCGCGACGGGCACGTCGCCCGTCGCCATCCAGGTCGTGCTGAGCGGATGCAGCATCGACAGCGCGGTGCTGAACAGGTCGATGTCGACGTGCTGCCCGAGCCCGGAGCGCGTGCGTTCCACCAGCGCGAGCAGGATGCTCGACACGGCGCTCAGCCCGGCCGCGTAGTCGACGACCGGAAACGGTACCTTCAGCGGCATGCCGCCCGGCTCGCCGTTGATCGACATGAAGCCGGCGAGCCCTTGCGCGACGGCGTCGTAGCCCGGAAACCGCGCGAGCGGGCCGTCGGTGCCGTAGCCGGAGATCGAGCAATGGACGACGCGCGGAAAGCGTTCGCGCAGGCAATCGTCGTAACCGATGCCCCAGCGTTCGAGTGTGCCCTGCTTGAAGTTGTCGACCAGCACGTCGGCCGTCTCGAGCAGGCGGAACAGCACGTCGCGGCCGTCGGGATGCGACAGGTCGAGCGCGAGGTTGCGCTTGTTGCGGTTGAGCCCCCAGTAGTAACTGGAGAGGCCGCTCGGCATCGCGGGCCCCCAGTCGCGTGTTTCGTCGCCTTGCGGCGGTTCGATCTTGATGACGTCCGCGCCGTGGTCGGCGAGCGTCTGCGTGCAGAACGGGCCCGCGTAGACGCGGCTCAGGTCCACTACGCGCACGCCCGCGAGCGCGCCTTCGTTGCTGATGATCATGACGATGTTTCCTTCGATGGTCGGCGATGCTGGCGTTCGCCTGCTGGGTGCCGGGCGAAGCGCCGCGGGTTCAGTCGCGCGCGGCGAACAGCGCTTCGACGGCCGCGCGGTGTTCCGGCGTTGCATGGGCGAACGCCTGGTACGACGCGGACAGGTCGAGCAGCGTGTCGAGACTTGCGTGCCGGCCTTCGCGCAGCAGCCGCTTGGTCAGGCGCAGTGCGGTGCCCGGATGGCGCGCGATGCGCGCGGCGAGCGCGTGCGTGTCGGCCAGCAGTTCGCCGTCGGGGACGACGCGCGACACCAGCCCGTGGCGCAGCGCCGTTTGCGCGTCCACTGCGTCGCCCGTGAACGACATCTCGGCGGCGACGGCCGCGCCGACGATCTGCGGCAGGAACCACGCGCCGCCGTCGCCCGGCACGAGGCCGAGCGCGATGAAGCTTTCCGCGAAGCGCGCGCTGTCGGCGGCGATGCGGATGTCGCACATGCAAGCAAGGTCGGTACCGGCGCCGATGGCCGGGCCGTTGATCGCCGCGATGGCCGGCACTTCGAGCTGCTGGAACGCGTGCGCGAGGCGCTGGATGCCGCGGCGATAGCGGGTGCGGATCGCCGCGAGGTCATGCAGGCCCGACTCGGCGAGCGCACGCATCGCCTTCACGTTGCCGCCCGACGAAAACACGGCGCCGGCGCCGGTCAGGACCAGCACGCGAATCGACTCGTCGCGGTTCGCTTCGTCGCAGCACGCGACCAGTGCATCGATCGCATCGGTATCCGAAATGGCGTTGCGCGTTTCGGGGCGGTTCATCGTGACGGTCAGGATCGGTCCCTGCCGTTCACGGATCAGAAAGGCTGACATGGCGTCTCCGTATGTTCTGTACCGCGGGGCTTCACGCCGCGGGCCGAAGCCTAGTATCGTCACGACGGTTGGCGGCGGGAAATTCCGTTCCACATATGTGGAAGGGGCCGCCGTGACGGGCGCGGAGGGGCGGGATGAACGGAAACGTGGTCAAGAGCGCGGCGCGGGTGTTCGAGGTACTGGAGCTGTTCAGCGAACTGCAGCGGCCGCTGAGCGTGCGCGAGATCGCCACGCGCTGCCGCTATCCCGGGTCGAGCGCGGCGGCGTTGCTGACCAGCATGAAGATGCTCGGCTACCTGTCGTATGACGAACGGACGCACGCGTATGCGCCGACGGCGCGGCTCGTCAATCTCGGCGAAGCGCTCGTCGATTCGGCGGCAGGCAGCCGGCGGTACTGGCACGCCGTGGCGAAACGGCTGGCGGCCGGCACGCGGGAGGCCGTCGTGATCGCGGTGCAGAGCGACCTGTACGTGCAGTACATCGACGCCGTCGCGGGCGCGCACCGGATTCCGGTCCAGTTCTATGCGCCGATCGGCACGCGTCGCGAGATCTGCATGTCGGGGCTCGGCTGGGCGCTGCTGAGCCTGCAGCCGGACAGCACGATTCGCCGGCTCGTGGCGCGCAGCATCCGGCGCATCGGAAGGTCGGGCAGGACGATCGACGAGGACGTCGTGCTGGACAAGGTCGAAGAGACGCGCCGGCTCGGCTATTCGTATTCGGCGCATACGGTGACGCAAGGCGCGGCGATGATCTCGATGGTGATCGCCGACGGCTGGAACGGCATGCCGCTCGCGATCGGCGTCGCCGGGCCGGTCGAGCGGATCGAAGAACATCGCGGCGCGATCGTGCTCGCGATGCGCGATGCGCTGGCCGAGCGCATGGACGAAGCGGTCGGCTAGTCGCGCGGTCGCTTGTGCGGCGACGCGTCCGCCTGCGGCGGTCTCCGCCGGCATCGGGCGGACGGCGGTGGGTGGTCATCCGGTGTCGACGCGAACCTCGCGTATCGGCCGTCTTGCCGTCGGCGCCGCGCACGTTCGCATAAAATCGGAGCGCCGTTTCGTTTCGCCCCTGTCCGGTTGCATTTCCGCGAGGTCGCCATGTCATTGAACGCGCCGCTTTCCGGCGTCCACATCGTCGAATTCGAAGGCCTCGGCCCCGGCCCGCTCGCGGGCTGGATGCTCGCCGGGATGGGCGCGCGCATCACGCTGATCGCGCGTCCGGCCGGCCGCACCAGCGCACCGGACGCGCTGCAGGGCCGCGACGGCGACCTGCTGCGCGAAGGCAAGACGATCGTCGAACTCGATCTGAAGACGCCGACGGGCCGCGACGCGGCGCTCGCGCTGATCGCGCAGGCCGACGCGCTGATCGAGGGCCTGCGTCCCGGCGTGATGGAACGCCTCGGCCTCGGGCCCGACGATTGCGCGCGCCACAACCCGAAGCTCGTGTATGGGCGCATGACGGGCTGGGGCCAGGACGGACCGCTCGCGACGGCCGCCGGGCACGACCTGAACTACGTCGCGCTGACGGGGCTGCTGTCGCTGTCGGCACCGCGCGACGGCCGGCCCGGCGTGCCGCCGACCGTCGTCGGCGATGCGGGCGGCGCGCTCGGGCTCGCGTTCGGGATCGTCTGCGCGCTGTTCGACGTGCGCGGCGGCGGCCCGGGGCGCGTGGTCGACGGCGCGATCGTCGACATCGTGTTGATGCTCGGCTCGCTCGCGTTGTGGGCACGCGCGAACGGGCAGCTCGATGGCGCGCAGCCGAGCCTCTTCCACGATGCGCCGTTCTACGACGTGTATCGCTGCGAGGACGGCGAATGCGTGACGATCGGCGCGCTCGAGCCGCCGTTCTATGCGTTGCTGGTCGAGCGGCTCGGGTTGAGCGACGTCGATCCGGCGTCGCAGTACGATCGCGCGCGCTGGCCGGCGCTGAAGGTGCGTTTCGCGGAGGTGTTCGCACAGCAGCCGTCCGCGCACTGGCGCGCGCTGCTCGAAGGGACGGACGCATGCTTTGCGCCGGTGCTGAGCGTGGCCGACGCGCTGGAGCATCCGCACAATGCGGCGCGCGGGATCTATCGTACCGATGCGAGCGGCAACGTTCGGGCGCGCGTGGCGCCACGTTTTCTGCCGTTGACGGGCGATGAAGCTTAAGCGCATCCCAAGTCGGATATATCTCGGATAATGCCGACCGCATCGAGGTATTGAGACAGAAAAAAATAATCCTCGTTGTCGGTAGGAGTTTCGAATTCGTCTGATTGTTTTTCCTTTCTCGATCACGCAAATTTTTGCGTCGAACAATCCTTATCCATTCGTCGAGAAAGGACATCCAGATGAAGAACGAGCAGAGCGCGCCGACTTATCTTTTCGCCACCATCGGAGCGCTCACTGAGCGCGGTGGTCGTGTGACCCAAGCTAGCAGCGGCCTTGCTGTCGCTGGGCTTGCTGTTGCCCGGGTTGGCGATGTCGTCACGTACGAGGATGGCAGTGAGGCAGTCATTACCGACGGTGCGGGCAATTATGCGGTTTGCCGAGAAAGGCCATTTGCACTGGTAGGTAGCCGATTGAGCAATGGCGATCGTATCGTCGAAACACTTCAGCGGTTATGGGGCATTCATGTTCCGGCGGGTGAGACGGTCGAAGGCTTGTTCGATGCGGCTTATGTGCCTTCGCCTGAGCCGCCGCGCCACCGGCTCGCGGTGCGAGGCGCAACGACTGCGCGAGGTGGCGTGCTGCGCAACGCTACCGGTGCCTGGAACACCGGTGTCCGGCTTGGCAAGGCTGGTATCGTGGGTAATCAGGTCCACTATGCGGACGGTTCGACCGCGCGAATCGTAAGCGGTCTTGCCCTGGCGGATAACCGTGACTTCGAGCCGCTGGCTTTTGTCGGAAGCGAACTCGATAACGGCGACATCATTACGGACAGCCCGGAGCGCGAGGGTCTCGTATCCGCCTTTACCTTCACGCTGGTGAAGCGTTCGACTACGGCACGCCCAGGAGACGTCGCGTGATCCGCTATTTCCTTGCGAAGGGCGATCAGGGTGGCAGTGCGAGCATTACGGAAGGATTGGAGCACGTCACGTGTTCCAATCCGCCGCCACGCGTGCATATCGCGACGCTCTACATGAAAACGTACTGCGCAGCCTGCAAGCAGGAAGGATTTATTGCGCCGGCAGGTCCTCGCTGGCTAGGTACCGGGCCGAATGGCAAGCCTTGGGCGTTGAGCGGTGACATCAACGTCTGTGGTTGCAATCCGCCGCCCGTTTTTTATGCGGAGCGCGGCATGAGCATGTCTTTTACGGCAGAGGAAGCGGCGACTCTTGTTACTCCACACGCTCGCACACATAGTCGGGCGCACGTGGACGTAGATGACGATCTCGAGTGCTACTTCGAAATCCGTGATGCGATGACCGATACCCCTGTCGAGGGAATGATCTACAGGCTCTCGAGTGACGAGCAATCCCTTGTCTGCGACGCGGCGCTAACGGAAGGGGAAACTCGCGCTTTCTCGGTGAAGGCGCATCCGAATCTCATCTTCGTGGCATGGCGCGAGGGTGACGTACGATGAGAGGCATGAGTGATGGGAACGTGCGATTACTTGCCGCGATTGCGTATGGGGAGGCGTCCACGGCGAACGATTCGCAGGAAATCGGAGGGATTGCGTTTGCCGTCGCAAATCGGTGCCGAGCGTGGGGAGGAAAAATGGTGTCGGAACTGCGTGCGGCGGACCCGAATTACTCGTATGCATGGGATGGCTCCAACGCAAGATTCAACAAATTGATGCGCACGCCTGACAGCGAAATTGCGTTGAATCCTGGCATGGCGCTGGCTGTTGACTGGGCTCAAAAAGCATTGGCCAACGAGCGGCCGGACCCCTCGAATGGGGCATTTTGGTGGGACGGCCTGGACTTCAAAACCAATTACGGAAACCATCCCAAGGTTCGTGATGGCTTCAAATGGGGTTCGCAATCGGACAACATTTTTGGCGTGCCGGAGAAGCGGCGCGAGGTCATCGTTCGATGGAAAATCCGCAATAAAAGGACCGGGAAGATCGTCGATGGGGGTGAGCGCGGGCGTTACGATTCGGTGTGGGTTTCGACAGCCGCGCACGGGGATACGGTATTTTGGAAGCACAATCCCGACTATCTGAAGGCGAGCGGAGGAAAAGCATACCGATGAAACCCGCAATGACCTTGGTGGCAATCCTGGTTGCCTTCGCAAGGAGCGCTCATGGCGCTACGATCTACGACAGCTATGACGAGTTCTATGCGGCCCAATCGAGTGCATTGTTTGGCAGTCCAGTCCAGCAACGCGCAAGCTTTCTATATTCCGATCGCGGCAATGGAGGCGTATACCAGGATTTTCAAATCGACTTGGACGGGAAGACGGTACACGTCACAGTAGCGGAGCGCCAGATATCGATTGGCGGCAGGATCTATCGCTTTTCGAACGCAACGACTTTCCCTGGTGAACATCCGGTGGATATCTACCCCGGAAGCGCGAGCATATTTTTTACTGGAGCCGCGGACCATCGTCCGTCGGCTCTCTGTGTGGAGGGAAACAGCAGCGGGTCTGGTGAATCTGGCCGCCATCGCCAAATCTACTTGCTGACCAACCCGTTCGAGTTTAGAAAAAGCGCGGCATTTCTTCATTTGCCGAGTCTGCTTTCGTCCTGTCGGGCCGTATTGGCAACAAAGGCCGGATTGCTTGCATTTCCGAAGAACAGCTATCTGTTCGATGATGCACAAGAGACCCGTCTCGGCCTATTAATTTCGTACTACACGTTTGAAAAGCGGCGCTTTGTTCCGGCCCTGAACGAAGTGTGGCTTCGATTTACGCGTCCCGAGATTCCATTTCAATTTTCGGTTCAGGGCGAGCAATAAGACAGCCGAACGATTCGCCGACGAATCTGCCTTACGCCGTCTCCTCCCGCGCATCCGGCATCTTGCCGTCTCCGACGCGGTTGATCGTGCCTTGCGCGATCGCGACGAGCCGCTCGTGGTCCCCGTCGATGACGAACACATGACACTGGCAGGTCGCCTGGTGCCGGCCCGCGTAGACGACCTTCGCGCGCGCAACGAGCGTGCCGTTCACGGCCGGCCGCAGGTAGTTGATCTTGTATTCGGCGGTGATGACGCGCGGTCCGAGCACCAGCGCGCCGGCGAACGTCAGCGCGTTGTCGGCGAGATAGCCGATCACGCCGCCGTGCACGAAGCCGTGCTGCTGCCGCAGTTCTTCCCGCACGGGCAGGCACAGCGACACTTCGTTGTCGCCGATATGCATCAGCTCCGTGCCCAGCAGCATGCTGAACGGTTGCGCGCGCAATGCGCCGCGCGCGTGGTCCGTGATGTCCGTCATCGACTTCCCCAATGCGTGTCCGCTTGCGCTGAACTCTAGGAAGGGGGCCGCGGATAAGCAAGGAAATTCGTCCGCATTTCG
Organism: Burkholderia sp. Bp9015; assembly: GCF_003853505.1. Classification (NCBI taxonomy): domain Bacteria; kingdom Pseudomonadati; phylum Pseudomonadota; class Betaproteobacteria; order Burkholderiales; family Burkholderiaceae; genus Burkholderia; species Burkholderia sp. Bp9015. Next base: position 180,293 of record NZ_QTPZ01000004.1, read on the forward strand.
CGCAGATGCCGGCGCGATGCGACGTGATGATTGCGTCGAACGCGCGCATTGTCCTCGTTTGCCGGCGATTCGACGGGAATGGCGGTGACTGGCCGGGCGCCTCTCGCCGGATGTTCCTAAAGTCCGACGAAGAAATGCCGCTAATGCCGGGGCATTGCTTCATCGTCGGCTCTCCAGGAATCTCCCCCATGTTCGGAAAAATCAAGCTCGCGTCGGGTCTGCTCGGCGTGTTGACCGTGTTTTGCCTCTTTCTGTTCGCGATCGAGGCGCTCGGCTTCTGGGCGCTCGCGTCGACGCGCAGCGGCGTCGACGATCTGTCGAACGTCGCGATCGCGCAGGTCGACGCGGCCAGCCAGGCGACCGAGCGCCTGCTCGACGCCCGCGTGAACCTGTCGCGCGCCGGCACGCGGATGGTGCGCGGCGGCCCGAAGCCCGACGAGATCATCCGTCATGCCAGCGCTTCGCTCGGCGAAGCGGACAAGGCGTTCGCCGCGCTGACGGCCGCACAGGCCGTCGACGCGACGAACCGCGCGCGCGTCGCCGCGCTCGCCGAGCGCTATCGCGCGCTGCGCGGCGCGCTGGGCGAACTCGTGCAGTTCCTCGATGCCGACAACATCCAGGCGTTCCTCGACCAGCCGACCCAAGGCTTCCAGGACGCGTATCTCGCCGAACTGCACCGCTTCGCCGACTACGGCGGCGCGTCGAGCCGCGACGCGCTCGCCACGATCGACAGCGGGATGCAGTGGTTCAAGTGGGTCGGCATCGTGCTGCTCGTGGCGATGCTCGCGGCAAGCGCGGCCATCTATGCGGCCGCGCGGCGCGCGGTGGTCGCGCCGCTGGACGAAGCCGGCCGCCATTTCGAGCGGATCGCGCAGGGCCGGCTCGACGAGGCCGTGCGGGCAGGCGGCGTGTTCGAGATCGACCGGATGCTGCGCGGCCTCGCCGCGATGCAGGCGAGCATCGCGGACACCGTGCGCACCGTGCGTCACGCGTCCGACGCGATCCACCTCGGCGCGGGCGAGATCGCCGGCGGCAACGCGGACCTGTCCGCGCGCACGGGCACGCAGGCCGCGTCGCTCGAGGAAACCGCCGCGAGCATGGAGCAACTGACCGCGACGGTGCGCCAGAACACCGACAGCGCACGTGCGGCCAGCGCGCTGGCCGACGCGGCGCTCGACGCGACGCGCCACGGCGGCGGCGTGGTCGACAGCGTGATCGACCGGATGCGCGGCATCGCCCAGAGCTCCGGGCGGATCGCGGAGATCATTTCGGTGATCGACGGCATCGCCTTCCAGACCAACATCCTCGCGCTGAACGCGGCGGTCGAAGCCGCGCGGGCCGGCGAGCAGGGCCGCGGCTTCGCGGTGGTCGCGGGCGAAGTGCGCTCGCTCGCGCAGCGCAGCGCGCAATCGGCGAAGGAGATCAAGGCGCTGATCGAGGAGTCGGTCGCGCAGATCGACGGCGGCTCGGAACTCGTCGAACGGGCCGGCGACGCGATGCGGACGGTTTCGGCGTCGATCACGCGGGTCGTGCAGACGATGTCGGAGATCACGGCCGCGTCGGTCGAGCAGACCGTCGGCATCGAGCAGGTCAACCAGGCCGTCACGCAGATGGACCAGCTGACGCAGCAGAACGCGGCACTGGTGGAGGAAGTCGCGGCGGCGGCCGCGTCGCTGAACGACCAGACCGCGCACCTGATGCAGGCGGTGTCGGTGTTCGAACTGGGCGACGCGCGCGCGGCTCGCGGGGTTCGCGACGAGCGCGGGTCGCCGTCGCCGGCCGACGCCGGTTACGAAACGGCGGGCAGCGCCGCGTAAGCGGTCGCGAGGTGGTAGGGCGTCGTCGACGGCATGTCGGCGCGCGACACCTGCCCGTCGGCCGTCTTGCACTCGAACCAGCCGCGCGGATGCAGGAAGCGCGCGGCGAAGCGCTCGATCTGCCGCGCGAGCGGCGCGGACGCCGGCGTGCCGCCGTGCGTCGCGAGCGCGCGCAGGTATTCGGTCTGCGCCCAGATCCGCTGCGTGCCGTCGAGGCATGCGCCTCGTGCGTCGACCGCCGCGCACACGGCGCCCGTCTGCGGATCGACCCCGTGCTGCTCGGCGAACGCGAACGCGCGCGCGAGTGCGCCGGGCAGCCCGGTTTGCGCGAGGCGCGCGCCGGCCGCGTCGACCAGATAGAACCACTCGAACTGATGGCCGGGCTCGAAGCGGTTGTCGGCCGCCCCGAGCGGCAGCTCGGCGACGCAGCCGGTCGCGGTATCGACGAACGTGCGTTCGACGGCCTGCGCGGTGCGCGCGAGCGCATCGTCGAACGCCGCGTCGCCGAACGCATCGGCGGCCGCGAGCCACGCTTCGGTCAGGTGCATCAGCGGGTTTTGCAGCGCGCCGCTGCCCGACGACGAGAAATCGGCGTGACGCGCGGCGTCGAGCAGCGCGTCGCCCGGCTGCAGCGCGAAGCGGTCCTGGATCAGCGCGGCGGTGTCCTCGGCGGCCGCGCGTGCCGCGGCGTCGCCCGACGCCGCATGCCACGCGGCACACGCGAACACGACGAACGCGTGCGTATAGAGGTCCTTGGTCGTGTCGAGCGGCGCGCCTTGCGCGTCGACGCTGTAGAACCAGCCGCCGTGGCGCGGGTCGCGGAAGCGGCCGCACAGCGAATCGAACAGCGTGGCCGCGTGCGCGATGTTGCCGGCCTGCGCGAACACGAACAGCTGCCGCGCGCAGGCCATGGCGCGATAACGGGTGACGGGCAGCGGTGCATGGCTGGCCGGGTCGACGGCCTCGAACGGTAGCCGCAGCGTGTGGTCGAACCCTGAACCCTGCCAGATCGGCAAGACGACGTGCGCGAAATGACGGCGCAGCTGGGCGGCCTGGGCGGAAGCGGAGTCGGAAACGGACATGACGGGGTTATGCGCTTGGATCGAAACGTGTCGGCGCGGCCCGGAGGATCGGCGCGGCCGGGGCCAAGGATAAAACATTCCGCGCGGCCGACGCCAAAAAAGGAGAGAAATCGGATGCTCGGCAACCTGGAACTCGTGATGCGGCTGGTTCTCGCGGCTGCGCTCGGCAGCGTCATCGGCATCGAGCGCGAGCGCCTTTCCTGGGCGGCCGGCCTGCGCACGCACATGCTGGTCTGTGTCGGCTCGACGCTCATCATGATCGTATCGGCATTCGGTTTCGCCGATGTGCTGGGCAGCAGCGACCACGTCGTGCTCGATCCGTCGCGGATCGCCGCGCAGGTGGTATCGGGGATCGGTTTTCTCGGCGCGGGCTCGATCCTGCTGCGCGGCGAGATCGTGCGCGGGCTGACGACGGCCGCGAGCCTGTGGTCGGTCGCCGCGATCGGCCTCGCGGTGGGCGGTGGCCTGTACGTCGCGGCGATTGCCGCGACGCTCATCATCCTGATCATCCTGGCCGGCATCAAGCCGCTCGAGCGGCGCTACTTCACGGTGCGGCAGCGGCGCCAGCTCGCGCTGACGGTGGTGAGCGGCGCGCTGACGTTCGATTCGCTGCACGCGGCGCTCGGCCCCGACAGCGCGCGCGTGAAGCAATTCATCGTGCAGCGCGCCGACGACACGGGCGAGCACGATGAGGTGCGCATCGCGCTCGGGCGCGTGTCGGATCTCGAATACCGCGCGATCTGCGACAAGCTGCGCGGGCTGTCGTGCGTGACGCGATTCGAGCAAGGCGGCGGCGTGCCGGGCGACGAATAGACGGCATCCGATCGGCCGGATCGGCGATCGGTCATGCGACAATGGCCGGTCACTGATTCCGTTCGACCTTCGGTTCCGCGCTCGCGGGCCTGCAATCCGACTCCATGACCGAATCCGTTTCCGTGCCTCGCTCCCGTTCCCATTCCCGCTCCGACCGTTCATCGGCCCGTTCGCGCCCGCGTTCCGTCGCGGCCGCGGCAGACACCGCCGCCAAGGCAACCGCGCGGTCCGGCAACGCGGGCGGCGATGCGCCGCGGGACGAACACACGCTCGACCTGTTCGGCGATCCGGTGCGCGAGCCGGCTGCGCGTGCGCCGGCCGTCTCGCGTGACGACGCGGTGGCGGACGCCGAGCCGATGGCCGCCGTTGTGGACGGCGAGGACGTCGCTCGGCAGGCGACGCTGGACGGCTTCGCGACGCCGGGCGCCGCTGCCGATGCGGTCGATCCGGCTCCCGACGTCGCGACGACGACGGAGCCTGCTTCGACGCGTGGAAACGGCGATGCGGTCGGTGCCGATGTCGTGCCCGCGCCCGCTGCCGACACGACGAAGCCCGGCGGGGCGCGGCTGTCCGATGGTGGCGGCGCGCGCGCAGCTGGTGAGCCGGCAACGGGCGGCGGCCAGATGAAGGCCGGCAGCGTGTCGGAAGCCGGCGGCGCGGCCGGGACGAGCGCCGATCGTTCGACCGCGAATGCCGATGCGGTGGGTGGTGCGGTCGATGCGGCCATCGCCGATCGTCTCGTGAAAGCGGGCGGGGAGGCCGAAGGTGCCGCCGTGCCGGTCACACACGATGACGCGGCGCGGGCGCCCGGCGAGACCACGAAGGGGCGTCGCGCATCCTCCGGCGGCAAGCGACGTGCGACTGCCGGCACGCGCGAAGCGGCAGCGCCAGCGGTGCGTAGTGTGCCGGGAGCAGCGGCTGTCGGCGCCGGGGCGGAGGTGCCTCCGGCGCAGCACACTCCGCCGTCCGCCGAACCGCAAGCGACGGCCGAAACGCAGGCGAGCGCCGAACCGCAAGCGACCGCCGAACCGGCCGGGCCGGTCGCTGCCGCGATTGCCGCGAGTACCCTTGATGCTGCGCGAGCAGCCGCAGCGCCGGCCTCGCCGGTCGTGCAGCCGGTGGCGTCCGCGGCGTCGTTCGTGACGAAGCCGTCGGCGGATCGCGCGCAACCGGCCGCGTCGAGCGGGCCAGCCTTCGATCCCGACACGCATCTGCGCCCGCTGTCGGATCGGCTCGCCACCCTGCAGGCCGACACGGCCGGCATGAAGCAGGCGGCCGATCGCGAGATGCGTCGCGTCAACCGGCTGCTGCTGGCACTGGCGATCGTCGTGTTCGCGGGGCTCACCGCACTGGTGCTGCAAACACGGCAGATTGCGCACCTGAAGCAGGAACTGGATGCCCGGCAACAGCGGATCGACCGGCTGGCTGCCGATCTGTCGACGCAGCAGGCAACGCTGATGACGCTCGCGGAACACCACGAAGCGATGCTGTCACAGGTCGACCGGCTGCAACGCAATGCGAACCGCGAGGCGGCGGCCGCGAAGCGCGTGCGTCGAACGCACTAAATCGTCCGACCCTACCTGCAAACCCCGGCCTGGCAAGGCGCGTCGCGGGAGACCGACCGTTGGCGGTTGCACGGGTGCGGCAAACTGATGCGGCGCGCTGGCAGACTTCAGGGAAAACCCTTAGAATGATGTCAGTCTAAGGGGAAACCCTAGAGCCATCTGTCAGGAGTCTCACATGAGCTTCATTCTTGCCCTGCTGCAAAAGATCGACGACCTGTTCGTCTCTCCGCACCTGCCGCTCGATGCGGAATATTCGTACGCTGCGCGTCGCGCCGAAGCCGAGCGCGTGCGTCGTGCGAACCTCGTGCCGATCGTCCTGTACCGTCGCTGATCCGCTGATCCGCTGATCCGCTGATTCGCTGATTCGCTGATTCGCTGATTCGCTGATTCGCTGATTCGCTGATTCGCTGATTCGCTGATTCGCTGATCCGGCGCAGCGCTCGCTGCAACTGCCTGCTCGCTTTCCGCCGTCGCATCGCGCGCCGGTGTGACCGTCCCGCTACACTGGAAGTCCGACTTCCCTCGCGACACCCGGGCCATGCTGCAGATGCGGCCGATGACGGCCGGTGAATTCCACGCATACCGCACGCGCGCCATCGACGGCTACGCGCGCGATCTCGTGTCGTCCGGGCAGAATGCGGCCGACGACGCGGCGAGCCGCGCCCGCGCCTGCTTCGATACGCTGCTGCCCGACGGCCTGCTCACTTCCGGCCAGACACTCGTCCAACTGATCGACGCTGCCAGCGGCGACACGGTCGGCGATCTCTGGTACGCGATCGTGCCCGAAGGGCCGAACCGCACGCTGTTCATCTACGACCTCGACATCGTCCCGTCCCGGCGCCGCCAGGGCTGGGCCACACGCGCGCTCGATGCGCTGGAGGCCGAGGCGCGCCGCCATGGCGTCACCGAGATCGGGCTGTCGGTGTTCAATCACAACACGGCTGCCCGTGCGCTGTATCGGGCGTGCGGCTTCGCGCCGATCACGACGACGCTGATCAAGCCGGTCGTCTCTGGCTGAAGCGGCCGGCGTGCTTCGGCGTCGCCCGTTCCTGTTTCGTCGCCTTCCTTCTTCCGGTTTTATCTGCCCGACGCAGGGCCGGCGCTCCGTGCCAGAGCTTGCGCAGATGACCAGTCGGCACGCTGCAACCATTCCCGATTCCTTATGCGACGAGCGCTGGAGGTCCATCGGACCATCCGGCGCGCGTCGCGGCCAGCATCATCGCGCCCGCCCTTTCCATCTCCTCAGCAGCAACGCATTCGTCACGACGCTGACGCTGGAAAACGCCATCGCTGCCCCCGCGATCACCGGATTCAACCAGCCGAGCGCCGCGAGCGGCACGCCGATCAGGTTGTAGACGAACGCCCAGAACAGGTTCTGCTGGATCTTCCGGTACGTCCGCTTCGAGATGTCGATCGCATCGGCGACGAGCGCCGGGTCGCCGCGCATCAGCGTGATGCCGGCCGTGTGCATCGCGACGTCGGTGCCGGTGGCCATCGCGATGCCGACGTCGGCCGCGGCGAGCGCGGGCGCGTCGTTGATCCCGTCGCCGACCATCGCGACGATTCCGCCGCGCGTACGCTTCAGTTCGGCCACCACGCGTGCCTTGTCGTCGGGCAGCACCTGCGCATGCACTTCGCCGATCCCGAGCGTCGCCGCGACGGCCGTGGCGCTGCCGCGGTTGTCGCCCGTCACGAGCACGCTCGCGACGCCCCGTGCCGACAGGGCCGCGACCGCGTCGCGCGCGCCGGGCTTCACGGTGTCGCCGAACGCGATCAGCGCGAGCAGCGCACGCGGCGCATCGGCGCGCATCAGCCACGAAATCGTGTTGCCCGCGCGTTCGAGTTCCGCGGCACGCGCGTCGAGTTCGGGCGGCACGACGATGCCGAGTTCGTCGCGCCAGCGGGTGCTGCCGAGTGCGAGAAGCTGCCCGTCGACACGCGCTTCGACGCCGCGTCCGGCCACCGCGCGCGCATCGGCCGCGACGATCTCGGCCGAACCCGCGCCGCCGCCGCGGGCCAAGACGTCCGCATCGTGTGCGGCGACCACCGCGCGTGCGAGCGGGTGATCGCTTTGCCGCTGGACCGCGGCCGCGAGCGCGAGCGCCTGCTCGCGCGGGATGCCGACGGCGTCGAACGCCGTCACGGACGGTTTGCCTTCGGTCAGCGTGCCGGTCTTGTCGAACGCGATCACGGTGGTCCGCTGCGCGAGTTCGAGCGCCTGGGCGTCCTTGATCAGCACGCCGCGGCGGGCCGCGACGCCGGTGCCGGCCATGATCGCCGCGGGCGTCGCGAGGCCGAGCGCGCACGGGCACGCGATGACGAGCACCGCGACCGCGTTGAGGATCGCCGTTTCGGTGCCAGCGCCGGCGATCAGCCAGCCGATCAGCGTCAGCACGGCGATGCCGAGGATCGCCGGCACGAACACTTCGCTGACGCGATCGACGAGCCGCTGGATCGGCGCTTTCTCCGCCTGGGCGGATTCGACGAGGCGGATGATGCGTGCGAGCGTCGTTTCCGCGCCGATCGCGGTGGTTTCGACGACGAGCGCGCCTTCGCCGTTGATCGACCCGGCCGTGACCGAGTCGCCGTCGTCCTTCGGCACCGGCAGGCTTTCACCGGTGACCAGCGATTCGTCGACGTGCGAGCGACCCGACACGATCCGGCCGTCGACGGGCACACGCTCGCCGGGACGGATGCTGACGGTCGTGCCGACGCGCACCTGCGCGAGCGGCACGTCGCGTTCGACGCCGTGCTCGACGACGCGCGCACGGTCCGGGCGCAGTGCGTTCAGTGCGCGGATCGCCTCCGTCGTCTGGCGTTTCGCGCGCGCTTCGAGCCATTTGCCGAAGCGCACCAGCGTGACGATGACGGCCGATGCCTCGAAATACAGGTGGCCGGGGTGCGCGGGGTCGCGCAGCAGCATCCACAGGCTCAGGCCGAATGCGGCCGACGTGCCGAGTGCGACGAGCAGGTCCATGTTGCCCGTGCGTGCCTTCACCGCATGCCAGGCAGCGCGGTAGAAGCGCGCGCCGAAGCCGAACTGGACGATCGACGCGAGCACGAGCTGCAGCCAGCCGGGCAGCATCGCGTCGAAACCGAACGGCGCGACGAGCATCGGCACGACGAGCGGCGCGCTCAGCACGGCCGAGCCGATCACGAGATTGCGCTCGCGGATCGCTTCGCGTTGCTTGCGGGCGTCGGCGGCTTGCGCGGCGGCGCCGCTGCCGGCGCGGGCGGTGGCGTCGGTCGAGGCGCCCGCGTCCGGCGAGGCGGCGAGCGACGCCCGATAGCCGGCCGTCGTGACCGCCGCGATCAGCGTGGCGGCGTCGAGCGCGCCGGTGCCATGCACCGATGCGCGTTCGGTCGCGAGATTGACCGACGCATGCGTGACGCCCGGCACCTTCTCCAGCGCCTTTTCGACGCGCGACACGCATGACGCGCAGGTCATCCCGTCGATGGCGAGTTCGAGGCTGGCGGATGCCGGAGACGCGGACGGGGAAGGGAGGGCGGCGGTATCCGGCGCGAGCGGGGTCGCACCATAGCCGGCCTGCCTGACGGCATCCGCCAGTTGCGACGCGGAAACGTCCGCTGCGGCGTCGACCGTCGCGCGTTCGGTCGCGAGGTTGACCGTTGCGCGCGTGACGCCCGGCACTTTCGCGAGCGCTTTCTCCACGCGCGACACGCACGACGCGCAGGTCATGCCGTCGATATCGAGTTCGATCGTGGTGGTGGTGGTGGTGGCGGTGGCGGGCGATGCCGTTGCCGTTACCGGCGGTGCTGCGACGCGCGTCGCGTGCCCCGCGGGCGAGGCCGCCGGGGCTGCGCTCGTCGCTTCGCGCACGGCAGCGCGATAGCCGGCGGCGCCGACCGCGTCGACGAGCTGCGCCGGCGTGACCGCATCATGCGCGGTGACCGTGGCCGCATGCGCGTCGAGATCGACCGCGGCCTCGACGACGCCCGGCACCGCAGCCAGCGCACGTTGCACACGGCCGGTGCAGCCGCCGCAATGCATGCCGTCGACGGTCAGTTCGACCGTTTGCAGGGCTGCGGAGGCGAGTGGTTCAGTCATGTCGGATTCCCCAGGAGCGCGGATCGAGCCGCGAGTGATGTCAGTATCAACATTCCCATGATGGGAAGGTCAAGGGGGGATGCAATACAGGATCGTGTCGACGGCCAACGCATTCTCGCCTGTCATGCCCGGCCAGCGCAGGCGGCGGACCGCTTCGTACAAGGGGCCGGATCAGCGGAGATTCAGGCTGACGACAGGCCGGCTACTGCTGCGCCCGTTATTCGGCATATTGGGGGATGCCCTCAGGCGCTATGATACCGGCCTGACATCAGCGTCCGCCCGGCGAAGCGGCGACCGGGCAGGCTGGGGTGCCTTGCCTTCGCCGATCGTGAGTCGAACAAGGCGTTGACTGACAAGAACGATATTCGGCCAGTACTCAATGATTGAAAACCTACGAGAATCAATTTCTCTGCGGCGCGCGGCAGGCGCGTCGCTGGCCCTGGCGATGCTGCTGGCAGGATGCGCGTCGCAACCGGATGCGATCCAGCGGAAAACCGGCTGGATGCGCGCCGAAGTGGCCGACTCTTATGTATACGCGTATCCGCTCGTGCTGATGGACGTCGCGAAGGAAGCCGCGACGGGCGGCGACGGCGCGCAGCCGGGCCAGGCGCCGCTCAACACGCTGCGTCACGCGCAGGCGCTGCCGCCCGTCGGCGCGCTCAACCCGCCGCTGCCGGGCGTCGACACGCTCGACTCGACCGGCTGGCTCGACGTCGGCGCCGAGCCGGTGATCGTGACGCTGCCGGACACCCGCGGCCGTTACTGGGATGCCCGCGCGCTCGACATGTGGACGAACGTGCTGTGGTCGGCGTCGAGCGTGGCGGCGCGTGGCGCTCGCGGCGCCGTGCGAGCGCAAACGATTGCCTTCGCCGCGAAGGACTGGCAGGGCACGCTGCCGAAGGGCGCATTGCGGATCGACGTGCCGTCGGCGAACGCGTGGCTCGAAGTGCGGCTGCAGACGAGTGGCGGGCGCGACCTCACGAACGTGAAGAAACTGCAGCGGACGATCCGCGTGGTGCCGCTGTCCGTCTATACGGGCAGTGCGCGCGGCGCGTCGGTCGCGGTCCATGCGGGCAGCGCGCCGTCGGAAGCGGCGAGCGGCGGCACGCCGGCCGAGCAGGTGGCCGCGCTCGACCCGAAGGCGTTCTTCACGCGCTTTGCGCGGGCGCTGCAGGACAACCCGGCGCCGGCCGACGATGCGCACGCGCAAGAGCAGCTGAACGACATCGGCGTGACGGCCGGCTACCCGGTGCTGTGGACGGGCGATCGCCTGAACGCCGCGACGGCCGGGGTCGCCGAGGCGCGCGCGCGGCTCGCGACGCCGCCGTCGAACCTGCTCAACGCGAACGGCTGGAGCTGGATCGGCGACACGGCCGGCAAGTACGGTCAGGATTACACGCTGCGCGCGTACGCGGCCTACACGCAGTTCGGCACCGCGACGCGCGACGACGAGACGCTCGCGTTCGTGCGCGTCGACAGCGACGGCCATGCGCTGAACGGCGCGAACCGCTACGTGCTGCACTTCGCGCCGGGCGCGCTGCCGCCGGTGCGCGGGTTCTGGACGCTCACGCCGTACGCGACGAACGGTGCGCTGCCCGACGTCGGCTCGGCGCGCCGCTCGCTCGGCGACCGCGACCGGCTGCGTCGCAACCACGACGGCTCGATCGACGTGGTCGTGTCGGCATCGCCGGGCGGCACGCATGCGGCCAACTGGCTGCCGGCGCCGCGCACCGATTTCGCGCTCGCGCTGCGGCTGTACGCGCCGAAGCCGCAAGCGAGCGACGGCTCGTGGATGCCGCCCGTCGTCGTCCGGAAATGAACCGACGGGCGCCGCCGCTGTCCGATCCGCGGGCGCGGCGGCCGCGCCCGAACGTCGTTCCGTTACCACCTGAGCCTATACTTTCGGGATAGCGTGCACGGCCGTGCCGGTTTTCCGGCGCGGCCAGGCATCCATTCCCGAGGCATCCAAGCATGGCAAGCGCAGACAAAGAAACCGTACCCTCGACCCTCCATGCCCTCGGCGGCGTTGCACGCTCGCGCCGGACCCGGCGTATCGGCCTTGGCGTGTTGATCTTCCTCGTTTTATTCGGACTGCTCGGGTTCTTCGCGGCGCCGCCGCTGATCCGCCACATCGCCGAACAGCAACTGAGCCAGCAGCTCGGCCGGCCGTCCACGGTCCAGCGCGTCGCGCTGAACCCGTACACGCTGAACCTCGAAGCCGACGGCGTGCACGTCGGCGAGCGCGGCGGCCAGGGCGACTTCATCGACATCGGCAAGCTCGTCGTCAGGCCGTCGTGGTCGTCGCTGTTCCGCGGCGCGCCGATCGTCAACGAAGTGCGCGTCGACTCGCCGCGCTTCCATATCGTCCGTTACGACGCGCAGCGCTTCAACTTCACCGACCTGATCGAGAAGTTCTCGACGCCGTCCAAACCCGAAAGCAAGCCGACACTTTTCTCGGTGTCGAACATCCAGGTCAACGACGGCCGGATCGACTTCGACGACCGCCTGCTGAACGAAAAGCACGTGGTCGACAACTGGATGCTCGGCATCCCGTTCATCGCGACGCTGCCGTCGAAGACCGACATCTTCGTGCAGCCGAAGCTGCGCGCGCGGTTCGACGGCAGCCCGATCGCGATCGACGGCAGGACGAAGCCGTTTGCGCAGTCGCGCGAGTCGGAAGTCGCGCTGACGTTCGACCGGCTCGACGTGCCGAAGCTGATTTCGTACGCGCCGGCGAAGCTGCCGGTGATCGTCACGAGCGGCCTCCTGAGCAGCGACCTGAAGCTGCACTTCGTGATGAGCGGCGACACACCCGCGCTGCGCGTGTCGGGCACCGTCGATCTCAACGACGCGAAGGTGACCGACCGCGCGTCCGCGCCGCTGTTCGCCGCGCGCGGCGTGCACGTCGCGGCCGCCGGCCTCGAGCCGCTGCGCAACGTGCTGCATTTCGACGAGATCCGGCTCGACCAGCCGGTCGTCGACCTGGCGCGCGACAAGCAGGGCGTGCTGAACGTCGAGAAGCTCGCCGGCCAGCCGTCTGCCGCGCCGAAGGCGGCCGCCGGCAAGCCGGCCGCCGGCAAGCCGGCCGCTGCCGCATCGGGTGCCGCCGCATCGAGCGAAGCCGCCGCCGTCGCCGCCGCGAGCGGCGCGAAGGCCGAAGCCGTCGCGAAGGAAGCGCCGCCGCTCGATCTGACGATCCGTCATTTCGCGATCGACGGCGGCACGATCAACGTCGACGACCGCGTGCCGGCGACGCCGACCGCGCTGTCGCTGACGAAGCTGGCCGCGACGCTCGACGGCTTCACGCTGCAGGGCAAGACGCCCGCGAAATACACGTTGTCGACGTCGTTGTCGCGCGGCGGCGACCTGAAGGCCGAAGGCGCGTTCAGCCTGGCGGCGAAGCAGGCCGACACGAAGCTGACGGTCGATGCGCTCGCGCTGCCGGCGCTGCAGCCGTATCTCGGCGAGGCGACCCGCGCGCGCGTGCTCGACGGCACGCTCGGCGCGAGCGTCAACGCGAAGGCCGACTGGGGCAAGACGCCGCTCGACGCGCAGGTCGCCGACAGCACGGTGAGCCTGAAGTCGCTGAAGCTCGCGACGCCGGACGCGAAGGCGCCCGCGATCGTGCTGCCCGACGCGAGCGCGAAGATCACGAAGGTCGACGTCGCCGCGCGCAGCGCGGAAATCGCGAGCGTCGACGCGACCGGGCTCGCGCTCGACGTGAAGCGCCTGAAGGACGGCAAGATCGACCTGGCGGCGCTGGCCGAACCCGCGCAGGCGGCGGTGCCCAGGCGCACGGTCGCGCGCAAGGCCGCGGCGGCCGCGCCGTCGTGGCATTACCGGATCGACGCGCTGAACGTGAAGGAATCGTCCGCGAACTTCACGGACCTGTCGACGCCGCGCCCGGTGAAGCTCGCGATCAAGCCGCTCGACCTGTCGGTGCAGAAGATCAGCGACGACCTGACGAAGCCGCTGCCGGTGCAGCTGAAGGCGACGCTGAACCGCAAGGGCTCGGTGAACGTGTCGGGCGACGTGACCGCGCAGCCGCTGAAGCTCGGCCTGAAGATCAACGGCAACCGCCTCGACGCGGCCGCGTTCGAGCCGTACTTCGGCAGCGCGCTGAACGCGACCATCGCGAGCGCGCTGCTCAACGCGCAGGGCAACCTGACGTTCGCGCAGGTGAAGGACACGCCGCGCGCGACCTATCGCGGCGATGTCGCGCTGGTCGACGTGCGGATGCTCGACAAGGCGACGTCCGACCCGTTCGCCGGCTGGCGCTCGCTCGCGCTGTCGAACCTGAAGGTGAACCACGACGAGAAGGGCACCGACGTCGACGCCGCGCGCGTGACGTTCTCGAACTTCTACGGCCGCGTGCTGCTCGATGCGCAGGGTCGGCTGAACCTGAAGGACGTCGTCGCGAAGGAGACGGGCCCCGCGCAGTCGCTGACGCGCGACGCGAGCAAGCCCGAACCGGTGCCGCTGTCGCCGGGCATGACGCCGCCGGCCGCCGCCGCGCAGGCCTCGTCGGCCGCGGCCGCGCAGCAGGCGTCGGCGCCGGCCGCCGCATCGGCGACGGTCGTCGTGAAGGCCGCGCCGCCGCCGCAGAATCCGGTGCGCATGCATTTCGGCGAGCTCCTGCTGCAGGACGGCCGCGTGACCTACACCGACAACTTCATCAAGCCGAACTACACGGCGAACCTGGTCGCGATCAAGGGGACGGTCGGCGCGTTCGGCACTGACTCGACGACGTCCGCGCCGGTCGACGTCGCCGCGAACCTCGCGGGCAACGGACCGATCTCGATCAAGGGCTCGGTGAACCCGCTGATCGACAAGCCCGCGCTGGATCTCACGGCGACCGCGCACGACATCGAACTGACCAACCTGACGCCGTATTCGGCGAAGTACGCCGGCTACCCGATCACGAAGGGCAAGCTCAACGTCGACCTGCACTACCAGCTCGCGAACGACCAGCTTCAGGCGAACAACCACATCTTCATCGATCAGCTCACGTTCGGCGATCACGTCGAAAACGACACGGCGACCAAGTTGCCGGTGAAGCTCGCGATCTCGCTCCTGAAGAACACGCGCGGCCAGATCGACGTGAACCTGCCGGTGTCGGGCTCGCTGTCGAATCCGGAGTTCAGCGTCGGCGGGCTGATCTGGCGCGCGGTGCTGAACCTGATCGCGAAGGCCGTCACGTCGCCGTTCACGCTGCTCGCGAATGCGTTCGGCGGCAGCGGCGGCGAGGATCTCGGCTACGTCGAGTTCGCGCCGGGCGCGTACGAGCTGACCGACGCGCAGCAGAAGAAGCTCGATACCGTCGTGAAGATGCTGACCGAGAAGCCGTCGATCCGGCTGGACCTGATCGGCCGCGTCGATCCGGCGAAGGATACGCCGGGGCTGCGCGACGCGTACGTCGAACGGCTGGTCCGCCAGCAGAAGCTGAAGGACGTGGTCGGCCAGGGCGAGAGCATCGATCCGATGTCGGTGAAGGTCGAGCCGGCCGAGTACACCAAGTACCTGACGCGCGCCTACAAGGACGCCGACTTCAAGAAGCCGCGCAACCTGATCGGCCTGCAGAAGACGCTGCCCGATGCGGACATGAAGCAGGCGCTCGCCGATCACGCGCCGGCCGACGACAACGCGCTGCGCGCGCTCGCGCAGCAGCGCGCGCAGGCCGTGCGCCAGTACCTCGACGGCAAGATCGATGCGAGCCGCATGTTCGTCGTGGCGCCGAAGCTCGATGCGAAGGGCATCGAGGACAAGGGCGCGACGACGCGCGTCGACTTCGGCCTGCAGTAAGCGTTACGCCCTCATCCGCCGCCGCCGCGTCCGATCGGCAATCGGGCGCGGCGGCGCGCTTCCCGTCAGCGCACCTCGATCGCCGGTTCGCGCTTGTCCAGTTCCTTCCTCGCGGCCAGCGGCAGGCGCGCATCGTCCCAATGCGTGAGCCATTCGACTTCCTTCGCGGTGAACACCTGGCCGTAGTTGCGCAACGCGTACTGCAGCGCGTCGACGACGTGGTGGCGAATGATTTCGGGGGTGCGTGCATCGTCCAGCACGAACCGGAGAGCTTCCAGGGTCGACATACTCGTGCTCCGGGTCAGGGAAAACCCTTTATCACACGCCAATAGTCATACGCCAAGCGTGAAAAAAATTCGCGCGGCGGGCGACGGCGCGCCCGATGCACCGACCCGGTGCGAACCTCGCGCGCACACGTCGCGGCGTGCGCCGGGTCGCCTCGTTTTGCGACCGCGTCGTGTCACTTGCGATTGGTTACGTTTGACAGAAAACAGAAAGCCCCGCTTCACGCGAGCGCCCCACGGCGCGGCGATATTTTGCGCGCCTGATGGCAGGTCACGCAGTTCAACGTCAATCGATGAGGTGGGGTGATGATTTCCAGGTTCGCTAAGCAACGAAAAATGGCGGTGATGGTGGCGGGCGCGCTGGCGCTCGCAAGCGCCGGCGCCTACGCGGCGCAGCAGGACGGCAACAGCCAGGGCGATGACGCCGGCCACGGCCGGCGTGTCGTGAAGCACGTGCTGCTGATCAGCGTCGACGGGCTGCACGAGCAGGATCTCGCACGCTGCATCGGCGCGAACACGTGTCCGAACCTCGCCGTGCTCGCACAAAGCGGCGTCACGTACACGAACGCCTACACGCCCGGCCTGTCGGACTCGTTCCCGGGGCTCGCCGCGCTCGTGACGGGCGGCTCGCCGAAGACGGCCGGCCTGTTCTACGACGTGTCGTACGACCGCAACCTGTACGCGCCGAGCGACACGACCTGCTCGGGCAAGCAGGGCTGGAACGTCGTGTTCGACGAGACGACCGGCATCGATGCGTTCAACGGCGGCGCGCTCGTGCACCTCGACGGCGGCGGCGCATTCAATCCGCAGGCGATTCCGCATGCGAAGGTCGACGGCCAGTGCGTGCCGGTCTATCCGCACAACTACGTGAAGACCAACACGGTGTTCGAGGCCGTCAAGGCCGGCGTGCCGAACGCCTACACCGCGTGGGCGGACAAGCACGCGTGGGGCTACGACTGGCTGAACGGCCCGTCGGGCACCGGCGTCGACGATCTGATGCGCA
Organism: Burkholderia sp. Bp9015; assembly: GCF_003853505.1. Lineage (NCBI taxonomy): Bacteria > Pseudomonadati > Pseudomonadota > Betaproteobacteria > Burkholderiales > Burkholderiaceae > Burkholderia > Burkholderia sp. Bp9015. Next base: position 196,728 of record NZ_QTPZ01000004.1, read on the forward strand.
CCGAGATCAACTCGATCGACCCGGCGACGAACACGGCCTATACCGACGTCTATTCGCACACGGCGCGCTTCGACAACCTGCACGTGCAGGCGCTGGTCAACCAGATCGACGGCCGCGATTCGACGGGCACGAAGAACGCGCCGGTGCCGACGCTGTTCGGCGCCAACTTCCAGACGCTGAGCGTCGCGCAGAAGGCGCCGGTCGCGAAGGGCGGCGGCTACCTCGACGCGAACTTCACGCCGAACGGCCAGGTCGCGAACGCGATCACGTACGTCGACAACTCGATCGGCCGCATCGTCGCCGAGCTGAAGCAGCGCAACCTGTACACGTCGACGGCCGTGATCGTCACGGCGAAGCACGGCCAGTCGCCGACCGATCACACGAAGCTCGTGAAGAACGGCGACACGCTGACGAAGCTGCTCGAAGCGAACAACTACGTCGACCCGAACGGCAACTTCGGCCAGAACAACACGACGACGGGCAACCTGAACGACGGCTCGGGCCTGGTCGGCACGGGCTTCGTGCAGACCGACGACGTCGGCCTGATCTGGCTGCGCGACCGCAGCCAGCGCACGGCCGTGGTGCAGACGCTGAAGGCGAACCTCGGCTGCAACGCGCCGGGGATCTGCGCCGACGGCCCGCAGGCATCCATCCTGTACGGCGCGGCGCTGGCCGACCGGTTCGGCGATCCGGCCAACGGCCGCACGCCGGACATCATCGTCCAGCCGAATCCGGGCGTGATCTACACGTCGAGCACGAAGAAGGACGAGGAACACGGCGGCAACGCGCCTGACGACAGCCACCTCGGCCTGCTCGTGTCGTACCCGGGCCTCCATCGTGCGCGTACCGTGAGCGATGTGGTCGGCACGAAGCAGGTCGCGCCGACGATCCTCGGGCTGCTCGGCGCCGAACCGAAGCTGCTGCACGCGGTCGTGGCCGAGAACACGCACGTGCTGCCGGGGCTCGGCATCGACCACTGACGCAACGGCACGGGCGGCACGGCGCCGTGTTACCGGCGCCGCCGTGCCGTCCGGGCGTGCCCGGCCATGCCGGGCACGCTCAGCGCTCCGCGCATGCGCCGAGGATCCATTCCCTGAAGCGCCGCAACGCGGCACTCGTCTCCAGGCGCTCCGGCGCATAGCACAGGTAGTGCCCCTGCGCATCGACGTCGACGGGCGCGTCGAACGGTTCGACGAGCGCGCCGCTCGCGAGCGTGTCGACGATCAGGAAGCGCGGCACGAGCGCGAGCCCGAGCCCGGCTTGCGCGGCCTGGATCAGCACCGAATACTGTTCGAAGCGCGGCCCGGCCAGCGCGTTCATCCGGGCGACGCGGTGGCGCTCCGCCCAGAGCGACCACGCGATTTCCGCCTGCTCATGCACGAGCCGCGGCGCGGCGGCCGTGTCGGCGGGCGTGCGCAGCGCATGTCGCGCCGCGAATTCGCGGGAACAGACCGGCACGAACGTGCGGCCGTCCAGGTAATCGCAGCGGACGCCTTCCCATGCGCCGTCGCCATAGCGTATCGCCGCGTCGAGTCCGAACGGAAACACGTCGCCGTGCGCGAGATGGCGGCGAAAACTCAGCGTGACGTCCGGCGCGCCGGCCAGAAAGCGCGCGAGGCGCGGCACCAGCCACTTCGTCGTGAAGGTCGGCACGCTTGCGATCGTCAGCAGGTCGCTGTCCTCGCGCGCGCTCAGCAATTCGATCGACGCGTTGCCGATCTCGCGCAGCGGGCCGATCACGCGTGCGTGATAAACCTGCCCGGCCCGCGTGAGCGCGAGATTGCGCCCCTCGCGCACGAACAGCTTCACCCCGAACAGCGTCTCGAGATTCGCGATCTGCCGGCTGACCGCGCTCGGCGTCAGGCCGAGCTCGCGCGCCGCATACGAGAAGTTCAGGTACTTCACGGAAGTCGCGAACGCGTGCAGCTCCGCGACGTTGGGAAACAGGTGCTTCACGGCGAACTATTCCTTGCGCGCACAGATCGATGCGGGCGTTGTACGTTTTTTTCATGACGATGCCATGTCGGATCCGCACACTGCGGCCTTCATGACAACGCGTGCCGGCCCTGCCCGGCGGGCGTTGCGTGACTCGTTCCGTGTCCGTCAGCGAGATTCGCCATGCATCCGCCAGCCGCTCCGGCCCTTGCCGAAGCTATTCCGATTCGTCGTAACAAACGGCCGCGCGCGATCGCGGGACGCCTGCTGCTGCAGGCGCTCGTCGCGGTCTTCGGGCTGTACCTCGCGTTGCCGATCGTGCTGCTGCTGATCGGCTCGGTCGGCCAGTCGTGGACGAACACGCTGCTGCCGACCGGCATCACGTCGCACTGGTTCGCGGACCTGGCCGCGAATCGCAGCTTCACCCGCGCATTCGGCACGAGCCTCGTCGTCGCGCTCACCTGCTGCGCGATCAATGCCGTGCTGGCGCTGCCGCTCGCCTATGCGCTGCATCACCGCGCACTGGCCGGCCGCGGCTTCGCGGCGCGCATCGTGATGCTGATGCCGATCGCGGTGCCGGCGCTGACACTCGGGTTCGGCTACATCGCGATCTTCAGCGGCGATGCGCTGCCGTGGCTCGGCACGCTGCCGCTGATGATCGCCGCGCACGCGGTGCTGACGCTGCCGTACCTGCTGCAGACGCTGCTGAGCGACTTGCGCCACCTGGGGCTCGCGCATCTCGAGGCGTGCGCGGCGACGCTCGGCGCGACGCCGCTGCGCCAGTTCTTCACGGTCGTGCTGCCGAACCTGCGGCACAGCCTGTTTTCCGGTCTCGTGATGGTCGCCGCGCTGTCGATCGGCGAATTCCAGATCTCGAACCTGATCGCGGGCTTCCGTTACCGCAACTATCCGATCGTGCTGCTGCAGGCGTTCTACGGCGCGTCCGGGATGGCCTGCGCGGCCACCGTCGTGCTGCTCGTCCTTGCCGTGCTCGCGACGCTCGCCTCCGTCCTCACCGTGCCACGCCTGAAGTGAAACCGTCATGAGTCTCGATTTCGAAAACGTCAGCTTCCAGTATCCGGGCGCCCGTCACGGCGTCGACGCGGTCACGCTGTCCGCGGCCCAGGGCGAACTGCTCGCCGTGATGGGCCGCAGCGGCTCCGGCAAATCGACGCTGCTGCGCCTCGCCGCCGGCCTGCTCGACGGGTACGACGGCCGTATCGCGATCGGCGGCCGCGACATGGCCGGCGTGCCGGTGTGGCAGCGCGAGGTCGGAATGGTGTTCCAGCACTACGCGCTGTTTCCGAACCTGTCGGTCGTCGACAACGTCGCCTACGGCCTGAAGATGCGCGGCATGGCCGCGGCGCCGCGCCGTCGCCGCGCGCTCGAGATGCTCGAACGCGTCGGCCTCGCCGCGCAGGCCGGGCGCAGCACGGCGCTGCTGTCCGGGGGGCAGCAGCAGCGCGTCGCGCTGGCTCGCGCGCTCGTGATCGAACCGAAGCTGCTGCTGCTCGACGAGCCGCTCGCGGCGCTCGACGCCGGCATTCGCCACCAGCTGCGCGACGAGATCCGCGCGCTGCAGCGCGCATGCGGCGCGACGACGCTGCTCGTCACGCACGACCAGGACGAAGCGCTCAGCATGGCCGATCGCGTGGCGATCGTCGACGGCGGACGCATGCTGCAGGCCGGCACCCCGCGCGACCTGTACGAGCGTCCGGCGACCGCGCAGGTCGCGCGGTTCGTCGGCCATTCGACGCTGCTGCGCGGCCGCGTGCTCGCGCATGGCGCGGTCGACGTGCGGTTCACGACGCTGCGCGCGGATACGGGTGCGCACCGGCCGGGCGACCCGGTCGAGGTGCTGATCCGGCCGGAACACCTGCAGCCCGATCCGCCCGAGTCCGTCGCGAACCGCATCGACGGCCGGGTCGGCGAGGTGCGCTACTTCGGCGCGACCCAGCGCTTCGACTTCGTACCGGCCGGCGCGACCGACGCACTGCTCGGCGAAGGGCGCGAGCTGCCCGCGCGCTGCGTGTCGATCGAGCCGCGCCATCTGCTCGTGCTGCCCGCCGCGTGAGCGCGGGCGACCCATTCATTCAACGGAGAATCACGATGTCTGCACGCCGCCATTTCCTTCATGCGACGCGCCGCCGCCTGCTGGCGCTCTGCGCGTTCGCGACCCTCGCGCCGGCGCTGGCCCATGCCGCGCCGCTGTATCCCGGCGAAGACGCGCTGTACGAGAAGGCCGCCGACGAAGGGCTCGTCGTGTCGTTCGACACGGGCCCGGAATGGGCGAACTGGAAGTCGCTGTTCGCCGAATTCCGCAAGCGCTACCCGAAGGTCGAGATCACGTACAACGACATCGGCTCGGCGGCCACGGTCGTCGCGCTCGACAAGTCGCGACGCCGCCCGCAGGCCGACACGGCGTACTACTTCGCGGCGTCGGCGCTCGATGCGACGGCCAAGGACGTCGTCGCGCCGTTCAAGCCGGTCAATTTCGACAAGCTGCCCACGGTGTTCCGCGCGGCCGACGGCCGCTGGTTCGCGGTGCATTCGCTGAACATCGCGCTGCTCGTCAACAAGAAGCTCGTGAAGAACGTGCCGCAGCGCTGGTCGGACCTGCTGAAGCCCGAATATCGCAATGCGGTCGTCTATCTCGATCCGCGCTCGACCGGGCAGGGGCAGGTCGCCGTGTTCGCCGCCGCCTATGCGAACGGCGGCAGCGTCGACAACCCGAAGCCGGGCGCGGATTTCTTCGGCAAGCTGAAGCAGGCGGGCAACGTGCTGCGCGTCGAGGGGACGACGCCGTACGCGAAATTCGTCAAGGGCGAGATTCCGGTCCTGATCGGCTACGAGAACGACGGGCTCAAGGCCAAGTACGCGGACGGCATGGGTGACGCGGCCGAAGTCGTGATTCCGCAGGACGGCAGCGTGTCGGCGCCGTACGCGATGAGTCTCGTGAAGAACGGCCCGAATCCGGCCGCCGCGCAGCTGTGGCTCAACCTCGTGATGAGCGACGTCGGGCAGGGGTTGTTCGCGCAGGGCTTCGTGCGTCCGGCCGTACCCGGCACGCCGGTGGCGCAGGATGTCGCCGCGAAGCTGCCGAACGCGCCGCAGGTGCGTCCGCTCGACGTCGCGAAGGCCGCGGCGCACAAGGCCGAAGTCGACCAGCTCTGGTCGCAGGCCACGCTCGGCAAGTAAGGGGCGCGCGATGCGGGTTTCGTCCATGCAGCGCGGCGTCCTGCGCCGCTACGGCGCGGTGCCGGCGGCCGGGCTGTTCGCGGTGTGCTTCGTGCTGCCGCTCGCCGCGCTCGTCGGCGCCGCGTTCGACGGCGGCGGCCGTGCGTTCGCCGCGGTGTTCGGCGATCCGCTCGTCGCCGACGCGATCGTGCGCTCGCTGGCGCTCGCGATCGGCGCCGGCACGCTGTCGGTCGCCGTCGGCGTGCCGGTCGCGTTCGTGCTGGCCGGGCAGTCGCCGGCGCGGCGCCGCTGGTCGCTCGCGCTGCTCGGCGTGCCGCTTGCCTTCTCCGGCCTCGTGATCGCGTACGGCTTCATCCTCGTGTTCGGCCGCGCCGGCTTCGTGACGATGCTGCTGGCGTCGCTCGGCGCGGACCCGACCGTGGTCGGCGGCGCGATCTACACGATGCCGGGGCTCGCGTTCGCCTACGCGTACTACCTGATCCCGCGCGTCGCGCTGATGCTCTACCCGGCGCTCGCGAATCTCGACCGGCGGCCGCTCGAGGCGGCGCTGACGCTCGGCGCCCGGCCGTGGCGCGCGTGGTTCGACGTCGCGTGGCGCGAGCTGTGGCCGTCGATCGCGTCGGCGTGGTGCCTCGTCGGTGCGATCGCGCTCGGCACGTACGGCACGGCGCTCGCGCTGGCCGGCACGCAGGTCAACATCCTGCCGCTGCTGATGTACCTGAAGCTGTCCGACGGACAGACCGATTTCTCGCAGGCCGCCGTACTGTCGATCGTGCTGACGGCGCTTTGCACCTGCGTTCTTGCACTGGGGGAAGGACTTGCACGGCAACGACGTCATTGAATGGTCGGACGACACGCGCGGCGCGCTGGCGCAGCTCGCACAGCGACAGCGCGGCGCACGCCGGCACCGGATGCCGGTCGGCGTGATCGGGCCGCGCGACGCGACCGACGCGCAGCTCGCCGTCGCCGAGCGGATCGCGCACGCGATCGCGGCGACGGGCATCGCGATCGTCGGCGGCGGCAAGCAGGGCGTGATGGAGGCGGCCGCGCGCGGCGCGCGGGCCGCAGGCGGATGCGCGATCGGGCTGCTGCCCGAGGACGATGCGCGGGACGCGAATCCGTACCTGTCGGTCGTGCTGCCGACCGGGCTCGGCATCACGCGCAACGCGCTGATCGCTCGCGCGTCGCTGTGCCTGATCGCGGTCGGCGGCGGCCTCGGCACGCTGTCCGAAATCGCGCTGGGGCTGCAATGGGGCAAGCCGGTGTTCGCGATCTGCGACGCGCCGCAGGTGGCGGGTGTCGAGCGTTTCGACGAAGCGGATCCGCTCGTCGCGCAGGTTGCGCGATGGCTGTCCGGTTCGGCGTAGGTCGGCATCCCGGCTGACGGGAACACGCGGACGCGCGTGCGGATCGGCATGCGGCACATGTTCCGGGCGCGGCGCAGTACCTTCTCCAGCGATTCCGATACGGCTCTCGCGCGATGCGAGGGCCGTTTTTTTTTGCGGCCGGCGGGTGAAGAAGGCGGGGCGGTGCGGACGTTCCGGCGCGGGGCGTCGGCTGCGTGCCGGGCGCGCGCCGGCTTGAAATGGGGTGCGTGACGCGCCATATTGGCCGCGTACGCTGTTCTTCAACGATGCGAAAAAGGAAATCCGATGCGTCTGCTGCTTGCCCTCTTGCTGCCGTGGTTCCAGTTTTTCACGATCGGCCGCCCGATCGCCGGCGTGATCTGCCTGATCCTGCAGCTCACGATCATCGGCTGGCTGCCGGCCGCGATCTGGTCGGTGTATGCGCTGAGCCAGTACAAGACCGATCGCAAGATCGAGGCGGCGCTGCGCGAGCGGCGGTAAGCGGCGGCAGTTTCCCTCGACCGCTGCTTCCGGAGTTCAAGGGGCTCGATTCCTATTTCGGTAGAAATTTATATAATTCAGCTACGATGAACAGCATGATTTGTATAGATTTCTGCTGAAATGAACGCTTCCTGCACGATCCAGCTCCACGCCGATGGTATTTGGCACGACATCGGCGTCGTCACCCTTTTCGGCGAGCCTGACGAGGGCTGGCGCAGTCGTGCCTGTACGGGTTACGACGTCGAATGGATCGTTCGACATCAATTCGCCCGCGATGCGCACGCGATGGCATGCGGTTTTCCGGTCGATCTCGAGCCACTGGTGACGCCCCATTGGCCGACTTTCCTGATCGATTTGCTGCCGCAAGGCTTCGGCCGTCAGGAGTTGTTGCGCCGCCTCGATCTGCCGGAAACAGCCGAGGAGCGTGCCGACTGGCCGTTGCTGCTCGCGGGAGCCGGTAACTCGATCGGCAATCTGCGGATCAAGGAAGCCGCGCAGTGGCTCGCCGAGCGCCAGGGGCCGCGGCAAGGATTTACCGACGATGACGTTGTCGCACGCGGAGACGCATTCAGCGAATACCTTGCCGAACATGGATTCTTCGTCGCGGGCTCCTCGGGTGTGCAGGGCGAGTGGCCGAAGCTGCTGCTGACCCGTGCCGACGACGGACTGCTCTATCTCGATCACACGCTGCCCGATGCGCGCGCGGTCGCGCACTACATCGTCAAGTTCGGACGTGGCACGAACGAGCGTCTTGCACAAATCCTTCGTCACGAAGCGCCCTACATGGCATTGGCCCAGCGTCTTGGATTGCGCGTGCATGCGCCGCTGACGCTGCGCGATCGGTCGCTATTCATTCCGCGGTTCGATCGCGCGCGCGTTGGTGGCAGCGTTGTCCGGTTCGCTCAGGAAAGTATTGCGTCGCTGACCGGAAAAGCCGGCTTCGGCGTCGTGCCGAGTCACGACGAGGTGTGCGGGCATCTCGTGCGCCGATGCACGGATCCTCAAGCCGAGGTGGCCGAGTATCTGTGCCGCGACGTCGCGAATCTCGCGTTGGGGAACAAAGACAATCATGCACGGAACTCGGCATTGCAACGCGACTTCGATGGACGCGTTGCGTTGACGCCGCTTTACGACTTCGCACCGATGTATCTGCACCCCGACGGCATCGCACGGCGCATCCGCTGGGAAGGAAATGACGGTGGTCAGCCAGACTGGGCGCGGGTACTCGATGCGGTCGTCCGGTCGAGCGAGCCGCAGGCGGGGGAGGCGCATGCCGCGCTGGATCGCGACGCATTGCGGGCACGGCTGCACGCAATGGCGCCGCGCTTGCAGGAGATCGCCGATCGGGGTGTCGATCTCGGACTGGAGCACGATGTGCATGCTTTCCTGAAACCGGGCATCGAGCGGCTCGCCCGCGAACTGGATGCACTGCGCTAGGCGAGGGCGACACGATGGACAAACGCTATAACGCGATGTCGCTTCCCGATCAGCTCGCGTTGCGCCGGCAAGCGATCGAGGACGTTCTCGCGCATCCCGAGTGGTCGCTGCGCGAATCCGTGCGTCATCTGAAGCAGACGATGCGGCTGACGAGCGCCGAAATGGCGAAGCTCGCCGGTGTGTCGACAAAGACGATTCAGGATATCGAGCAGGGCCGCAGCGACGGGACGGTTCAGACGATGAACCGCATATTCGGCATGCTGGGATTGAAGCTCGGCGTCGTGCGGCGGGCGCCGCAATAACGCACGCGGAGGAAGAGGCAGCGGATCACGCATCCATCGGGCGATCGATGCGCGCCGCGCCCGGGCCGCGCGCGTGACGCGATCGCCCGGCCGGCGCGCTGCCTTTTACTTCACCGCGAACAGCGTCAGGTTCATGAAGATCTTGAACGCATAGCCGAGCGTGACGGCGCCGAGCACGCCGCCCGCCCACAGGACGACGAACCACATCCAGCCGCGCATCCGCGGCCGCGGCGCGTCGGGCCGGCGGGCGGCGGGATCAGTGGTGGTAGTAATGCTGGTCTTCATGGCGCACCTTGCCTCGGAATACCCAGTAACCCATCGTCGTGTAGGCGATGATGATCGGGAGGATAACCGCTGCGCCGACCAGCGTGAAGGTCTGGCTCGACCGCGGCGCCGCCGCTTCCCAGATCGTCATCGTCTGAGGAATCGCATACGGGAACATCGTGACGAGCAGGCCGACGTAGCCGAGCAGCACGAGTGCCAGCGCGAGCACGAACGGCGTCATGTCGTGCCGGTTGCGTACCGCGCGACGCATCCACACCGCGCACCCGGCGACCAGGAACGGCACCGGCAGCAGGCGCCAGAACAGCCCCGAATCGAACCAGCGCTGCGCGACCGCCGGATCCTGCAGCGGCGTCCACAGGCTGACGACCGCGATGAAGCCGAGCAGCACGACGGTCAGCGGCCACACGACGCGATGCAGGCGCCGCTGCAGGTCGCCTTCCGTCTTCGCGACGAGCCAGCAGCAGCCGAGCAGCGCGTACGTGACGATCAACCCGAGGCCCGTCAGCAGGCTGAACGGCGTGAGCCAGTCGAACGCGCCGCCGGCGTACACGCCGTCCTTCACGTCGATGCCCTGCAGGAACGCGCCGAGCGCGATCCCCTGGAACAGCGTCGCGCCGGCCGAGCCGCCGATGAACGCGAGATCCCACAGCTGCTTCGTGCGCCGCGCCTTCGCGCGGATCTCGAACGACACGCCGCGGAAGATCAGACACACCAGCATGAAGATCAGCGGCAGGTACAGCGCCGACAGCACCGTCGAATAGACGATCGGGAACACCGCGAACAGCCCGGCGCCGCCGAGCACGAGCCACGTCTCGTTGCCGTCCCACACGGGCGCGACGGTGTTCATCATCAGGTCGCGTTCCTTCTCGTCCGGGAAGAACGGGAAGACGATGCCGATGCCGAGGTCGAAGCCGTCGAGCACGACGTACATGAAGAGCCCCAATGCGATGATCGCGGCCCAGATTACGGTGACGTCCATAGGTTTTCTCGTTTGCGAAAGTGGGGGGCTCAGACGGTCTCGATCAGCTCGTCGACGGCCGACATCGGGCGGCGCGCGGTGTGATCGGGGCGCGTGTCGGGCTCGCCGTGCCGCGCGTCGTGCTTGACGTCGGGCAGCGCGGGGCCGGCCTTCATCAGCTTCAGCATGTAGTACACGCCGGTGCCGAACACGAGGAAGTAGACGATCACGAACGTCATCATCGACAGGCTGACCTGCTGCACCGACAGCGGCGACACGGCCTGCGCGGTGCGCATCACGCCATACACGACCCACGGCTGGCGGCCCGCTTCGGTCGTCACCCAGCCCGCGAGCAGCGACACGAAGCCGGTCGGGCCCATCACGAGCGCGAGGCGCTGGAACCACTTCGATTCATACAGGCTGCCGCGGCGGCGCAGCAGCCACGCGAGCGCGGCGAGGCCGATCATCGCGAAGCCGAGGCCGACCATGATCCGGAAGCTCCAGAACACGACCGTCGAGTTCGGACGATCCTCGGGGCGGAATTCCTTCAGTCCGCGGATCTCGCCGTCCCAGCTGTGCGTGAGGATCAGGCTGCCGAGGTGCGGCACCTGGACCGCGTAGCGGGTCGTTTCGGCCTTCATGTCCGGAATGCCGAACAGGTTGAGCGCCGTGCCGCCCTTTTCGGTTTCCCACAGCCCTTCGATCGCGGCGATCTTCGCGGGCTGGTGCTTCAGCGTGTTGATGCCGTGCTGGTCGCCGATCACGGCCTGCAGCGGCGCGAGCACCAGCAGCAGCCACAGCGCCATCGAGAACATCTTCTTCACGCCCTTGTCGCGGCGGCCCTTCAGCAGGTGCCACGCGCCCGTCGCCGCCACCACCAGCGCGGCGACGATGAACGCGGCGATCGCCATGTGGAACAGGCGGTACGGGAACGACGGGTTGAAGACGATCGCGAACCAGTCGGTCGGCACGATGCGGCCGTCGACGATCTCGAAACCCTGCGGCGTCTGCATCCAGCTGTTCGACGCGAGGATCCAGAACGTCGAGATCAGCGTGCCGATCGCGACCATCAGCGTCGCGCCGAAGTGCGCGCGCGGGCTGACGCGGTTCCAGCCGAACAGCATGATGCCGAGGAAGCCGGCTTCGAGGAAGAACGCCGTCATCACCTCGTACATCAGCAGCGGGCCGGTGACCGAGCCGGCGAAGCTCGAGAAGCCCGACCAGTTGGTGCCGAACTGATAGCTCATCACGACGCCGGAAACCACGCCCATCCCGAACGCGACCGCGAAGATCTTCGACCAGAACAGGCAGAGTGTCTTGTAGTACGGCTTGCCGGTCTTCAGCCAGCGATATTCGAGCACGGCGATGAAGCTGGCGAGGCCGATGCTCAGCGCCGGGAAGACGATGTGAAAGGAGACGGTGAACGCGAATTGCAGGCGGGCCAGATCGAGGGCCGAAAATGCGGTGTCCATACCAGTTGACCGAGGCTTGACGATACCCGCCGGCGGGGTGCCGGCGGACCCCGGCCGGAGGGGGCATCGGGGTTGGCTGGAGTATGTGCCGCGATGTTGCGCCGCGAAATGCGCCAACTCGTCGCAGATGTCCAGCCCGGCGCGCGCGGTTTCGAGATAAATCGTTGATTCGTATCAAGATCGCGGCGCGCGCCGCAGGCGGTCGTGGCGTGGCGGTCTGCCGCACGTGCGGCAATATGGCGCGTCGCATCACGGGAACGATGCGGCGTGCGCGAAGGTGCCGCGCGTTGGCACGCGCGGCCTATGCCGATGCCGATGCCTATGCCGGGTGTCCGGCCGCCGCCGCGTTGTTGACGATGCCGCGCCGGCGTGGACTGCGTCGCGTCGTGCCGGTTGTATCCGGATCGTGCACCGGCGGCGCCCGGTCACGTGGCTTTCGCCCGGCGCGAAGCATCGGCAAGCGCTGCGCGAATTGCGTACACTCTGAGTCTCGTTTCGGCAGGGCCGGGCGCATCGGTACCGGTCCGCGTTCACTCAGGGCACGAAGATGATCGATTTACGCAGCGATACCGTGACACGTCCGAGCCAGGCGATGCTGGCCGCGATGACTGCCGCCGAAGTCGGCGACGATGTATGGGGCGACGACCCGACCGTGCTGCGCCTGCAGGCGGTCGCGGCCGAGCGGGCCGGCAAGGAAGCCGGCCTGTTCTTCCCGAGCGGCACGCAGAGCAACCTCGCCGCGCTGATGGCCCATTGCGAACGCGGCGACGAATACATCGTCGGCCAGCTCGCGCACACCTACAAGTACGAAGGCGGCGGCGCGGCCGTGCTCGGCAGCATCCAGCCGCAGCCGATCGAGAACGCGCCCGACGGCACGCTGCCGCTCGCGAAGATCGCCGCGGCGATCAAGCCGCTCGACAATCACTTCGCCCGCACGCGCCTGCTCGCGCTCGAAAACACGATCGGCGGCCAGGTGTTGCCGGACGGCTATGTGCAGGAAGCCGTCGCGCTCGCGCGCAGCCGCGGGCTGGCCACGCACCTCGACGGCGCGCGCGCGTGCAATGCGGCCGTCGCGTCGGGCCGTCCGATCGCGGAACTGTGCGCGCCGTTCGATACCGTGTCGATCTGCTTCTCGAAAGGGCTCGGCGCGCCGGTCGGTTCGGTGCTGGTCGGCAATCGTGCGCTCGTCGAGCGCGCGCAGCGCTGGCGCAAGGTGCTGGGCGGCGGAATGCGGCAGTCGGGCATTCTCGCGGCGGCCTGCCTGTATGCGCTCGACCACAATGTCGAGCGGCTGGCCGACGATCACGCGAACGCCGCGCATCTCGCGGCAGGCCTCGCGCGCATCGAGCCGGTGAAGGTGCTGTCGCATGCGACGAACATGGTGTTCGCGCAATTCCCCGAAGCCGATTGCGCGCCGCTCGAGGCATGGCTCAAGGCGCGCGGGATCCTCACGCAGATGCTGTACGCGTCGCGCTTCGTCACGCACTGCGACGTGTCGCGCGCGGACATCGATACCTTCATCGATGCGGTCGGCGCGTATTTCGCGCAGCGGCGTACGTAAAGCCGAGTGCGCCGGCCGGCGGGGGCGCCGGCGCGTCGTGGCGCGAAGCAGGAGCAAGGAAGCGACGGGGGCGGCGATGCAGCCCGTCTGTCGATATCTGGCGTGCCGGCGGTTACGCTTGCCGGAGCATGTCGGCGGGCGGCGTGCCGTCGCGGAACAGTGTTTTCAGTTGCGTGCGCAGTTCGGCGCTGTCGGTGTGCTGGTGCACCGAGACCGCGTGTTGCACGGCGGCCTCCAGCAGTTCGTCGTCGGAGTCGGCGGAAATTGCGACCGAGCAATTCATCGCGCTGGGAAACTCGCGGCAATCGATATAGCGGCGGGGCATGATGTTCTCCTCACGGAAAAGGGAACGGCCGGATGTGCGTGATCGGCCGCGCGGCGCGTTCGCGGGGCCGATGGAAAAAGTATAGGCGGCGCGGCGGCGTTTCTCTTGGCCACGCATGCCGCGCGACGTGCCGCGCCGGCGGTGTCGATCACCCGTTCGTCACGGCAGCGGCGCGAGCAACCGGCGCGCCGCTTCGACCACCCGTGCGGACAGCGACGCCATCGTCGGCGATTGCACGGTCCATGCGTGCCAGTACAGCGTGATGTCGGTCGGATGCAGCGGCGCGAGATCGACGAGCCCCTGCGCGTCGAGCGGTGTGCCGCCGAGCAGCGGCTCCGGCACCATCGCGTAGCCGAGCCCGTGCCGCACCGCCGCGAAATGCGCGTGCGTGCCCGGCACGTAGTGGCACGGATACGCGCCTTCGGGCAACCCGAACTTCTCCTTCAGGAACGAGGACTGCAGCGTGTCGCGCCGCGAATACGCGACGACCGGCGCATGGCGCGCGCCCGTGCGGTTCAGGCCGCGCGGAAACCAGCGCAGCGCGAACGCGGCGGCCGCGAGCAGCCGGTAGCGCATCGTGCCGAGCGGCGTCGCGACGCAGCCGCGCATCGGCTTCGGCTCGGTCGTCACGCAGCCGACGGCCATCCCGCTTTCGAGCAGCGCGAACGTGTGGTCCTGGTCCTCGACGATCAGCTCGAACAGGATGCGCTCGCCCGCGAGCACCGACGTCAATGCGGGCAGGAACCAGGTGCCGAGGCTGTCGGAGTTCAGCGCGATCGTGACCGAGATCGGCGATTCGCGCTCGGTCGCGAGCGTGCTTTGCAGGTCGGCCTGCAGCAGCGCGACGCGGCGCAGGTGCTGCAGCACGCGCTGCCCGGCCGCCGTCGGCCGGCACGGCCGCGTGCGCAGCACGAGCGGCGCGCCGAGGCTCGCCTCCAGCGCGCGGACCCGCTGCGTGACGGCGGACGCGGTCACGTGCAGGCGCACGGCGGCCTGCTCGAAGCTGCCGGTATCGGCGACGGCCAGCAGCGCGGCGGCTTGCTTCGGATCGATCGTCAGAGACATGTCGACGCAATTCTTGTGAACGTAAGACGAGAACAGGCGGTAGTGTAAGGCAGCACGCGCGACGGACCGGATGCGGCGTGACGTCTCGCCGCGTGCAACGACGCCGGTGGCGCGCGTGTTTTGAACTACGCTGTATGAACGTGTGCGTCGCGAGCCGGCGCCACACGCGGTGCGGGTTGCACGACCCGCACCCTTCACCCGACCGACACGCCCAGCCGACGGAGCGACTTCGCGATGATCTTCCGGCAACTCTTCGACCCGCAATCGTCGACCTACACGTACCTGCTCGCCGACCGCCCATCGCGCGAAGCGTTGCTGATCGACCCGGTGTTCGAGCAGGTGCGCCGCGATGCGGCGCTGCTCGACGAGCTCGGGCTGCGGCTCGTCGCGACCGTCGATACGCACGTGCACGCCGATCACGTGACGGGTGCGTGGCTGCTGAAGCAGCGCACCGGCAGCGCGATCGCGATTTCGGCCGCGAGCGGCGCGCAGGGCGCCGACCGCTACCTGAACGACGGCGATCGCTGCGCATTCGGCCCGCGCTACCTGACCGTGCGCGCGACGCCGGGCCACACGAGCGGCTGCATCAGCCTCGTGCTCGACGATGAATCGATGGCGTTTACCGGCGACTGCCTGCTGATTCGCGGCACCGGCCGTACCGACTTCCAGCAGGGTGACCCGCGCGCGCTGTATCGCGCGGTGCACGGCCGGCTTTTCACGCTGCCGGCCGCATGCCTGCTGTATCCCGCGCACGACTATCGCGGGCTCACGGTCACGAGCGTCGGCGAGGAGCGGCGTTTCAATCCGCGCCTCGGCGGCGATCTCAGCGAGGACGATTTCGCGGGCTACATGCGCAACCTCGGGCTCGCGCATCCGCGCCAGATCGACGTCGCGGTGCCCGCGAACCTGCAGTGCGGACTCGCCGCGAATGCGCCCGACGTGCAGGCGGCGCCCGACTGGGCGCCGCTCGTCTATACGTTCGCCGGATTCTGGGAAATCGATCCGCAGTGGCTCGAGGATCACCTGCCGGCGGTGCAGGTCGTCGACGTGCGCGAGCCGGACGAATTCACCGGCCCGCTCGGCCACCTGCCGGGCGCGACGCCGATTCCGCTCGGCGAACTGGCCGCGCGCACCGGCGAACTCGCGCGCGACCGGCCGATCGTGACCGTGTGCCGCGCGGGCGGCCGCTCCGCGCAGGCGACCGTGATCCTGCTGAAGGCCGGCTTCGATGCCGTCGCGAACCTCGGCGGCGGGATGCTGCGCTGGCGCGGCGAAGGCCGCGTCGTGATGGATGGCCGGTCGTAGCGGCGCGATGCCGCGCAACGGAAAAAAAATGTTCGGCCCGGTGTCGATTCGGCCCGGCGCCGTTCGTCGTCAAGGTATCCGATCACGTGGCGCCGCATGACGCGGCGCCGAAACCCCGAGAGACCCGCGATGACGCCGACGCTTTACGCCCATCCCTTTTCGTCCTATTGCCAGAAGGTGCTGACCGCGCTGTACGAGAACGGCACGCCGTTCGACTATCGCGTGCTCGCGCACGACGATCCGAAGCCGATGCAGGAACTGGCCGCGCTGTGGCCGCTGAAGCGCTTCCCGGTGCTCGTCGACGCGGGCCGTACCGTGATCGAGGCGACGATCATCGTCGAGTATCTCGATCTCTACCACCCGGGCCCCGCGCGGCTGGTGCCCGACGACCGGCGCGCGGCGCTGGAAGTGCGGATGATGGATCGTTTCTTCGACAACTATGTCGCGACCCCGCAGCAGAAGGTCGTGTTCGATGCGTTGCGGCCGGAACACGAGCGCGATGCGCGGGGTGTCGCCGATGCGCGCGCGATGCTCGAAACGTCGTACGCATGGCTGGATCGCACGATGGCCGATCGCGAATGGGCGGCCGGCGACCGCTTCAGCCTCGCCGACTGCGGCGCGGCACCGTTCCTGTTCTACGCGGACTGGACGCACCGGATCGATCCGTCGTTCGCGAACGTGATCGCATATCGCCGGCGGCTGCTTGCGCGGCCGTCGTTCGCGCGTGCGGTCGACGAAGCGCGGCCGTATCGCTCGTTCTTCCCGCTCGGGGCGCCCGACCGCGACTGACGTGCGCGGCCGCCGTCGCCGCGGCGGCGACGATCCGGACGGCGGCGCGCGCCGGGCGCGATGCCGCCGCGCAGGGCCGGCAGCGTGTGCCCGGGCGTCGTGTCGACAGCAGCGGATGCATGGCGGCGCCGTCCCGTTACATCGCCGTATGCTTGACCGACTGCGCAAGCGTCAGCAGTTCGTCGAACTGCGTGATCAGCTCGAAGCACAGCAGGAACGCGAGCGTATAGGCCGGCGCGGGGAAGCGCCGGATCGCCTCCAGCACCTGCGGCGCGAAGCGCGATCGAATCGCATCGCGCGTCAGCAGCCACGCGAGCGCGATGCCGATCGCGGCACCGGCGATCAGGTCGGTGGGGTAGTGATAGCCGAGATACGCGCGCGGCACGCAGATGAACACGACCGCGTACAGCAGCGAGAACACGCCGGCGCGTCGCGCGATGATGAAGATGCCCGTCGCGATCGCCATCCACAGCATCGCGTGATCGCTCGGAAACGAACTCCAGGCCTGCAGCGTGGCCGCACGCAATTCCTCGGACGGGAAGTGCAGGTGCAGGTCGGGGTTGTAGATCGGCCGCACGCGGAACGGCAGGACTTTCGCGAGCAACCGGCCGAACGCGAGCGCGACGAGCCCGCTCGCGACCGTCGCGATGACCAGCTCGCGTTGCCGTTCGCGCTGCGGTCCCGGCTGGAACCACAGCCAGCACAGCACGGGGATCAGGACGAAGCCCTTGAACGTATAGAGGCCGGCGATCACGCGGATCGCATGATTCATCAGCGGTCCGAACGTAATGTGGGTGAGGAAGATCTGGATCGTGGTGTCGAAATTGTTCATGTTCTGCGACCCCGGCGGACACGCAGCACAGGACATGCGACCGGCAGGGATCAGGAAGCGCGCTCGCACCGGAGCGCAATGGGGGGCAAGTATGTCACCGGTAATTTCGAAGAAAATGGGAAAAAATACCGGGAATCCCCTGAGAAAACCTACTTTGCCGATGGGGCCGGATTCGGGAGGGCCGTGCGGTGCGGCCGTGAGAAATGATCCGATGATTGCGCGCGTGCGCCGGGCGCGGGCGAAAAAATAATCGGTTGAACTGCGCAATCCGGCGACGCGTTCCGAGTATTGCATCGGATGAACGAATGCCGGCTGTCTCTCGCACGAATCGGCCGTGCCGCGCGGGGCCGCACAGCACCGATCGAAAATAAAAGAAAAGGCGGGCAAGCCCTGCGGACCCGCCTGCCGTGCAATCGCACTGCCGAAAATCGACGGCGCCACGTGCGCACGGCCAGTGCCGGTGGCGACGTTGTCGGCGCCGGCGCGATCACCGCATGCCGGTCAAGTTGCGCGAGCAACGAACCGCCGAGCGCGGCGCCGCTCGTCATCCCGATGAACATGCCGAGAACAGCACCGCGTCGAGGCGGCTGCGCGTCGAACGACGCGACACGTGAGCCGCCAGCGCCGAGGCGCGCCGTCAGCCGCGCCGGATGCCTTCGGGCAGCGCGCTGATGCGGCGCACTTCGGGCGAGTCGAGCCACGCGCGGGACGTCGCGCAATCGACGAACATGTCGGTCGCATCGTCGCCCCAGAACAGGTCGCCATCGAGTTCGAAGGTCGGCACGCCGAACACGCTATGCGCGATCGCCTGATCGGTGTTCGCGCGCAGCGCGTCCTTCACCGCTTGCGCGTCGACGGCCGTCACGCCTTCCGGAAAGCCCACCGCCTCGCACAGCGCGGCGAAACCCTCTGGCGTCGATACGTCCTGGCCGTCGCGCCAGATGTGCCGGAAGATCCGCCGGATCGCATCGGGCGTGTTGCCCATCGCGATCGCGAGACGCAGCGGCCGGATCGGGTTGAACGGATGCGCGGGCGGCATCCGGAATGGAATGCCGAGCTTGTCCGCGCGGTACTGCGCGTGGCGATAGGTGAAGATGCGCTTTGCCGCGATCTCGGCCGGCGCTTTCTGGCCCCAGTGCGTGAGCACGGCGCCGAGCACGATCGGTTTCGGCTCGTAGGCGGCAGCCGGCGGCAACTCGTCGAACCGTTCCTGCTGCAGGTAGGCGAACGGCGAGACGAAATCGAAATACCAGGTGGCGGTGCGCGGGGCGTTCATCGTGGGGTTCCCTTGTGCGTGTCCGGACGGCAGTGGCATGTGCCGCGCCGGCGGGCGGCGCGCTGCATGCGGCAGCGGCCAGTGTCGCATGCGGCCGGCGTTTGCGCTGCCGCGTCGCCGGACGCGCGTGCCGGCTAGGGCTGCGCGGGTTCGTCCGCGGCCGCGGTGAAGCGCGCGAGACTGTCGCGCACGGCCTGCGCGTCGTAGCGCGCGCCGGCGCCACCGAGCGCGACGGTCGCCTTCTGCGCGAGCGGCAACAGCAGCGCGAGCGCCGCGGCCATCGCCGGCGCGGCGGCCAGCCGCGATTTCGGCCCGGACACCGTGAGCGCGCCGACGCAATCGCCGGCCGCGCCGAACACCGGCACGGACGCCGAAGCCGTCTCCGGGTCGCGCTCGCCGTACGACGCGGCCCACAACTGTTCGCGTATGTCGTTCCAGCGCGCATCGTGCGGGTCGGTGAACGCGAGCAGCACCTTCCCGGACGCTCCCTGGTGAACCGGAAACTCCTCGCCGACCCGGATCGACACGCGCACCGTGCGCGTGGGTTCGACACGATAGAGCACCGAGCGCATCTCGCCGTGGCGCACGTAGAACGACGCCGTTTCGCCGAGTTCGCGGCTCAGCGTCTCGAGCAGCGGCTCGACGACCGGGCCGACCCGGAACGAACGCTGGTACAGCGCGGCGAGCCGCAGCGGCTCGTGTCCGACCGCGTACTGGCCGTCGTCGAGCTTGCGCATGAAGCCGCCGTGCTCGAGCGCGGCGAGCAGGCGCAGGATCGTGCTCTTGTACAGCCCGGTGCGGCGCGACAGTTCCGCGAGCGACAGCCGGTCGTCGGTTTGCCCGAAGGCATGGAGGATCGCGAACGCGCGATCGAGGACGGCGACGCCGCTGGAGGCGTCGGCCGACGAGTCGGGGGCGGTGCCGGTGGGTTCTGCGGGGAGCGAGGTCGGAGGCACGGCTTGCAGGTCCTTGGGTGACGGTCGATCCACTATATCGTTCTGCCTGATAGAACACAAGTTCCAGAAAATCGCAATTTCACGGGTATACCCCGCTTACAGCCGATTCGACGTGCCTCTAAAGTTCCGTCAAACAGAACGATGTTCTTTTAGATAGAACTATGAGGTGTCGAATGAGCGTTTCCGGGTATCCAGAGGTGCTGGTCAGCGAGGTCGGGCCGCGAGACGGCCTGCAGAGCATCAAGGCCGTGATGCAGACGGCCGACAAGCGGCGCTGGATCACCGCACTCGCCGCGGCCGGCCTGCGCGAGATCGAGGTCGGGTCGTTCGTGCCCGCGCGGCTGTTGCCGCAGATGGCCGACGTGCGGGAAGTCGTCGCGCATGCGCTGGCGATTCCCGGGCTGCACGTCGCCGCGCTCGCGCCGAACCTGCGCGGCGCCGAAAGCGCGTTCGAGGCGGGCGTCCACAAGCTGACGTTGCCGGTCTCGGTGACCGAGGCGCACTCGCTGGCGAACATCCGCAAGACGCCGGCGCAGATGATCGACGAGGTGCGCGCGATCGTCGCGCTGCGCGACGCGCGGTTTCCGTCGGTGCAGATCGAGGCCGGCGTGTCGGTCGCGTTCGGCTGCACGATCGCCGGCGCTGTCTCCGACGACGAGACGATCGCGATGGCGGTCGCGATGGCCGAATGCGGGGTCGACGAGATCGGTCTGTCCGATACGAGCGGCTATGCGAATCCGGTGCAGGTGCGCCGGCTGTTCACGCGCCTGCAACGCGAAGTCGGCGACAAGGCGGGCGGCGCGCACTTCCACAACACCCGGGGGCAGGGGCTCGCCAACGTCGTCGCGGCGCTCGACGCTGGCGTGACGACGATCGACGCGAGCCAGGGCGGTCTTGGCGGCTGCCCGTATGCACCGGGCGCGACCGGCAACATCGTCACGGAGGATCTCGTGTTCCTGCTGGAGTCGATGGGGATCGACACGGGCATCGACGCCGATGCGCTGCTCGCCGCGCGCGCAATCCTGCACGCGGCGCTGCCTGCCGAGCCGCTGTACGGCCACGTGCCGGACGCGGGGCTGCCGAAGGGATTCCGTTACGCGGACGGCCGTGCGCCGTCGGCGGCCCAGCCGGAAGGTTGCCTGACGGGAGTCGCGCAATGAACGATCGCCAACCGGCTGCGGCGCTGCCGTACGAAGGCGTGCGCGTGATCGAGATGACGCACATGGTGATGGGCCCGACCTGCGGCATGCTGCTCGCCGATCTCGGCGCGGAAGTCATCAAGATCGAACCGATCGCGGGCGACAGCACGCGTGCGCTGCGCGGTTCCGGCGCGGGCTTCTTCGGGATGTTCAACCGCAACAAGAAGAGCCTCGCGGTCGACGTGAAGGATCCGCGCGGGCTCGAGATCGTGCGGCGGCTCGTCGCGACGGCGGACGTGTTCAGCGAGAACTTCAAGAGCGGCACGATGGATCGGCTCGGGCTCGGCCATGCCGCGTTGTCCGCGCTGAATCCGCGCCTGGTGTACGTGTCGCACAAGGGTTTCCTGCCGGGGCCGTACGAACATCGCACCGCGCTCGACGAAGTGGTGCAGATGATGGGCGGTCTCGCGTACATGACGGGCCCCGAAGGCCGGCCGTTGCGTGCGGGCTCGAGCGTGAACGACATCATGGGCGGGATGTTCGGCGCGATCGGCGCGATGGCCGCGCTCGCGCAGCGCGAACGCACCGGCCGCGGCCAGCAGGTGCAGAGTTCGCTGTTCGAGAACAACGTGTTCCTCGTCGCGCAGCACATGATGCAGTTCGCGGTGACGGGGCAGGCCGCGTCGCCGATGCCGAGCCGCATTTCCGCGTGGGCGGTCTATGACGTGTTTTCGGTGAAGGATGGCGAGCAGATCTTTCTCGCGGTCGTATCGGACACGCAATGGGCGCTGTTCTGCGATGCATTCGGCCTTGCCGCGCTGAAGGACGATGCGCGTCTTGCAACCAACAACTTGCGCGTGCAGGCCCGCGAGTGGCTGCTGCCCGAACTGCGTGCGCGGCTCGCCGCGCATTCGGCCGCGGAGATCGGCGCGATCTTCGAATCGATCGGCCTGCCGTATGCGCCGATCACGAAGCCGCAGGACCTGTTCGACGATCCGCATCTGCTCGCGACGGGCGGGCTCGAAGCCGTGACGCTGCCGGCCGACGCGAGCAGCGCCGGCCGGCCGGTCGACACGCGCACCGCGCTGCTGCCGCTCACGCTCGCGGGCGAGCGCCTGCGGCTGCGCGCAGCGCCGCCCGCGCTCGGTCAGGACACGTGCGCGTTGCTCGGCGAGCTCGGCTATACGCCGGACGAGGCCCGGGCGCTGATCGCTGCCGGCGTCGTCGCCGGGTCGCACGGACATGGTGCGGACGTCCAACCGCCGGGCGTGGCGGCCGATGTGCCTTCGGCGAACGAAGTGGCGAGCGCGTAGCGCCGCCGCGATCCATCGAACGAACAACAGGCGTCGTGCCCGTGCGATCGCGCGGGCGAGGAGCGCCGTATCCACGGAGACAACCATGACATCCGCTTCCCCGGCGCTGGCCGCCGATCGCGAAACCGACGCGTCGATCGAGCAACGGGCCGTGCGCAAGGCCGCGTGGCGTTTCATTCCGCTGCTCGCGCTCGCGTACTTCTTCAACTACCTCGACCGCACGAGCGTCGGGTTCGCGGCGCTGACCATGAACCGCGATCTCGGCTTGACCGCGACGCAGTTCGGCTGGGGCGCGGGGATCATGTTCGCGGGCTACTGCGTGTTCGAGGTGCCGAGCAATCTCGCGCTGTACCGCTTCGGCGCGCGGCGCTGGCTCGCGCGCATCATGATCACGTGGGGGCTGATGGCGGCGGCGACCGCGCTCGCGACCGGGCCGACGAGTTTCTATGCGATCCGGCTGCTGCTCGGCATCGGCGAAGCGGGCTTCTTTCCGGGCGTGATCTTTTTCCTCGCGGTGTGGTTTCCGGCGAGTTACCGCACGCGGGTGCTGGCGTGGTTCACCGTGTCGACACCGCTGTCGTCGCTGATCGGCGGCCCGTTGTCGACGTGGCTGCTGCAGCTCGACGGCGTGCTCGGCCTTGCGGGCTGGAAGTGGATGTTCATCGTCGAAGGGCTGCCCGCGTGCGCGCTCGGCTTTCTCGTGCTGAAGCTGCTGTCCGATTCGCCCGCGGATGCCGCGTGGCTGTCGAGCGACGAGCGTGCCGCGCTGCAGCGCGCGTTCGAGCGCGAAGGCGCGGCCGCCGGCCGCAAGAAGCACTTCGGCGTCGCGCTGCGCGACGTGCGCGTGTACGTGCTCGCGCTGATCTCGTTCGGCTTCACGATGGGTTCTTACGGGATCGGCATCTGGTTGCCGCAGATGCTCAAGGCACACGGCATGTCGACGATGCAGACGGGCTGGCTTTCCGCTGTGCCGTACTTCTTCGCGACCATCGCGCTGCTGTGGTGGGCGAAGCGGGTGGACCGGCGCGGCGGCCCGGTCGCGAACCTGGCGATCGGGCTGGCCATCGGCGCGGTGGCGCTCGGCGTGTCGACCCACTTCCTGACGCTCGGGCCCGCACTCGTCGGCATCACGCTCGCGCTGATCGGCACGATTGCCGGTCGCACGATCTTCTATACGCTGCCTTCACGCTTCCTGTCCGGCCAGGCGGCGGCCGGCGGGCTCGCGCTGATCAATTCGATCGGCGCGCTCGGCGGATTCGCGGGCCCTTATCTCGTCGGCTACCTGAAGGACGGCTTCGGCACCTTCACGGCCGGGATGCTCGGCCTCGCGATCGTGCTGGCGATCACGACGCTGCTCACGCTGTCGCTGTACGCATTCGACCGGAGCGAATGACATGGACGCGACCATTTCGATCAAACGACGCCGGTTGCTCGGTGCGGCCGCCGCATCGCTCGCGCTCCCTGCATGGGCCGATACGCGCGCGCCGGCTGAAAACGGACCCTCCCGCATGACGACCCAAGGCAACTATCTCGCGGTGCGAAGCGACTGGCTCGCATCTGCGCTCGAACCCGCACTCGATCCGGATCTGCCGATCGTCGATGCGCATCATCACTTCTACGAGCGGCCGGGCTGGATCTACATGCTCGACGACTATCTGCAGGACGCGCGATCCGGCCACAACGTCCAGGCATCCGTCTACATGCAGGCGCTGACGCGCTATCGCGACGCGGGCCCGGCCGAACTGAAGCCGGTCGGCGAGACGGCCTACGTCGCCGGCGTGACGGAGCCGCTGCAACGCAGCGGCCCGGCCGTCGCGAAAGGCATCGTCGGGCACGCGGACCTGCGGCTCGGCGAGCGCGTGCGCGACGTGCTCGAAGCGCATGTCGACGCGGGGCGCGGACGCTTTCGCGGCGTTCGACACCTGAGTACCTGGGATGCCGATCCGACGCTCGCCAATCCGCTGTCGGCGGTGCCGCGCGGGCTGTTGCTCGACCCCGCGTACCGGGCTGGCGTCGCGCAGCTCGCGCCGCTCGGACTGTCGTACGACGCGTGGCTGTTCTTTCCTCAATTGCCCGAGCTGTTCGATCTGGCGAAGGCGAACCCCGACACGCGGATCGTCGTCAATCACTGCGGCGGCGTCGTGCGGATCGCGAGCTACGTGGACCAGCGGCCGGAAGTCTTCCAGCGCTGGTCGGCATCGATGCGCGAACTCGCGCGGCTGCCGAACGTATTCGTGAAGGTCGGTGGCCTCGGCATGCGGATCAACGGGTTCGATTTCGAGAAGGGCGCGCGGCCGCCGTCGTCCGAACAGCTCGCCGCCGCGTGGAAGCCGTGGATGCTCACGTGCATCGAGGCGTTCGGCGCGAAGCGCTGCATGTTCGAGAGCAATTTTCCGGTCGACAAGGGCTCGTATTCGTACGTGAACGGCTGGAACGCGTTCAAGCGGCTGACCGCACACGCGAGCCCGGACGAGCGCGATGCGCTGTTCCGCGGGACCGTCTCGCACGCGTACCGGCTCGGTTGACGCATACCGAGCACGTCGCGTCGCGCTGCTAGCCCGTCTCGACCAGCGCCGCCAGCCGGGCGAGCGCCATGCGCCAGCCGGTCTCGTTGTCGGCTGCCGGCACGCCGGGCGGCACACCGTCGTGCACCGCGTCGACGCGTGTGCCGCCAGCTTCGTCGGACAGCGTGATCGTGATCGTCATCGCGCCGCGCAGCATCGGATCGTCGGTTTCGAACACGTCGATTTCGACGATCCGTTCGTCGGGCACGAGCGTCACGAAGCGGCCGTGATAGGTGTCGGTGTGCGCGGTGGTCTTGCCGGTGCCGTCCGACGGTTCGTCGTAGCTCAGCGACACGCGCAGCGCGCCGCCTTCGCGCGCGTCGTAGGCGAGCACGCGGCACGTCATCCCGTCCGGCACCTTCCATTGTTCGACGGCGTGCGGATCGAGCAGCGCGCGGTAGACGCGCCCGCGCGGTGCGTTCAGGTGCCGGCTGACCCGGGTCGAATGCGTGTGCATCTGCAGCATGTGGCCTCCCGCGGAGCGCGCGCGACGGTGCACGCCGGATGCCGGCGTGTCGTCACGCTTCATTCAGGAATCCTAGGCGCGCGCGCGGCGGCATGCAATGGCCCGCGCATGTGCGTATTCAGCGCAATGCGGACGCAAATTCGTCGAGCTGCGTGATGCAGGTGTTCCAGCCCTCGAAGAAGCCCAGGGCCTCGTGGCGCTCGCGCGTCGCGGCGTCGGGATGCATCACGCGTGCCTCGTAGCGGCAACCGGCGGCGTCATCCGCCATCGTGATGATCGCCGTGAAGCCCAGCCACGGCACCTGCGGCCGCCAGCCGCCCGCGAGCATCGACGTGAACGCGATGCGCGCTTCCGGCACGATGTCGAGGAAGCACCCGGGGTTGTCGCTCGTGCCGCCGTCGGGGCCGCGCATGAACGTGTGGAAGGCGCCGCCCGGGCGCAGGTCGAACGCACGGACTTCGGTGGTCCACGGTTTCGGGCACCACCATTCCTTCAGCAGTTCGGGATCGGTCCACGCGCGCCAGAGCGCCTGGCGCGGCGCATGCAGCGTGCGTGTGATGACGAGGTCATGAGCTTCGGCGGGGTCGACGTGGCGGGTTGACATGCGCGTGCTCCTCCTGGTGGCGGCGTTCGACGAATTCCACCAGGCGATCGGCGCGCGCTTCCCACAGTGCGCGCTGCGCGGCGAGCCACTGCTCGGCTTCGGCCAGCCTGCCGCCGACCAGCTCGCAGGTGCGCGTGCGGCCGGTTTTCCGGGTCGTGACGAGGCCGCTGCGCTCGAGCACCGCGACATGCTTCATCAGCGACGGCAGCGCCATGTCGAACGGCGCGGCCAGTTCCGAAACGGTCCGCACGCCGTTGCCGAGCGCGCTGACGATCGCGCAGCGCGTCGGATCGGCGAGCGCCTGGAATACGTCGGTGATGCCGGGTTGAAAGTTAGCCATGCGGCTAAGTATAGGCAATGCAACGGGAATTTTCGTCGCTTAGGATGATGGGGTGGTAACACGCGCCGACCGGGCCGGGCGTCGTGTTGCCGGGCATCCGCCGATGTTGCGCGGGGTGCGACCGCACGGCGGCATTCCATTCGATCCGGGCGCACGCCGGCCGAGCGCGTGCCCCGCCTGATATACCGGAGAGGGTATGACAGAACCTGTGACCGTCCGCCGCGTCGACGCGAGCGAAGCCCGCGCCTGCATCGACGCGCTGGCCGACGTGCTGATCGATTGCGTCGAAGGCGGCGCGTCCGTCAGCTTCATGTTGCCGATCGAACGCTCGACGGCCGTCGCGTTCTGGACGCGAGTTGCCGACGGCGTCGCGCGCGGCGAGCGCATCCTGCTGATCGCCGAGGACGCGGCCGGCCGGATCGTCGGCACCGTGCAACTCGTGACCGCGCAGCCGGAGAACCAGCCGCATCGAGCGGACCTCGCGAAGATGCTCGTGTCGCGTCATGCGCGCCGGCAGGGCGTCGCCGCGCGGCTGATGGCGGCCGCCGACGACGCCGCGCGCGCCGCCGGCAAGACCGTGCTCGTGCTCGACACCGTGACGGGTGGCGATGCCGAGCGCCTGTACGAGCGGGCCGGCTGGCAGCGCGTCGGCGTCGTGCCGAACTATGCGCTGATGCCCGACGGCGCGTTGTGCGCGACGACTTATTTTCACAAGCAGCTCGCGTAACGGGGCCGGATGCGGTCGCGATCCGGGTCGCGACCGGCGCGCATGCGCGGCGGCGCAGCGGCGCGGCAGTACCGCCGCCGGAAGCCGGGCGAACCGGAAAAGCCGGCCGGCGCCGCCGCGGCTCCGATATATTCGTGCTGGAACACCTCACCGCCACGCCAACGGAATTGCCGCCTCGATGAAACGCTCCCGTATCGCCTTCGCCCTCACGGGCCTGCTCGTCGCGGTGCCGATCGCCGCCTACGCGCTCGTCAAGCCGCTGCGCGTCGTCGCGCCCGCGCTGCTGCCCGGCGTGTCATGCCCGAGCGCGGACATCTGCACCGACGATGCCGCGAAGCTCGGCATCGCGCAGCAGCTCTATCGCGACGGCTACGCGCGCGCGGCCGCGGCCGTCGGCCCGTTTCGCGACGCGCCGCGCGTCGTGTTCTGCTCGACGCGCGCGTGCGCCGACCAGTTCGGTCTCGGCGAACGGGCGGCACTGACGCTCGGGGATTTCGGCGTGGTCGTCGCGCCGCGCGGCTGGCAGACCTACTTTCTTGCCCACGAGCTGATCCACCACCGGCAGGCCGAAGTGCTCGGCAACCTCGCGGTCGCCACCAAGCCGCGCTGGCTGATCGAGGGGATGGCGTATGCGTTGAGCGACGATCCGCGTCATCCGCTGACGGAGCCGTTCGAGTCGTGGCGCACGCAATTCGCGGCGTGGCATGCGGCGCTCGGCCAGCGGCCGTTGTGGGATGCCGCCAGGGCCGTGCAATAGCGATCGCGCGCGACCGGCGCCCGTCGTGCCGCTACGCCGGCACGGCCGGATCGTCGGGCTGCGCGCCGAGCGTGCGCCGACCCGCGTCGAGGATCTCGTCGGCCAGCGCCGGATCGGTGCCGGCGATCGCGCGCGACAGCACGAGCGCCCCGACCATCTGGCTGAAGACGGCGATCGCGTCGCGGCGCGTGTCCGCCGCGGCCGGGCCTTCGGCGGCCACCATCCGTTCCAGCCGGTCGAGATACGCGGCGACGCCGTGCGCGTAGCACGCGCGCGCCGCGTCGGTCAGCCGGGGCGCATCGCCCGCGAAACCCGACAGCGGGCAACCGGCTTCGACGTTGTCGCGATGCGCGGCCGACAGGTACGCCGTCGCCTGCTTCGCGACGCTGCCGGCGTTCGGTGAATCCGCGCGGTCCTGGATCGCTTTCTCCATCACCGCGGCGACCAGCGCATCCTTCGATTTGAAGTGGTTGTAGAAGCCGCCCTGCGTGAAGCCGGCTTCCTTCATCAGCTCCGTCAACCCCACCGCGTCGACACCGCGCACCCGGAACAGCCGCTCGGCGGCCGCGACGATCGCGTTGCGGTTTTCGGCGGCCTGTTGTCTCGAGACGCCCATCGATCCCTCCCTCATTCCGGCAATTGCGTCGATTGAAAAACACAATGGTGATCGCCATTGACGTGTCGAAATCGCGCTGACACAATGCACCGCAAAGACAATGGTGATCGACATTGACATCGAGTGTAGCCGACTTCGCGAATGAAGCGAAGCGACCGACGCGGCACGGATGGATATCGGTCCCGGTGCGGCGTGGCGTGGGCGGCGGACTGCCCGGCTTCCGGCACGGCACCGGCGGAGCAACGGTTCGGTCCGCGATGGCGGCGTGGTTTATCACCGGATCCCGGGCGCGCGGCGAACCGACGCGAGCGGGATCCTTTCTCCGAAAGGAACGAGCATGAAGATCGAAGGTGCAGTGGTGTTCGTCACGGGCGCGAACCGCGGGCTCGGCCGCGAGTTCGCGAAGCAGGCGCTCGAACGCGGGGCGCGCAAGGTCTATGCGGGCGCGCGCGATCCGGCCAGCGTGACGCTGCCGGGCGTGGTGCCCGTGAGGCTCGACGTGACCGATCCGGCGACGGTTGCCGCGGCCGCCGATATCGCGCGCGACGTCACGCTGCTGATCAACAACGCGGGCATCGCACGACTCGGCAGCCTGACCGACGACGGCGCGCTCGACGCGTTGCGCGATCACTTCGAAACCAACGTGTTCGGGATGCTGGCGATGTCGCGCGCCTTCGCGGGAACGCTGGCCGGCCACGGCGGCGGCGCGATCCTGAACGTGCTGTCGGTCGCGAGCTGGGTGAACCGGCCGATCCTGTCGGGCTACGGCGTGTCGAAGTCGGCCGCGTGGGCGCTGACCAACGGGCTGCGGCATTCGCTGCGCGAACAGCATACGCAGGTCGTCGGGCTGCATGCGGGGTTCATCGATACCGACCTGACGGCCGGCCTCGACGTGCCGAAGGCCACGCCGGCCGACGTCGTGCGCCAGGCCTACGAGGCAATCGAAGCAGGGGAGGAGGAAGTGTCGACCGACGAGTTCACGCGGCAAGTGAAGGCCACGCTGTCGTCGGGCGTCTATCTGGAGGAGCCGGCGCCGCGTTGACGCGGCCGGCAGCGCGACCCCGCCGCCCGCTCGGTGAGCGCGGCGGCGGGCGTTTCGTCAGACCGTCGTGTCGATGACGCCCGGGATCTTCACGTCCGGGTTCACGTCCGCGTCGTAGTCGACGCCCGCGATCTCGAAGCCGAACAGGCGCAGGAATTCCGTCTTGTAGCCCGCGAAGTCGGTCATCTCGTACAGGTTCTCGTTCGTGACCTTGTCCCACATCGCGACGACCTTGTCCTGCACTTGCGGGTCGAGCTCCTTGTAGTCCGCGCGCAGGCGGCCTTCCTCGTCGATGTGCGGCGTCGCGCCGTACAGGCTGTCCTTCAGGAGCCCGTACACCTGCTCGATGCAGCCTTCGTGCGTGCCCTTTTCCTTCATCACCCTGAACAGCAGCGACAGGTAGAGCGGCATCATCGGGATCGCCGAGCTCGCCTGCGTGACGACAGCCTTCAGCACCGACACGCGCGCGTCGCCGCCATGCGCGGCCAGCTTGTCGCGGATCGACAGCACCTTCTTGTCGAGATCCTTCTTCGCTTCGCCGATCGAGCCGTTCCAGTAGATGTCGTGCGTGATCTGCTCGCCGAGATACGTGAATGCGGTCGTCTTCGCGCCGTCGGCCAGCACGCCGGCTTCATCGAGCGCGTCGATCCACATCTGCCAGTCCTCGCCGCCCATCACGGCGACGGTGCCGTCGATCTCTTCCTGCGTCGCCGGCTCGAGCGACACTTCGCGGATCACTTCCTTGTCGGTGTCGAGGCCGCGGAACGTGACCGACTTGCCGACCGGCTTCAGCGTCGAGCTGATCGTTTCGCCCGTCTTCGGGTGCGTGCGGCGCGGTGCCGCGAGGCTGTAGACGACCAGGTCGACCTTGCCGAGATCCTGCTTGATGGTGTCGATCGTGATCTGCTTGACCTTGTCGGAGAAGGCGTCGCCGTTGATGCTGCGCGCATAGAGCCCCTTTTCGGCGGCGAATTTCTCGAACGCGGCGCTGTTGTACCAGCCGGCGGTGCCCGGCTTCGTCTCGCTGCCGGCGCGCTCGAAGAACACGCCCAGCGTGTCCGCGCCCGAGCCGAATGCGGCCGAGATCCGGGCGGCGAGGCCGTAGCCCGTCGACGCGCCGATCACGAGCACCTTCTTCGGACCGTTGGCGATCGGGCCGTGCGAAGTCACGTAGTCGATCTGTTCCTTGACGTTGGCTTCGCAGCCGACCGGATGAGTCGTCACGCAGATGAAGCCACGCACGCGCGGTTTGATGATCATGGGAGAACCTCTAGTCAGAAAGGCGCGGACGGCCTGAAATCGGAAAAATCCCGCGCATTGTAATGGAAGCGGGCGCAACGGCGGGAAAGGCGAGCCGTGGCCGCGGTCGCAGTTGCCCGCGGGCGGGACGGTCGAGGCAGCCATTCGCGTCGCCGCCCGTTATTTCTCTCTTGACAGAAATAACTGAAAAAACTAAATTCCCCGACATGGAACTCACACCGATTGCCGAACGATTCATCCTCCACTGGGGCGAAATGGGCTCGCGCTGGGGCGTCAACCGCACCGTCTCGCAGATTCACGCGCTGCTGTACCTGGCCGGCCGGCCGGTTGCGGCCGACGAGATCGCCGAGACGCTCAACGTCGCGCGTTCCAACGTCAGCACGAGCCTGAAGGAACTGCAGGCATGGCGGCTCGCGAAGGTCGTGCACGTGCTGGGCGACCGGCGCGACCACTTCGAGACGTCGACCGACATCTGGGAACTGTTCAAGCTGATCGTCGAAGGGCGGCGGCAGCGCGAGATCGAACCGACGCTCACGGTGCTGCGCGATTGCCTGACGAGCCCGGAGATCGCCGACGAGAGCCGCGAAACCGAACAGCGCATCCGCGACACGCTGCAGTTCGTCGAGACGCTCACGACCTGGTCGGACGAGATGCTGCGGCTCAAGCCCGACACGCTGATGAAGGCGCTCGGCATCGGCGCGAAGATCAGCCAGACGGTCAGGCGCAAGTCGTCGAAGTAAGCGGTACCGGACGTGCGGGCACGCAGCCCGCTTTTTTTGAAATTGAAATTTCTGTCTTTACAGAAATAACTGTAGGTAAAGGACGAAAATGAACAGGGCATCGCGATCGATCCGCCGGCATGCCGCACCGCGGAGTGCGACATGAACATCCTCCTCTGCGGCGCGAACGGCTTCATCGGGCGGGCGCTGGGCGCGCGGCTCGAAGCCGGCGGCCATCGCGTGCTGCGCGGCGTGCGGCATGCGGTCGGTCCGCACGACGTCGCGATCGACTTCACGAAGGACGTCGATCCCGATGCGTGGCTCGCCCGGCTCGACGGCGTCGACGTGGTGATCAATGCGGTCGGGATCCTTGCGGACCGGCGTGACGCGACCTTCGACGCCGTGCATCGCGCGGCGCCCTGCGCGCTCTTCACCGCGTGCTGTCGTGCCCGCGTGCGACGCGTGATCCAGATCTCGGCGCTGGGCGTCGAGCGCGGCGACACGTCGTATTTCGCCAGCAAATACGCAGCCGACACCTTCCTGCGGACGCTGCCGCTCGATTACCGGATCGTGCGCCCGGCGCTCGTCTACGGCGCTTCCGGCACGTCGGCACGGTTCTTCCGGATGCTCGCGAGCCTGCCCGTGCAGGCATTGCCGACGGGCGGCCATCAGCGGCTGCGCCCCGTGCACATCGACGATCTCGCCGAACTCGTCGCGCGGCTCGTCGATGCGCCGGCGGCCGGCAACCCGGTCATCGACGCGGTCGGCGGCGACGAAGTCGAGTATCGCGAGATGCTGAGCGTCTATCGCGCCGCGCTGGGCTTCCCGCCGGCGGCGCGCATCGCGCTGCCGGGCCCGCTGGTCGGGGCGGCGGCCGCGCTGCTCGGCGCGCTGCCGGGCGCGATGCTGACCCGCGACACGTGGACGATGCTGCGCGGCGGCAACACCGGCGACCCCGCGGCGCTCGCGGCCGTGCTCGGCCGGCCGCCGCGCGGGCTGCGGCATTTCATCGGCGCGGACGCGCCCGCGCTGCGCCGCGACGCGCTCGCGATGTGGCGGCGGCCGCTGCTGCTGGGCGCGCTCGCGATCGTCTGGATCTGGACGGCCATCGTCAGCGCGTTCATCCATCCGCGGCACGACAGCCTCGCGATGCTCGCCCGCGCGCACCTGACTGGCTTGCCCGCGCTGATCGCGCTCTACGCGGCCTGCGCGCTTGACTTCGCGTTCGGCGTGGCGACCGTCGTCGCGCCGTCCCGCCGGCTGTGGGCCGCGCAAGGCGCGCTGATCGTCGCGTATTCGGCCGTCATCGCGGTCACGATGCCCGGCCTGCTCGCCGAGCCGTTCGGCCCCGTGCTCAAGAACGTGCCGATTCTGGCGATCCTGTTGATCCTCTTTTCAGAAGAAGAACACGCATGAACACCTATCTCGTGATCAAGACGCTGCATATCCTGTCCTCGGTGCTGATGGTCGGCACGGGTTTCGGCACCGCGTTCTACCTGTTCTTCGCGAACCGCACGCGCTCGGTGCCGGCGATCGCCGCCGTGTCGCGCCTCGTCGTGCGCGCGGACTGGTGGTTCACGACGCCGGCCGTGCTGTTCCAGCCCGCATCCGGGCTGTGGCTCGCGCATACGGCCGGCTGGCCGTGGACGACGCCGTGGCTGGTCGCGTCGATCGTGCTGTATGCGGTCGCGGGCGCGTGCTGGCTGCCGGTCGTATGGCTGCAGATCGAACTGGCCGCGATGGCGAAGCTCGCGCATGCGAACGGCGCTGCCGCGCTGCCGGAACGGTACTGGCGCTATGCGAAGCGCTGGGAGCTGCTCGGCTATCCGGCGTTCTTCGCGATGCTGAGCGTTTATTTCCTGATGGTGCTCAAGCCGATGTGAGCGAGGCAGTGGGGCCTGCAACGGCGATTTCGCCTGACGCGCTGTCGATTCTCGCGGGCTCGTGTATAACTTCGACGGGAGCGCGTCCGGGCCGTGTCGCGCCTCCCGAACGCTTCGCATTCGACCTCACAAGGAGCCTGCATGCTGCACATCCTCGGCAAGATCCCGTCCATCAACGTCCGCAAGGTGCTGTGGCTGTGCACCGAACTGAACCTGCCGTTCGAACAGGAAGACTGGGGCGCGGGCTTTCGCACGACCAACGACCCGGCCTACCTCGCGCTGAATCCGAACGGCCTCGTGCCGGTCATCAAGGACGACGACTTCGTGTTGTGGGAGTCGAACACGATCATCCGCTATCTCGCGAACCGCTATGGCGGCGACGCGCTCTATCCGGCCGAGCCGCAGGCGCGCGCGCGGGTCGATCAGTGGATCGACTGGCAGGGCACGGACCTGAACCGCTCGTGGGTCGGCGCGTTCCTCGGCCTCGTGCGCAAGTCGCCGGATCACCAGGACCCGGCGGCGATCGCGCAGTCGATCGCGGGCTGGACGAAGCACATGCAGATACTGAACGCGCAGCTCGAAGCGACCGGCGCGTTCGTGGCTGGCGACCGCTTCACGCTCGCGGACATTCCGATCGGCCTGTCGGTGAACCGCTGGTTCGGCACGCCGTTCGAGCATCCGGATTTCCCGGCAGTGAAGCGCTACATCGAGCGCCTGGCGACGCGCGAAGGTTTCCAGCAGTACGCGGGCAGCGCGAACCCGTAACGCATCGCATGTCGTGCGCGGCGCGGCGGCGTGATGTGCCGCCGCATCGCCGCCGCGCCGCGGCCGTCACGAGCCCGATGCCGGTACGGCCTCGAGCACGCGCGCGAGAAATGCCTCGTGATTCCATGCGGATTCCGGCCGCGACAGCCCGAGCCGCACGACCACCAGCTCGCGGCTCGGCACCACGCTCACGAACTGGCCTTCATGGCCGACCGCATGAAACGCGTCGACGGGCAGCGGGCTCGCGTGCGCATCGCGATCGTTGAACGGCTCCGGCACCTTCACCCACAGATGCGCGCCGAATTCCTGGCGCGTCGACAGCGGCGTCGCGCGCGTCAGGTAGCGCACCCAGCCTTGCGGCAGCAGCCGCTGCCCGTCCCACACCCCGTCCTGCCGCAGAAGCTCCCCGAAGCGCGCCCAGTCGCGCGCGCTTGCATACATGAACGACGCGCTGCCGAGCGTGCCGGCCGCATCGGGCTCGAACACCGCGCTGCGCATGCCGAGCGGCGCGAACAGCGCGCAGCGCGGAAACGCGAGGTAGTCGCCTTCGGTGCCGCCCATCGCCTCGCGCATCACGCGCGCGACGATCGCGCTCGTGCCGCTCGAGTAGTACCACTGCGTGCCGGGCTGCGCGGCGAGCGGCATGGCCGACGCGAAACGCGCGGTGTCCGGCTGCGTGAACAGCATCACGGCGACGTCGGACAGCGGGTCGTCGTAGTCCTCGTTGAATTGCAGGCCGCTCGTCATCCGCAGCAGCTCGTCGAGCGTGATCGCCGCGCGCGGATCGCCGCTGTCGCGCCATTCGGGCAGCAGCGCCGACGCGTCCGGCGACAGCTTGTGCTGCGCGACGAGCATGCCGGCCAGCGCGGCCGTCACGGTCTTCGTCATCGACCAGCCGGGCAGCGGCGTGTCGGCCGCGAAGCCGGGCGCATAGCGTTCGGCGATCACCTGGCCGCGCCACATCACGACGACCGCGCGGGTGCGCCGCGGCCGCGCCGGATCGGGTTCGTCGAACGCGCGGTCGAGCGCGGCCTGCAGCTTGCGTGCGTCGATGCCGGCGGGCGGTGCGGCCGGCGCCGCTTCGTGCGCGGGCGGCGGATCGGGGACGGGCGGCAGCGCGGCCGGCAGCCCGCCGGGCGACGGTCCGAGCGCGAGCGTGCAGCCGAGCCCGGGCCGGAAGTCCGCCTCGCGTTGCGCGAATCCGGCGAAGGTCGCGACGGCGCGATGATGCTCGGGATCGATCGACGGACGCACCAGCTTCAGCAGCGGATGCACGCCGGCCATGATGTCGACGTCGATCACCGACGCGGCCGGACGGCCCGACACGAACACGCCCGAACACAGCGCCTTCGCGGCATAGCCCGTCGCGATGGGCGCGAGCCGCGACAGCATGTAGCCGGTGTAGCCGGCCGCGGCGACGAGCGCGACGGCGGCACCGCGCAGGATCAGCGATTTGAAGGGGATCGTCATGCGCGAGCGTCCTCGGTGGCGTGCCGGCCGGCAACGATGGCAACGATCCGGCAGTGTCGCAGGTTCGCGCGAGCGGTGGCAATCGTGGGGGCGGGTGACGCCGGGCGGCGTCGGTCAGGCGGCATGGTGCCCGGCGTCTGCGAATCGCATGTGTCGATCGCGCAGGTTCGAACGGGCCGCACGCGGCCCGTTCGCGTGATGCGTCATTGTGCGTTGCCGTTGTCCGAACGCAGTGTCCAGACCGTCGCGGTATTCGTGTTGTCGTCGACGGCCGCGAATTCCGGCTGGCCTTTGCTGCCGCGCCCGAACGCGAGCCCGAATGCCGCGCCCGGCACGGTATCGACCTGCATCTGCGCGACGAAGCGCCCGTCCACCGTGAATTCGACGATCTCGCTCGGTTGCAGCGGGTCGGGGTTGACCGCGTCGCCGTTCGCGGTCACGAGATGGCCGTTCGGCGCGAGCGCCAGCGCGAGCGGGCCGTGCAGGTGCGCCGCATCGAAGTAGATCATCCGTCCGACGCCGCCGTTGCGATGCGTCGTCGCGGCATTCTGGATCGCGAACACCGCGTTGTCGCCGGTCGAGGCGACATACAGGACGTCGATGTCGGGATCGTACGCGAGGCCGGTCGGGCCGACGACGAGCGCAGCGGGATCGGTCCGGTTCACGTAGCCCGATGCGATGATTTGCGAGCCCGGCAGCATCCTGACGCCGTCGCTGCCGATCATCAGCTCGATCCGTGCGACCGTCCCGTTCAGCACGTTCGACACGAACGCGGTCACGCGCTGGCCGCGGTCGATCACGGTCATGTCCCACGGTCCGTCGAGCAGTGTGGTGCTCGACAGTTGCGTGACGAGATTGCCTTGCGGACCGATGACGAGCAGCGAGCCCGGGGGGACCACGGTCTTGCCGTCCGGTGCCGGCACGTTGCCGACCAGCACGAAGCCGCTGCGCAGCACCGCGAGCGCGGTCGTCAGGCCGACATTGCTGCCCTGGAAGAACGTTGCCGGCGTCTTGCCGGGCGACAGCTTGACGACCGTCGTGCCGGTGCCTTGCGTGTTCGATGCCGCGTTGAAGTTGGATACGACGACGTCGCCCGGTTTCAGCGTGCTCCAGCTCGGCACGCCGCGCGGCACGAACGCGATGCCGTACGGATTGACGTCGCCGTTGGCGGGCACGGTCGACGCCGTGACCGACGAGACCGGCAGGATCGAATTGCCGCCGCCGGCCCACGCGAAAGCCGACGACAACGCGATCAGTCCCGCGCCGCAAGCCGCGCGGCATAGCGTGCGCGCCATCGTGCGACAGGCGTGGGCGAGGATCGGCGGGTGATCGGC
This sequence comes from Burkholderia sp. Bp9015, assembly GCF_003853505.1. Classification (NCBI taxonomy): domain Bacteria; kingdom Pseudomonadati; phylum Pseudomonadota; class Betaproteobacteria; order Burkholderiales; family Burkholderiaceae; genus Burkholderia; species Burkholderia sp. Bp9015. The sequence continues at coordinate 233,270 of NZ_QTPZ01000004.1, forward strand.
AAACGCGGCGTCAAACACGGGCGGGGCGGGCGAACGACAGGATGGGAGAGGGTCCATGGCATGACTCCGGTTGATGATCGCGAGCAGTCATCCCGGCTGCCGGCCTGCGCAGCGCGCGGATGTCCGGCGCGGATCCGCAGTCTTGCCGTGCGAGTCCGCACTCGAAATAAACGGATCGCGACGGCCGGATATTCCATCCGGCGACGGGCATTGCACGCGAGTCGGCGCGCATTGTTCGCCGCCATGGCGACACGGCCTGACAAGTTGAAATCCGGACCGCCGTCGGCCGATAATCGTCCGGCATCGTTCCCAGTCAAACCGCAATCGCAAACATCGGAAAACGCCCATGTCCTACGACAACAACAACCCGTTCGCCCGGATCCTGCGCGGCGAACTGCCGTGCGTGAAGGTCGCCGAAGACGACGCAACGCTCGCGATCATGGATCTCATGCCGCAGGCCGACGGTCACGTGCTCGTGATCCCGAAGGAGCCGGCCGCGCAGATCTTCGAGCTGTCCGGCGACGCGGCCGCGGCCGGCATCCGCATGACGCAGCGCGTCGCGGCGGCCGTGCGCGCGGCGCTCGGGCCGGACGGCGTGTTCATCGGCCAGTTCAACGGCGCGGCGGCGGGCCAGACGGTCCCGCACGTGCATTTCCACGTGATTCCGCGCTGGGAAGGCGTCGAGCTGCGGATGCACGCGCGCGACATCGCCGATTCGGCGACGCTCGAATCGGTCGCCGAGCGGATCCGCGCGCGTTTCGTGTAACGCGCAGACGGCGCGTGGTTCGGGCGGCGCCAGCCGGCGCGTGCCGCGACGCCGGGCGCGCCTGTTTCAGCGGTCACACCACGTAACACGTGTAACCGCTCGCGAAACGTGTCCCGGTGGCCCCGGCGCTAGACTCCGCGCATTGCCGCATCGAGCGACGGGAAGGGCCGGTTGTCTCTTCCGTGCCGGCCGTCGCAGGCTGCGACGGCGTGGTTTTCGCGAGATGCAACGTGCCCTCTTCGCCGGGAATCGAGTCATGTACAAAATCCTCATCACCTTTGCGCTGATCGGCGGCCTGTCCGGCTGCTATGTCGCGCCGCCTTACGGCTACTACGCACCCGCGCCGGCCTACTACGGCTATGCGCCCGCCTATTACGCACCGCCCGTCAGCGTCGGCATCGGCGGCAACTTCCGCATTCGCTGACCGGGCGGCGGGCGCGGGCGCCGCCCGCACGTCGAGCGGCCCCGTCGTTCGACGCTTGGCCGCCGCTTCCCGCACGGACGACTCGCGCGCCGCATGACGGCGCGCGTGCGCATGGCCCGCCCGGGTTCCTATACTTCACAGGAAAGCCCACTCCGGCGAGGCAGCCATGGCCGTTACGCGCAAGGTCGCAATCGTGGCGAGCGTCTCCACGCTCGTCTATCTCGGGCTCGCCGTGCTCGGCATCGGCGGGTTCGCCGCCTTCTTCTCGCATCCGCAACTGACCGTCATTGCCGTCGCGACGCTCGCGCTGGCCGTCGCCGCGTTGTTCACCGAAGGCAACCTGAGCGCCGGCGAACGCGAGAACCGCGACAACCGCTGGGTGCTCGCGGCGTTCGCGGCCAGCGGGTTCCTGCTCGCTTACCTGCCCGCGCTGACCGACCGGCTCGACGTATGGACCTTCGGCGGCGACACGGTGCGCTGGATCGGCGTCGTGCTGTACGTCGCGGGCGGCGTGCTGCGCATCTGGCCCGTGTTCGTGCTCGGCAAGCGCTTCAGCGGGCTCGTCGCGATCCAGCCGGGCCACACGCTGGTGACGGACGGTATCTATCGGAGAATTCGCAACCCGAGCTATCTCGGCCTGCTCGTCAATGCGGCCGGCTGGGCGTGCGCGTTCCGCTCGGGCATCGGGCTGCTGCTCGTCGCGTTGACGATGATCCCGCTGGTCGCCCGCATCCGTTCCGAGGAAGCGTTGCTGCGCGCGCAATTCGGTGCCGAATACGACGCGTACTGCGCGCACACGTGGCGGCTGCTGCCGGGCGTGTACTGACCCTCGTTCGTCCTGGATGGCCCGGTCGATCCCGGCCGCCTCGTGGCGCACCCGCGATGTGTTGCCACGTGTGTCCGAACCCGCGCGACGGGCGCTTCCGGCACCGCCTTCGAGTGCGGCCGGCCCACGGCCGGAGCCCGTGCCGGCGGGCTTTGCAGGCGGTTTTCGGCAACCTTTTCCGGTCCTGTTGCGGTAAACAACTTGTTACCAGAATGTCGACGGCAAGGGGACACGACCGGTGCTATTCTTCGCCGCAAGCTCATTGAAATGAATTGGTCCGGGATTCGGCACAATGCCGGCATCGACGTCGATCGATTCAGATCGTCGTAACGAGCAGACCTTTAATAACCAGATTGCGAACAAGGAAGAATACGGGAATGTGGAAGAAAATCGCCCCCACTCTCGTCGTCGCCGTGCTGACCGGCGCGACCGCACTGCCGGCAATGGCCGGTGACATGAACAACGCGCTTGGCGGCGCGCTCGGCGGGGTTGCCGGCGCAGCGGTCGGCGGCGCGGTCGGCGGCAGCACGGGCTCCGTGATCGGCGGCGCGATCGGCGGCGGCGCGGGTGGTGCCGTGACGTCGAACCGTCGCGAACGCACCGGCGCGATCATCGGCGGCGCACTCGGCGGCGGCGCGGGTACCGCGGCCGGCAACGCGATGGGCGGCCGCACGGGCGGCCTGCTGGGCGCAGCCGTCGGCGGCGGCGCCGGCGCGGCGCTCGGCGGCAACCTGTCGCGCAACTCGTACGACCGCGGCGACTATGGCGATCGCGGCCATCGTCACCGCAAGCATCGCCATCACCGCGACTGGGACTGATCCCCGCGGGCGCGGCACGGTGCGCGCTTTGCGCACCGGCGCGCCCGACGCGTCGGCACCCGATCCGACGGCCGGCCCGGCAGCTTCAGCCGGGCGGCCGTCGCCGGCAAGACCGGCGGCTTCTCCCCTTCGGCAGTTCATGCCCAGCCTCGTTCGACGGCTTGGCGCCTTCTCTCCCGCCTGACTTTTCCCGCTTGTAGACGGCATTCTCCCGTTGCATCGACATGCAGCCGGGCAGGTTCGGCCGACCCCGTTTCGATATTGCTGATCGACGCGTTGGCGTCCGGTCATCAGGATTTCCCTCATGCGCCGACGCATCCGCGGCACGCGTTCGCCGGCCGTCGCGCACCGCGGCGGGTAGTGGGAAATCGAATGGATGGCATCGCAACATTTAATTGGTCGATCAGGATCGACTTCGCTATCGTCAACGCTGCCCGCGTACGGACTCGAACCGTGCCGTCCCCCGTGCCCCGCCGCATCACCCCGAGTGTCCGCGGCCCGGCCGCCGGACCCGCAAGCATGGGGCGCCCCGCCCGCTGAACCGGGCGGACCCGTCGCGAAGCCTGGCCGACCGAACGAAGGCGCCCGCGCTTTCAAGCCACCCCGGCAACGATGTCCCGCCGCCGCATGCGTGCCCCACGCGCGTGCCGCGCCTGCCGTTGCGACCCGGGGCCGGACCAACCCATTGCCTGGATGCTTTATGTCTAAGACAACGTATTACGCGCCGCATGGCGGCCACCCGCCGCAGACCGATCTGCTGACCGATCGCGCGATGTTCACCGAGGCGTACGCGGTCATTCCGAAGGGAGTGATGCGCGACATCGTCACGAGCTGGCTGCCGTTCTGGACCAGCACGCGCCTGTGGGTGATCGCGCGTCCGCTGTCGGGTTTCGCCGAAACCTTCTCGCAGTACATCGTCGAAGTGAACCCGGGCGGCGGCAGCGACAAGCCCGAGCAGGACAAGAACGCCGAAGCCGTGCTGTTCGTCGTCGAGGGCGAGGCCGAGCTGACGCTGCAGGGCAAGCAGCACACGCTGAAGCCGGGCGGCTACGCGTTCATTCCGCCGGGCGCCGACTGGACGCTGCACAACGTCAGCGATGCCGCCGTGCGTTTCCACTGGATCCGCAAGCACTACCAGGTCGTCGACGGCATTCCGCTGCCGGAAGCGTTCGTGACCAACGAGCAGGACGTCGAGCCGATCCCGATGCCGGGCACCAACGGCGCGTGGGTGACGACGCGCTTCGTCGACATGAGCGACATGCGTCACGACATGCACGTGAACATCGTGACCTTCGAGCCGGGCGGCGTGATTCCGTTCGCCGAGACGCACGTGATGGAGCACGGCCTGTACGTGCTCGAAGGCAAGGCCGTCTATCGCCTGAACCAGGACTGGGTCGAGGTGGAAGCGGGCGACTTCATGTGGCTGCGCGCGTTCTGTCCGCAGGCTTGCTATTCGGGTGGCCCCGGCCGCTTCCGTTACCTGCTGTATAAAGACGTGAACCGTCACATGAACCTGACGCTGAATCCGGCGCGTTAACGCGCCACCGCGCAAGTCGGATACGAAAGCCCGCCGGTGCAAGCCGGCGGGCTTTTTTCATTGTGACCTGTGACCCGTCCGGAAACAGATTGACACGTTTTGCGGGCGCGAAGAAGCGCCGGATAGAACAAGGAATCGAGCGGAAGCAGAACCGGTCGCTAAACCGAAATCAGGCCCGCTACCGCGTGGCCTCTATTACATTGTCGACACACAGACTGGCGGGCGCTTGGGACGGCTCCATGATTTTGCGCGCACGGCGCAACGGTTCCGATTCCGGGCACCGCCATCAAGGCATATGGAATCGTCGAGGTCAGGTAATGAAAGCGGTCCGCTACAGCATCAATGTTCTTGCAACGGGAGCTCTCGGCGTGCTGCTCGCGCGCTGGTTCGTCCGACTTCCAATCGAGACGTCGATTCCGTCAACCATCGAATCGGTGATGGCGCTTTTCGGCGTCGACACGATCGCACATGCCGATGATGTTGAAGGAGTCGGGCTCCTTCTCGTTCTCGGTGTTTGCCTTGGTATCGCGGGTCTGATCGTATGGGGCGTGAATCGGTTGATTCAGCGGTCGACGCTCCACGGTTGACCGACCACCTTCGCACGAAGCACCCCGCATGCGATCCGGATCGCGGATACGACTCTCGGCGCCGGGAAATCGGACACCTTCCCCGACGATGCCGACTGTAAAGTCGGTCATACGACCGTGATGGCGAGTTCCTCCGCATACGCATTCAACCGGTCACCTACCCGCACCTTCAGCGTATCGATGAACCGTTTGATCTTCGCGTCGACGAACTGGCGGGACGAATACACCGCGTACACGTTGCGCTGAGCGGTGTGGAATTCAGGCAGGACGCGAACGAGCGACCCTTTACGCAAATCGTCGATTGCCGAGAAAGCGGCGATCAGCCCGATTCCCGCGCCCTCCTGCAGCACCGTGGACATCGCGTCCATGTCGTTGACACTGAAGTGCGATCCCGTTGGACGATACACCGCCTCGCCGGCCCTGCCTTGCAGATGCCACTCGTCCGGTGCGTAATCGACCGTGCTCAGGAGCACACATGTGTGATCGACAAGATCTTCCACACACTCGGGAGCCGGATGCCGTGCCAGATAATCGGGCGACGCCGCCAGAATGCAATGGCTGGCGCCGATCTTCTGGCTCACATACGCCGAGTCCGGCAGTGTGCGCGCAATCACGATCGCAACGTCGAGCTGCTCTTCGAGCAGATTCGGCATCCGCTGCGACAGCATAAGATCGACCGATACTTCCGGGTATGCGCTTCGATAGGCAAGCACGGCTTGCGAAACAAGCTGACGGCCTAATCCCGGAACCGTGTGCACGCGTAATACACCACGCGGCTCCAGCAGCGCATCGCGGGCTTCTGCTTCTGCCCGCTCGATGTCCGACAGGATCGCAACGCTGCGCTCGTAGAAACGTCGCCCCGCATCGGTGACTACGAGCCGTCGCGTCGAGCGCTGCAGCAACCGCGTGTTGAGATTGTCCTCAAGTACCGAGACCGCTCGGGAAATGTTGCCGACAGTCGTATCGAGGTGGTTTGCAACAGCCGTGAAACTGCCCATCTCGACCACTTTCGCAAACACCGACATGGTGTGAACCTTGTCCATTACGCATCCCTGGCTTTGAATTTTTCGTCGAATCGCTGCGTTTCGGCCCGCGCGAGCCTGTGATCATAGGGCCCGCGCCTGTTTCGTGCAGTCAGCGTGCGACCGCGTGTCGTTTTTGTGCATCCTTTCAATATGCCTTCATGTTCATCGGGGATTTTCTCTCCGGAGACAAGATTCATTCTTTCCGGCCCCCCTAAGTTGCCGTCCGCTTCACGTCTAGACTTGGTCCCGAAGTCAGGCAGTCGGAACACGGACGTTTCATACCCGAGCCCAGCCCGACACGGCGAATCATCCCGGCACGGCGTGGCGGCACGGTCCCCCAATCCGGCTCGCGGCGAACACATATTGAATCGCAATCCTAACCATAAAGGTTAATACCATGGACATCACTTACGACGCACTTCATCTTTTCATCAACGGCGAATGGATCGGCGCGAGCGAACGCGAAACGGCGCCGGTGATCAACCCCGCCACGCAAATCGAGATCGGCCGCGTCCCGCTGGCGACGGCAGCCGACCTGGATCGCGCCCTGCAGGTCACTGCACAGGCGTTCGACGTCTGGCGCAACACCGTGCCAGCCGAACGCGCGCGCATTCTGAAGCGCGGGGCGGAACTGATGCGCGAGCGCGCCGAGCACATCGCCACCGTCATGACGCTCGAGGAAGGCAAACCGCTGGCGGAAAGCCGTGACGAAGTCCTGCGTGCCGCGGACTACTTCGAATGGTTCGCCGAAGAGGCGCGCCGCATCGACGGCCGTGTGGTGCCGTCCAATCGCCCGGGTGTGCAACAGCTCGTGAAGAAACAGGCGATCGGGCCCGTCGCCGCATTCACGCCGTGGAATTTTCCCGCGATCACCCCGGCGCGCAAGCTCTCCGCCGCACTCGCCGCCGGATGCAGTGTCATCATCAAACCCGGCGAGGAAAGCCCCGCAACGGCGCTCGCGCTGGCACGCGCACTGGACGACGCCGGTTTGCCGAAGGGCGTGCTTCAGGTCGTATTCGGCGTGCCCGACCAGGTGTCGAAGCAGCTGATCGCTTCCCCGGTCATCCGGAAGGTGACGTTCACGGGCTCGGTGCCGATCGGCCGTCTGCTGTCGGCGCGCGCAGCCGAAGGCGTCAAACCCATCACGCTGGAGCTGGGCGGCCACGGGCCCGTCCTCGTATTCAACGATGCGGATGTCGAAAAGGCCGCGGTCGAAGGCGCGGCGAATCGCTTTCGCGGTACGGGCCAGATCTGCATCTCATCGACGCGCTTCCTGATCCAACGCGACGTCTACGACGAGTTTGTCGGGCACTTCGTGCGCGCAGCCAACGCGCTCAAGGTCGGCAACGGCTTGGATGCGGGCACGCAGGTCGGGCCGCTGGCAAATCCGCGCCAGCTTGCCAAGATGGAGGAACTCATCGCCGATGCGGTGGAGCGTGGCGCAAGGGTCCTCGCCGGCGGAAAGCGCATCGCGGGAGAAGGGTATTTCTTCGAGCCCACGGTCCTCGCCGACGTACCGAAGGACGCGCGTGTGATGCACGAAGAACCGTTCGGCCCGATCGCGGTGCTGATGCGCTTCGATGCCCTTGCCGACGGGCTCGCCGAAGCGAACCGGTTGCCATACGGGCTCTCCGCCTACGCATTCACGCGCAGTGCGCGCACGGCCATTGATGTAGCAGACGGTCTCGAAGCCGGCATGATCGGCATCAACCAGTACCGCATCGTTTCGACCGAACTGCCGTTTGGCGGCATGAAGGAAAGCGGCCACGGCTCGGAAGGCGGCGCCGAGGGCATCGAGTACTACCTCACGCGCAAGTTCATCAGCCAGGCCTGAAGGGGGATCGCCATGTCTCATACGCATTTCGACAGTCCGCGCGAGGCCGCGCGTGCCTTCACGCCGAAGCTCTCGGCATTCGTCGACGACACGCTCTATCCGCGGATCTGGAGCGATCCGGCGCTCTCGCCGCGGGACCGCAGCCTCGTGACCGTCGCCGCGCTGATCGCGGGGGGCCATCTCGACGAGTTGCCGGCGCACCTGCGCCGCGCGTTGGCAAACGGCGTAACCCGCGAAGAACTCGCCGCGACGATCACTCACCTCGCGTTCTATGCGGGGTTTCCTGCGGCAATCTCGGCATCGGCCGCGGCGCAGGCAACGCTCGGCGCGCAACCCCGGTCCGACGATTTCGCCGGCCATTCATCCACGACGCAGGACGGTTTGAAATGAAAGCCATCACATTCAACGAATTCGGCGAGGCCGAGGTTCTCCAGCTCGCCGACGTTCAGGCTCCCGAGGTTCGCCCCGACGATCTGCTGGTACGCGTCCATGCCGCAGGCGTGAATCGCGCGGATCTTACGCATCGGCGAGGAGGATACGGCCGTCCGAACTTCGGCGACTCGACGATCATGGGGCTCGAAATCGCCGGCGAGGTGATCGAGACGGGACCTTCCGTGCAGGGTTACAAGGTCGGTGATCGTGTAATGGGCGTCGTGGGCGGCGGGGCCTATGCAGAACTGGCGCGCATTGACTGGAGAATGGCGATGCCCATTCCGGCAACGATCGACTACGTGCACGCGGCTGCGATACCGGAAGTCTTCGTCACGGCGCACGAAGCGTTGTTGCATCTTGGCCGCTTGCAGCGTGGCGAATCGGTGCTTATTCACGCAGCGGCGGGCGGGGTGGGTTCCGCGGCGGTCCAACTGGCCTACGCAACCGGCGCGACGATATTCGCGACCGCCGAAGCCTCGAAGCTGGAACGGATCGTTCAACTGGGTGTGGACCATGCGATCGACTACAAGACGCAGGACTTTTCGGAAGTCGTCGCAAGCAGGACAGACAAACGCGGCGTCGACGTGGTTATCGACTTCGTGGGCGCGCCGTATTTTTCCCGGAATGTCGCGTCATTGGCAAACGGCGGCCGGCTGGTGCAGGTCGGCATACTCGGCGGCGGCGGTGACGTGAGCGTGAGTCTCGAACAGATCCTGTACCGTCATCTGCAAATCATCGGCACGGTGATGAAGTCGCGCGACCAGCGCGAGAAGCACGCGATGGTTCGGCGGTTTCGCGAACATTGGCTGGACCGCTTTGCGGGAGGAGCGGGCCTGGAGCCGGTCGTCGACAGCGTGTTTCCTCTCGCCAATGCCGCGGCTGCCCATCGACGGATGGAGTCGGCCCTGAACGTGGGAAAGATCATTCTGACGATGACCGAAAACATCTGAAGTGACGCTTGTTCACGTCGCATGCCTGTGCACGAAGCGGTTTGGCGGTTAAGCGGAGCGAAGCGGTCACTCGGCCAACTTGCGTGAGCGACCGCTTCTGGCCGGATACGGTGGTCTTCGCCGCTTTCCCTCGGAAATCCGCTACGGACCGAGCGCGATTGCCGCGAGTTGCGCAACCTGCAGCCGCGTATCGGGCGGCAGGCCGTCTTCCATCAACCACAGGGCCGACAGCCCCGACCACGCGAGAATCCATTGCAGCAACCACCGCCGGTCGAGCTGTGCGGCATCCGCAACGAGCACGACGCGACGCTCGAAGCGCGCGGGAGCCACAGCGATGTCGTGCGCGGGATTGCAGAACAGGTTCGCGTAGTCGAACGTGCGGTCGCCACGAAGCCCCTTCGGGTCGATCGCCAGCCAGCCGCGATCGCCGAAATACAGCAGGTTGCCGTGATGGATGTCGCCGTGCAGCACGACGTCATCGACGGGCGGCACGGCCAGCAGCCGGTGCGCCGTCTCGGCAGAACGCCGCAGCACGTCGTCGTCCGTGTCGTGCGACAGCAGCGCGTGGAACCAGTCGGGCAGCGGCACGGCCGCGGGCGGTGCCGGTGCGCGATTCGCATGCAGCCGCGCGACCACGCGACATGCGATCCGGATCGCGTCGTCATCGTGTCCCGCGGCGGACAAGCCGGCGAGCGTCGGCGCCGGCTGCGCGCGTTCGAGCAGTACCGCGTCGCTGTCGTGCAACCACACGCGCGCGGCGCCATCCCCGTTCCACCAGGTCATCAGCGCATTGCCGCGACGCTCTTCGTCGCAGGTCGCGACTTTCAGCATTGCCGGCCGTGTGCGCCAGACGACCGGCAACAGGCCGCCGCTCGCGGTCAGGATCGGGCCGCCGTCGGGAACGAGGCCCCACAGGTCGAGGTATCGATCGAACATCCGACGATGGTACAAGCGAACCGGCTCGCGCGCCCGGTGCGCTCGGCCGTGACGACATGCCATAGGCCTGCGTGCACCGCGCGAGCGGCCCCCGCCGGGCTTTCCTAAATAAAATTTAGCCAGCCAAACTTTGGCTGAAGAATGTTCCGGTTTCGCGCCATCCCTTCGACAATGCGCGCCTTTCGCGACGATCGGCGCCACTCGCGCGCCGGCCGTCGCGGCACTGAAGAAGGAGCCCGACATGACCGACCCCACCGCCAACCCATCGCCGCCCCCCGCGCCACCGTCCGCACCGTCACGCCGCCGCCGCGCATGGCGCATGCTCGCGGGCGCGCTGCTCGGCCTGACGCTCGCGTGCGCGGGCATCGGCGCATGGACGATTCACCGCATCTGGACGCAACTGCCGTCCGTCGAACATCTGGCCGCCTACCGTCCCGCGCTGCCGCTGCGGATTTTTTCGCGCGACGGCGACCTGTTGGCCGAGTACGGCGTCGAGCGCCGCGAGTTCGTGCCGCTCGAACGCATTCCGCCGCTGATGCGCCACGCGCTGCTCGCGGCCGAGGACGCGAAGTTCTACCAGCACGGCGCGATCGACGTCGGCGGCCTCGCGCGCGCGACCTTCGCGAACGTCGTGACCGGGCAGCCGGGGCAGGGCGGCAGCACGATCACGATGCAGGTCGCGCGCAATTTCTACCTGACACGCGACAAGGTGCTGAGCCGCAAGCTCGCCGAGATCCTGATGGCCATCAAGCTGGAGCGCGAATACGGCAAGGACAAGCTGCTCGAGCTGTACATGAACCAGATCTATCTCGGCGAGCGCGCGTACGGTTTCGCGGCGGCCGCGAACGTGTATTTCGGCAAGCCGCTCGACGCGCTGAGCGCGGGCGAGGCGGCCGTGCTCGCCGGATTGCCGAAGGCGCCGTCCGCGTTCAACCCGGTCGTCAATCCGGCGCGCGCGACCGCGCGGCGCAACTACGTGCTCGGCCGCATGCACGCGCTCGGCGAACTCGACGAGGCGACCTATCGCGAGGCGGTCGACCTGCCGATCGTGCTGGCGACCACGCCGCCGCCCGGCATCGTCGCGGCGCCGTACGTCGCGGAGCGCGCGCGCCGGATGATGGTCGAGCGCTTTCACGACGACGCCTATACGCTCGGCCTCGACGTGACGACGACGATCTCGATGCGCGACCAGCGCGCGGCCGAGGCCGCGCTCGGGCGTACGCTGCGCCGCCAGCCCGGCAAGCGCGATGTGCGCAACGGGCTCGAAGGCGCGCTCGTGTCGCTGGATGCGGCGACGGGCGACATGCTCGCGCTCGTCGGCGGCGCGGATTTCGGCCGCAACGTGTTCGACCATGCATTGCAGGCGTATCGCCAGCCGGGGTCGAGTTTCAAGCCGTTCGTCTATTCGGCGGCGCTGGAGAAGGGCTACTTCCCGGGCGTGCTGGTCGACGATACGCAGCGCACGCTCACGCATGCGGAAACCGGCGCGCGGCCGTGGCGTCCGCGCAATTTCGGCAACCGATACGAGGGCTTCATCCCGGTGCGGCGCGGGCTCGTGCGCTCGAAGAACCTCGTCGCGGTCAACCTGATGCAGGCGGCCGACGCGCGCTACGTGCAGCAGCATGCGGTGGGCTTCGGTTTCGACGCGCGGCGCAATCCGGCGTCGCTGCCGCTCGCGCTCGGCGCGGGCGCCGTGACGCCGCTCGAACTCGCGAGCGCGTACGGCGTGTTCGCGAACGGCGGGATACGGATGGTGCCGCGGCTGATCCTGTCGGTGAAGCAGCGTCATGGCAGCGCGATGTACGAGGCGACGACGCCTGAAGGCACGCGCGTCGTGTCGGTGCGCAATGCGTTCGTGATGGACAGCATGCTGCGCGACGTCGTGCGGGCCGGCACCGCGCGCGGCGCGCTCGCGCTGCGCCGCGACGACACGGCCGGCAAGACGGGCACGTCGAACGGCTCGAAGGACGCGTGGTTCGCCGGCTATTCGTCGGGCATCGTCGCGGTCGCGTGGCTCGGCTACGACACGCCGCGCCCGATGGGGCGCGCGACCGGCGCGACGCTCGCGCTGCCGGTCTGGCTCGACTACATGAAGACGGCCGTCGACGGACGTACGCCGGTCGATGCGACGCCGCCGCAGGACGTCGCGCTCGTCGACGGCGATTTCGTGTACGCCGAATACATGCGCGGCACTTGCACCGCCGACATGCCGCCGTTCATCCGCAGCCGTTTTGCCTGTGGCGGTGCGCCGGCGTCCGATGCGCCGGACGGGCGCGGCATGTCCGGCGAGCCGATGCCGGCCGCCGTCGACGCGGCCGAACGCGAACGCGTGCTCGACCTGTTCCGTACCGAAGACTGAGGCGCGCGATGCATACGCTTTATCTGATCGCGATCGTCGCGGAGGCGATGTCGGGCGCGCTGATGGGCATGCGGCGCGGGATGGACCGCTTCGGGCTCGCGCTCGTCGGCGCGGTCACGGCGCTTGGCGGCGGCACCGTGCGCGACGTGCTGCTCGGCCACTATCCGCTCGGCTGGATCGCGCATCCCGAGTACCTCGTGATCACGCTCGCCGCGGCGACCGTCGCGTCGTGGGCCGCGCGGCACGTCGCGCGCATGAAGACGCTGTTCGTCACCGTCGACGCGATCGGCCTCGCGGCGTTCACGATCATCGGCTGCGACATCGGCGCGTCGACGGGCACCGCGCCGATCATCGTCGTGCTGGCCGGTGCGATCACCGGCGTGTGCGGCGGGATGCTGCGCGATCTGCTGTGCAACGAGATGCCGCTGATCCTGCGCGACGAACTGTATGCGAGCGTCGCGTTCTTCACGGGCACGCTGTATGTCGGGATCCAGCATCTCGGCGTCGATGCCGGGTTCGCGACGGCGGTTGCGCTGGCGGCCGGCTTCACGATGCGGATGCTGGCCGTACGGCTCGGGTGGAAGATGCGCACGTTCGGTGTCGCGGACGTCGAGCGTTGAGCGAGGGTGCCGCACGGACGCGACGATACGCGTGTTCTACGCCGGCACCATGAGCGGCGGCGCCCCGTCGCCCGTTTCCACCATCCTCACGGCGAATCCGTAGCACTGCGCGATATGGCCGGGCGTCATCACGTCGCGCGGCGCACCCTGCGCGACGATCGTGCCGTCCGCGAGCATCGCGATCGTATCCGCGTGCCGCGCGGCGAGGTTCGGATCGTGGACGATCGCGAGCACGCCGAGCCGCCACTCGCGCGCTACCGTGCGCACGGTATCGAGCAGCCGGTGCTGGTGCGCGAGATCGAGCGCGGCGGTCGGCTCGTCGAGCAGCAGGTAGCGCGGGCTCGGCTGCGCGTCGTCGTCCGGCCACAACTGCGCGAGCACGCGCGCGAACTGCACGCGTGCGAGCTCGCCGCCCGACAGCGTCGTCACGTCGCGGCCGACGAGCGCGTCGGCGCCCGCGCGTTCGAGCGCCTGCCATGCGATGTCGCGATCGCAATGCGCGATCACGTGCCGCGGGCCGCCGCGCCGCGCATGCGGATAGCGGCCGAGCAGCACGATTTCGTCGACGCTGAACGGAAACGCCGGTTGCGCGGCCTGCGGCAGCACGGCGCGCAGGCACGCGAGCCGCGCCGCGTCGATGTGCGCGAGCGGTTCGCCGTTCAGCGTGATGTCGCCGGTCACGCGCACGCCGTTCGGCGCGACGCTGCCGGTCAGTTCACCCGCCAGGGTCTTCAGCAGCGTGCTCTTGCCCGCGCCGTTGCGACCGAGCAGCGCGGTCACGCGGCCGGGTTCGATCGACAGCGACAGGTCGTGCAGAACGGTGCGGTGCCGGCGGGCGACGCCGAGATGATGGGCAGTCAGCATGATGGGTGCATGAAGGATCAGCCGCCGAGCGCGCCGCGGCTTTTCCACAGCAGCGCGAGAAAGAACGGTGCGCCGAGCAATGCGGTGAGCACGCCGAGCGGAATCTCGGCGGGCGCGGCGACGGTGCGCGCGGCGAGATCGGCGGCGAGCGTCAGCAGCGCGCCGAGCAATGCGGCGCCGGGCAGCACGACGCGCTGGTCGGGGCCGCACGCGAGGCGCACGCAGTGCGGCGCGACGAGGCCGATGAAACCGATGATGCCCGCGCACGACACGAGCGCGCCGACCGCGAGCGCGACCGCGACGAGCACGCGCCGCTTGAGCCGCTGCACGGGCACGCCGAGGTGCAGCGCCTCGGTTTCGCCGAGCTGCAATGCGTTGAGCGCGTCACGGTCGCGCGCGAGCAGCACGCAGCCGATCGCGACGCACGGCGCGACGGCCGCCAGCGCGGACCATTGCGCGCCGCCGAGGCTGCCGAGGCTCCAGAACGTCAGCGAACGCAACTGCGCGTCGTCGGCGACGAACGTGAGCAGGCCGATCGCCGCGCCGACCAGCGCGTTGATCGCGATGCCGGCGAGCAGCAGCAGCGGCAGCGCGAGCCGGCCGCGCGACGCGGCGAGCCGGTAGACGAGCGCCGCGACCGCGAGCGCGCCGGCGAACGCGGCGACGGGCAGCACGGCCGCGCTCGCGTGCGCGGAGAACAACGCGGGGCCGAGCACGATCGTCGTCGTTGCGCCGAGCGCCGCGCCGCTCGACACGCCGACGAGCCCCGGGTCGGCGAGCGGATTGCGGAACAGTGCCTGCATCGCGGCGCCGGCCGCGCCGAAGCCGCCGCCGACCAGCAGCGCGAGCACGACGCGCGGCGCGCGGATGTCGAACAGCACCGCGCCTGCCTGCCGGGCGGCCGGGTCGCCGCTCAGCGCGGCCCAGGCCTCCGCCAACGGAATGCGGTACGCGCCCACGCACAGCGCGATGACGGACATGACACACACGAGCGCGGCCAGCGCGGCCAGCGCGAACGGTACGAGGCGGCGCGACGCGCCGACGCGCGCGGCGCTGGCATGCGATACGTGCGACCGCGCGGGGAAAGGCGAAGCATGAACAGGCATCGGGACGCTCCGGAATCAGGCGAGCGCATCCGACAGGCGCCGGTGCAGGGTCGTGACGGCGAGCGGCAGGCGCGGACCGAAGCCGAGCAGGAACAGCGCATCGAGCGACACGACGCGCCGTGCGCGGCCGGCCGGCGTCGCGCCGAAGCCGGGCGCGGCGAGCAGCGCGGCGCGCCCGCCGACCGCCGCGAGTCCTTCGTCGGAGATCAGCACGATGTCGGGGGCGGCGGCGGCCAGCGCCTCGGTCGTCAGCGGCTTGTAGTGATCGAAACCCTGCATCGCGTTGCGCGCGCCCGCGTAGCGGAGCATCGCGTCGGCGGCCGTGCGCTGGCCGGCGACGAGCGCCTGGTTGCCGGTATGGTTCAGCACGAACAGCACGCGCGGCGGCTGCGCGCCGCCGGGCACGCGCGCGGCGACCGCGTCGCGCGCGGCCTGCCAGTCGCGATCGAAGCGTTGCAGCAGCGCGGTGCCCGCGTCGCGTACGTCGAGCGCTTGCGCGACGCCGGTGATCTTCGCGCGCACCGAATCGACGTCGTGCCGCTCGTCGAACGTCGTGACCGCGACGCCCGCGCTTCTCACCTGCGCGATCGCGGCGGGCGGGCCGGCCTCCGCCGACGCGAGCACGAGATCGGGCCGTAGCGACAGCAGCCCCTCGGCCGACAGCGCGCGCTGGTAGCCGACCTTCGGCAGGCGCTTCGCGGCGTCCGGGTACGTGCAGGTCGTGTCGGTGCCGACGAGCCGGTAACCGCGCGCGTCGGCGCCGCCGAGCGCGAACGCGGTTTCCGCAAGCGCACCGCCGATCACGACCACGCGCTTCGGCGCGGCTTGCGCGAGCGCTCGGCCGGGCAGCGCGCCCGCGAGTGCGCTGGCGATCGCGCCCGCGAGCACGACGCGGCGTCGCGGCTGGAACGATCGCGCGCTCACCGCGCGTCTCCGCGCGCCGCCGACGGCAGCGTCGCGACGAGCGCGCGCCAGTCGTCGCGTTCGACGCGGCCGGGCTTGCGTTCGCCGAACAGCAGCGCGACATGGTCGCCCTGCCGGTCGAACAACTCCAGCGACGTGACGATGCCGTCGCTCGTCGGCTTCTTCACGACCCACGCGGCGGCGATCAGGTCCTCGCGCACGTGCAGGTTGAAGCCCGGGTCGAGCACGTTGATCCATGCGCCGACCTCGCGCACGTTCGCGACGGGGCCCGTGTGGATCTGGATCATCCCTGCATTGCCGACGAACACCATGATCGGCTGGCCGCTGCCCGCGGCCCGTTCGAGCACGTGACGCAGCGCGCGCGTCGCCTCGACCGGATACGCGTACCGCGGCTCGGCGAGGCGCAGCGCCTGCATGCGGCTCACGCCGAAGCGCTGCGTGATGCCGAAGAACTGATGCGTGTCGGTCATCGCGTCCCATGCGGCGCGAAAGCCTGCGACGTCGATCCCGGTATCGGCCCGCTCGGGCGTTTTCGGTGCGGCGGGCACGACGTCGAGCCCCGGCTCCTGCGACGCCGCGCGCCAGCGTTCGACGAACGCGTCGTACGCCGCGTGATCGCTGTGCGCGCGCAGGTAGACCTTGTGGATCGCATGACCCTGCGCGTCGAAGAACTGCAAACTCTTTAGCGGACCGTGTGAGGTTTCGTCGCGCACCGCGAACGCGGACGCCCAGTGACGGTAGAAGATGCGCAGGTCGATGTCGCCGAGCGCGAGGCCGACCGGGCCGTCGTGGCTCATCTGCGCATATTCGCCGTCCTTCTCGTGGACGGCCGTGTCGTTGCGCGTGAGCGCCATCACGCGGCCGAGGCGCGGCATTTCCTCGAACATCGCCGGAAAGCGCGCGTCGAGCCGCACCACGTGCTCGCCGACGAACGCGGCGAGCGCCTCGCCTTCGCTGACGCCGAGCGCCTGCGCGACGTCGCGGTTGCGCAGCTGGCGCTCGGCCTTGAGCTTGACGAATGCGTCGCGCAACGCGGCGGGCGCGCGGGCCGGCGTGGCCGGCTGGCCGGGAAGGGCGGAATGCATCATGTCGGACTCCTTCAAGTAACGGTTGGGCAGGAACGCGCGATCGCGCGCATCAGAAATCCACTTTCATGCTGACGGCGACGGTGCGTCCGGACGACGTATACGCGTCGAGCACCTGCGAATCGGCGGCGATGCCGCGCACGTCCGACCAGTTCCAGTATTTGCGGTCGAACAGGTTGCGGATGCCGATCGTCGCGCTCACATGCTTGTTGAAGCGGTAGCCGCCGCGCAGGTCGACGACGAACGACGACGGCGGCGCGAAGCACGCCTTGTTCGAGCAGTCGGACTTGTCGATGTCCTTGTCGCGTTTCGCGGCCTGGAACAGCAGGTCGGTCTGCACGAACCAGCGTTCGCCGGGTTCGTAGCGCACGCCGAACACCGCCGAGAACGGATTGATCGTGTTCAGCGGCTGGCTCGCCGCGCCGTCGTTCCGCGTCGAGCCCCTGGTGAACGCCATCGCGGTCTTCAGCGTGACGCCGTTCGGCATGATCCATTCGGCACGACCTTCGAGGCCGTGGATGCGCGCGTCGGCGAAGTTCACGTACTGGAACACGAACGGGTCGGTTGGCCGGCCGCCGCCCGCGATCGTCGTGCGCGCGATGAAGTTGCGGTAGCGGCCCGTGAACGCGGCCGCGCTGTAGCGCACCACGCCGTAGCCGGTGCCGGCCTTGCCGCGCAGGCCGGCTTCGAACGTGTCGCTGGTTTCGGGCTTCAGGTTCGGATTGCCGATCGACGTGTAGCCGTACACCGGGTTCGAGAAGCTGCTGTTCACCTGGTCGGGCGTCGGCGCGCGGAAGCCGTGCGCGTACTGTGCATACGGAATCAGCGCGGGCGTGATCTCGTAGAGCACCGCGACGCGCGGCGACACTTCGTTCGCGCTCGTCGACACCGCGGTGCCGGTGAACAGCGGATCGTTGCGCGTCGGGCTCAACCGGTACGTGTCGAAGCGCAGCCCCGGCGTGACGAGCAGGCGGCCATAGCCGACCTGGTCCTGCACGAACGCGCCGAACAGCGTGTAGTCGGTATCGGGAAACGCCTTGTTCGGGAACGCCTCGCCGACGCCCGGCACCGTGCCGTCGCGCAGGTTCGTCACGCGCGACAGGCTGCCGTCGACGCCATACAGCAGCTTGTGCGCGAGCGGGCCCGTCGAGAAGCCGCTTTCGGCGAACGCGGCGCCACCGAACGTGCGCTCCTTGTACTGGTTGTCGCGCGAGCGCGATTTCAGCGGCGCGCCGCGCGTCTCGAACGCGTATTGATCCTGCATCGCATCCTGGTAGTAGAACTGAACGTGTGCGTTCTGAAACCAGCGCAACGCATCGTCGCGGAAGTCGTAGTCGATGCTGAAGCGGTTGCGCTCGAGCCGGTCGTGCGTCGTGAGCCCGAGCGTGCCGGGCGGGTTGATCGCCGACAGCACGTCGGTGCTCACGCGGCGCTGCACGGTTTCCGCGGTGAATTTGATCGTGTCGCCCGCGGTGGGTGTCAGCACGAGCTTGCCGAGCAGCGATTCCGAATAGACGTCCTGCGGGTTCGACGTCGTGCGCAGCGTGCTCGCGGAATTGTCGCTGCCGCGCGTGTCGACCTCATGGCCGCGCCGGCCGTCGGCGATGATCATCCCCTGCACGCGGTCGTTGCCGCCCGCGGCCGACACCGTCGCGCCGACGCTGCGGTCGGCCGAGTCGTAACCCGGCCGGAGCGAGAAGTAGGTGGGTTTGCCGTAGATCGACAGCAGGTCGCGCGGATCCTTCGTGATGAAGTTCACCGCGCCGGTCAGCCCGTCGCTGCCGTACAGCGCCGATGCCGGCCCGCGCAGGATCTCGATGCGCTTGAGCATGTCGAGATCCGCGTAGTCGCCGCGGCCGGCTTCGAGCGGCCCGAACGAGAACGCGTTCGGCAGGCGGATGCCGTCTTCCATCAGCAGCACGCGATTGCCTTCGAGGCCGCGGACGTTGATGCTCGAATCGCCGTCGCGGCCGCCGCCGAGCGCGGCGCTGCCGGGGCTGTACGCGGTGCGGCGCACCGTGACGCCCGGCTCGTAGCGCAGCGCGTCCTTGATGTTGGTCGCCTGCTGCTCGTCGAGATCGTCGTCGCTGATGACCGACACGGACGCGGCCGTGCGGCTCGCGGCGGTGGCGGTGCGGGTGGCCGTGACGGTGACGGGGTCGAGCAGCGCCGCATTGCCGCGCGTGGATGCGGCGGCGGTGGTCAGCACGGCAGATGAAGGGTTGGCGCCTTGCGGCGACGAATCGGCGTAAGCCGGGGCGGCGGACAGGCCGAACGCGCCGAACAGCGCGGCACAGATCGGCCGCCGCGCCAGCGGATAGCAATGCACAGGTGGTCTCCCATTGACGATGACTAGCCCGAAGGCTGGCTGGGTGACGCGTTCACCTGGCTGGCCCATTCGCGCGCGGCAGGCGGCGAACGGCGAATTGAAAGGGAATTGATGATTCGTTCAGTGTAAATGAGAACTATTATCAATACAAGAACGGAAAGCGGCGTCTGAGGACGTGCGCCGCCGGCGCGGACCGGACGCGCCGCGCAGGGGCAAATTCGGGAGAAGCGGGCCGGCGCGGGTCCGTTATCGGCGTGAGCAGAGGCCCTATGCGAGCGATTCGATGCGAATCAGCAGGTTGCGCGCATGCGCGATGAACGCGTCGTGTGTCGCGCGATCGCCGTGACCTTCGAAGCCGGCCTGTTCGGCGAACGCGAGCTGTTCGGCGTAGAGGTCGACGAGCGCGCTGCGTGCGTCGGGCGGAAGCGCGCGGATCATCGTGACGAGCAGCAGTTCCTGCGCGCGCAGCATGCCGGACAGCGATTGGGGGTTCATGCCGACCTCCTCGAACGACGCGGCGGCGTGCCGCTCATTTCATAGTAGGTGGTCGGCGCGCGCAGCGGAAATCAGCCGGCGGCCGTCGCCGTCCGTGCATCGCGCACGACCTGCGCGACGCGTTCGACGAATTCGGGGTCGACGCTCGACAGCGCTTCGCGCTTGCCGTCGGGCATCTCGACCATCAGCCGGTACGTGATGTCCTGCGTGGTCCAGGCGAGATAGCCGACGACGGCGAGCATCACGCCGACGACCAGCGCGGCGCTCGATCCGCCGATGCCGCCGGCAATGGCGGCGACCACGCCGATCAGCGAGATCAGCGACGGCACGAGGCGATTCTTCGGGATCTTGACGACGTCGACGTTGCGGATGTCACGCAGCGGGAAGACCTGCCCGGCGGCCGACAGGCCGTTGCGCGTGACCATCACGCCGCGTTCGTTGAATGCGTTTTCCATCGTATGGTGCGTGGACGAAAACGCGCAGCGTAGCAGACTTCGTTGCCGCGTCAAACGAGACCGAGTGCCGCACGATGCGTGCGGGCCGGCCGCGCTGCGGGCAGGGACGGGTAACGAGGCGTAACGAGGGGGAAGTCAGAACTGCAGCTGGCCGTCGCCGTACAGGCGGCCCGGCACGTGCGACGCGACGACCTCGGCGATCTCTTCGTCGGTCGATTCGGCCGGCACGATCTGGCGCCGCGCGGGCGCGTCGAGATGCATCGTCCATTCGACGAGCCGGTACGGGCGGCCCCATGGGCGCTGCATCGCCACCGACACGCGGCAGCTCTGGACCGGTAGCGAATGCTGACGCGTCAGAATCGCGTGCAGATGGCTGAAAACGGTATCTTCGATCATCTTGGCCTCCGATCCTGTCTTGCGGGCAGTTGATGGCGGTGCCGTAGTGGGTCTCAAAAAAAAGAAGCCGCCGATGCTCAGGCGGCCAACAGGGGGGGTGAGAGCATCCTCTCAGCCCAGAATTAAGCGAAACTTAAAAGCCCATAAAAAAGCGCCCCGCATGGAGCGGGGCGCTTCGTGCCGTCGTCATCCGCGCGATGAGCGGACGAGTTAAGCGGATGCTTTAGAACTTGTGGCGGATACCGACGCGCGCGGCGATCTGGTTCGTCGCACCGTTGCCCGACGTGCTGAAGTAGCTCGTGCTCGAGCCGATCTGCGCCTGCACGTTGTTGCCCGACGCCTTCTGGCCGATGACCAGCGCGTACACGTCCGTACGCTTGCTGAGTGCGTAGTCGAGGCCGATGTTGCCCTGGTTCCAGTGTGCCGAGTTGCCGCTTTGCGTGGCGTTCGTGTACGTGTAGCCGACTGCTGCCGACAGGGCCGGCGTGATCGCGTACTTCACGCCCGCTTCATACGCGTTGTAGAACGTGCCCGATGCGCCAGCCGCGATCGGGGTGAACTGCGTGCGCGTCCAGAGCAGCCATGCCGTTGCCGGCCCGAAGAGGTAGCGGCCACCGACGCCGTACGTGCGCAGGTCGCGGATGTTCGTCAGCGCGATGTTCGCGATCGACGTCGAGAATGCCGGCGTCGACTGGCTCGGGAAGCGGATGTCCGTGTAGGCGGCGCCGAGCGCGAACGGGCCGTTCGCGTAGTTCAGGCCGAAGCTGTATGCGCGCGACGAACCGGCCGTCGTCGTGGTGCCCGTCGTGGTCGACGGTGCGCCTGCGAAGTCGGTCGAGTTCGAGAAGCCGTACAACGCGCCGAACGTGAAGCCGGCGTAGTTCGCGCTCTGGAACTTCACCGAGTTGTTGATGCGGCTCGACGTGAGCTGGTCGACGTCGTTCACGTGGTACGCGTAGTTACCCGCGACCGTGTTGCCGCCCGTCGAGTAGTTCGAGCCGAGGATGTCGGTCGAGAACGAGTACTGACGGCCGAACGTGACCGTGCCGTATTGCGCCTGGCTCAGGCCGACGTATGCTTGACGGCCGAAGATCGCGCCGCCCTGGCCGATCGTGCCGTTGCCGCTGTTGAAGCCGTTTTCGAGCACGAAGATCGCCTTCAGGCCGCCACCGAGGTCTTCGGTGCCGCGCAGGCCCCAACGGCTGCCCTGGGCCACGCCGTCGTCGTACTTGAACAGCTTGCCGCTGCCGCCGTTCGCGGTCTTGCTGTGGTTCACGTAGCTGATACCGGCATCGATGACACCGTACAGGGTCACGCTGCTTTGTGCGTGCGCCGTGCCAGCCGTTGCTGCGAGGATGGCGATGGTCAACAGTTTCTTGTTCAAAGGATTCTCCGAGCGAGTAAATGGCGTGTCCAGTTGCGGTTCCGGCGCTCTCTATGGGCGCTTTCACGGACCGGTCGCAACTTTATCGGCGGGCCACGTAATGAATGTGACAGCCTTTGTCATATGACAAATCTGTGGTGCCGATGCGACATTGGATTCTGCCCGGTTGTACAGCAGGGAGTTATACCGATTCCGCCTGAGATTCGATCGGAGTGAGGAATATGCACATGAAATAAGCTTGGTTGGTGCCGGTCCGGCCCCGTGCCACGATGCGCGCTTCAACAACGACACGGGACAAGAGGACACCATGCGACGTTCGATCCTGACCGGCCTCGGCGCGCTTGCCGCGGCGCTGGCCTTTGCCGCGCCCGGCGCGCACGCCGATTCCCAGACGCTGAAGATCGGCACGATGAGCGGCCCCGACGCGCAGATCTGGACCGAGGTGACGAAAGTCGCCGCACGCGAAGGGCTCGCGATCAAGGTCATCGAATTCAACGACTACGTGCAGCCGAACGCGGCGCTCGATGCGGGCGACCTCGATGCGAACGGCTTCCAGCACCAGCCGTTCCTCGACAGCCAGATCAAGCAGCGCGGCTACAAGATCGTCAACGTCGGGCTGACCTACACGGCGCCGATGGGCTTCTATTCGAAGAAGCTCAAGTCGCTGAAGGACTTGCCGGCCGGCGCGAAGGTCGGGATCCAGAACGATCCGTCCAACGGCAACCGCGCGCTGCTGCTGCTGCAGAAGTACGGCGTGATCAAGCTGAAGCCGGGCGTCGGCAGCAACGGCGTGAACGCGACGCCGCTCGACATCGCCGAGAACCCGAAGAAGATCAAGATCGTCGAACTCGACTCCGCGCAGTTGCCGCGCGCGCTGCCCGATGTCGACGCCGCATCGATCAACACCGACTACGCGGTGAAGGCCGGGCTCACGCCGGTGAAGGATGCGATCGCGATCGAGGACCTGCGCGGGCCGTACGCGAACCTGATCGCGGTGCGCGCGCAGGACAAGGACAAGCCGTGGGTGAAGAAGCTCGTCGCGGCCTATGAATCGGACGACGTGCGCAAGTTCATCGACCAGAAGTTCGGCGGCGCGATCGTGCCGGCGTTCTGAACGCTGCGCCCGGCTGCCCCCCGGCCACGTCGCCGGGCATGCCGCCGGACCGAAAAGCAAATCGCCCGCGCAAGCGGGCGATTTCGTTGGTGCGCGTCGCGATGCGGCGCGCGGGCCGGCCGTTCAGGCGGCCCGGACCGGAGGCGACTCAGGCCGACAGCAGCGACCCGGTGCGGATCGGGTTCGCGCCGGCAATCCGCGCGACTTCCATCCCGGCGGTCGCGAAGCGCACGATCTGGCGCGCGTACAGCACGCCCGATACGCTGCTCTTCAGCGTGATCACGCGATCGGTCAGCGGATCGACGATGTCGGCCACATCCTGGCCGGCCTCGATCCATGCGCCGACCGGCGTGCGGAACACGATCACGCCGGACACCGGCGCGACGAGCGGATCGGTGCCCGCGAGCGGCGTGGCCGGATGCGCGAGCGGCGGCAGCGGCGCGGGCGTGCCGTCGATGACGCCGCGCTCGGTCAGGTATTCGACGATCGCTTGTGAGTCCTTCTCCGCGAGTTCGTACGACACGTCGCGCTCGCTGCGCAATTCGACCGTGACGGAAATCGCGCCGTTCGGGATCGGGAAGCGATCGCCGAACCGGCTGCGCAGATCCGACCAGCAGAAACTGTGGATCTCGTCGAACGGGTTGCCGACCGAATTCAGCGCGAGCAGCGACGCCTGCGCGTCCAGGTAGCGCGACAGCGGCTCGACGTCTTCCCACAGATCGGGGTTCGTATACAGGTGCATCACCGCGTCGCTGTCGCAATGCAGGTCGAGCACGATGTCGGCGTCGAACGACAGCTTCTGCAGCGCGAGGCGCTGCGATTCGAGCTCGGTGCGCGGCTTCTGTTCGTCGAGCGCCTCGCGCATCGCGGCGCGTACGGCGGCGAGGTTGCGCTGCGCGTCGTTCGTCAGGCGGCCTTCGATGCGCGGCAGCACGAGCGCCGCGAGATCGTAGAAATTGCGGTTGAAGTTCTGCATCGAGCCGAGCTCGAAGCGGCCGAGGTGATCGCCGAACACGTGCTGCGACAGGCCGATCGGGTTCGGCACGGGGACGATGACCACTTCGCCGCGCAGCTTGCCGGCCGTCTCGAGCGCGGCGATCTTGCGGCGCAGCAGCGCGGCGACCAGCATGCCGGGCAGTTCGTCCGCGTGCAGCGACGACTGGATGTAGACCTTCCTGCCGCCGCGCGGGCCGTAGTGGAAGCTCGTGATCTGGCGTTCGGTGCCGACGGCGGGGGAAATCAGCGGATGGGTCTGCGTTTGCATGATGAGGGGAGGGCGGCGCAGCCGCGAGTGATCCGGTATGCGTGGAAGATCGATTGTACGTTGCCTTCCGCGAACCTATCAAACCGCGCGCCGGCCATGTCGATTTCCTTTACGAATCATCGGGTTGGTGCGTAAAAAATAACTGCGCCGCAGCCCTTCGTCCACGCGTGTCGAGCGGCCTTTCGCCGAGCGCGAGCAAAAAAAACGGGCTCCTTGCGGAGCCCGTCTGCGCGGTCGCGAGGCGCGCGTTGCGCGGTGTTACTTGCCGTACACGTCGAAATCGAAGTACTTCTTCGCGATCTTGTCGTACGTGCCGTCCTTGCGCATGCCGGCGATCGCGCCGTCGATCTTCGCCTTCAGGTCGGTGTCTTCCTTGCGCAGGCCGATGCCGGCGCCGTTGCCGAGCGTCTTCGGATCGTCGATGTCCTTGCCGGCGAAATCGAAGTTCGCGCCGCGCGGCGTCTTCAGGAAGCCGATTTCAGCCTGCACCGCGTCCTGCAGCGCGCCGTCCAGACGGCCCGAGATCAGGTCGGCGTAGACCTGGTCCTGGTTCTGGTAAGGCACGACGTTCACGCCCTTCGAGGCCCAGTACGTCTTCGCGTAGGTTTCCTGGATCGTGCCCTGCTCGACGCCGACCGACTTGCCCTTCAGCGATTCGGCCGTCGGCATCAGGCCGGCGCCCTTCTTCGCGACGAGGCGCGTCGGCGTGTTGAACAGCTTCGACGAGAACGCGATCTGTTCCTCGCGTGCCGGCGTCATCGACATCGACGACAGGACGCCGTCGAACTTGCGAGCCTTCAGTGCGGGGATCATCCCGTCGAAGTCGTTCTCGATCCACACGCACTTCGCGTTGATGCGGCGGCAGATTTCGTTGCCGAGATCGACGTCGAAGCCGACCACCTTGCCGTCAGCCCCTTTCGATTCGAAAGGCGGGTAGCTTGCGTCGACGCCGAAGCGTACGGTCGTCCAGTCCTTCGCGTATGCAGTGCCGGCCGATACGGCGAGCAGGGCCACGGTCACAGCCGCAAGAATCTTTTTCACTCGGTGACTCCTCGTTTTGTTCGATGGGTGCGCGGTTGTGCCGCGCCGTAAGCCTTCGGCCCGGCGCGGCTTCGCGTCGGACTGTCCGTTTCGCTGCCCGATGCGGGCGCGCGACGTGCGCAAGATTATCAAGACAAAATACCGGCAGGGCGCCTAGGACAAGCCCCGATACCGGACCCGACGGCTGCGCATGCGGCGCGCGACCGTTTCAGAGGAAGGAACGATTCAACCTAGCGTTTCGTTGACCGCGCGCTGCAGGCAGGTGACGAATTGCGATACCGCCGGCGTCGGCAGCAGGTCGCGGCGCGCGATGATCGACAGGTCGAAGCGCGGCATGCTTTCGTCGAGATCGGCCGTGCGGATCCCGAGCGGCGCCACCATCGCGGCCAGCGGGCGCGTGAAGCAGCCGATCACGTCGGAGCGCGCGACGAGCCCGAGCGTCACCGCGAACGACATCGGCGAGCGCAGCAGGCGCTTCGGCAGCGGCAGCCCGCGCGCCTCGAACATCCCGACCATCACGCTGTGCGGAAACTGCTCGGCGCCGACCGTGACGATCCATTCCGCGTCGAGCAATTCCTCTAATCGGCGCGCGTGCGCGAGCGGGTGGCCTTCGCGCATCACGACGGTGAACTCGGTCGACAGCAGCGGGACCTGCGTGAAATCGCGGTCGAGCGCGGGCACATGGTGCATCGCAGCGATGTCGAGCGTGCCGTTGCGCAGCTGCGCGAGCGCGTCGGGCACCGTCACTTCCTCCAGATGCAGGTTCACGTTCGGCATCGACCGGCGGAAGGCGGTGACCGCGTGCGGCAGCGCGGTCAGCGCGATCGACGGCATCGTGCCGACCGCGACGCGCCCCGACATTTCCCCTTTCACCTGCTCGACGGCCTCGACGGTGCGGCGCATGTCGCCGAGCAGCTGCTCGGCGCGCGGCAGCAGCGCGTGGCCGCACGCGGTCAGCTCGACGCCGCGCACGCTGCGCACGAGCAGTTCCGCGTTCAGCGCCGTTTCGAGTTCGCGGATCGTGTGCGTGATCGCGGGCTGGGTGACGCCGAGCTCGCGCGCGGCGGCGCGCAGGCTCTTGTGATGCGCGGCGGAGACGAAGGCCTGGAGCTGCGCGATGTTCAGGTGGTTGCGGATGCGGGTCATCGATCGGTTCGGATCTGGCGGCGGGCCGGGGCGCCGGCGCGAAGATCGATAGGGTAGCGCGAGGTGACGGCGGGCGCGGGGCGGAACAAAAATCGCGCGGCGGTGCGCGGCACAGTTTCGCCGTGTCCGGCGGCAAACCGATCAGGATTGCAGATGATGTTGCGTGCGTGTTCGAGATGCCGTCGATGTATGCCGCGATACGACATCATCGCGTTTCCGTTCGACGGCGTCCCGGCGTGTCAGGCGAGCGCCAGTTCGACGGCCGCGAGCGTGCGGCGGCGGATCCAGCCGCTCCCGAGCCGGATCGCGAGCCAGTACGGCAGGAACAGCAGGCGCGTGCGCGCGCTCGGACAGTGCACGAAGGTTTCGGTGCGCAGCAGCCGCGCGCCTGACGACAGCCCGACGACCTCGAAGCGCAACACCAGCTTCGCGTCATCCGGATCGTCGTGCCGCACGAACGCCGCGGCGTCGTCGATCGTGCGCACGTCGGGCGTCGGACGCCAGAAGCGTCCGACGAGCCCGAGCGACAGCGACGTGTCGTCGCGATGCAGCAGCGTGAACGAATCGAAGCCGAAGCGCTCGCGGGCGGCGCCGGCCGGACGCTGGCCCAGCGCGCGGGCGATGGCCGCCGGCGCTTCGCGCACGGCAAGCAGCGCGTCGATGACGGGATCGGCGCGCATGTCGAGCGTGGCCACCGCATCGATGATGCGCGACGGCGGCGCGTCGATCGGCCGCGATTCATGAACTTCGACGAAACCGAACGACGGGATGAACGGTGGCTTGCGCGCCGCGGTCCGCGTGTCTGATTCGGAGACGATGCCGAACGGATTCATGAGCGTTCCGGAGGATAAAACGCGATCGTAGCACCGCGTGCGGATTCGCGATGCGCGGCACGCTGCCGCGGTTTCCCGTCCCGGCCGGAGGGCCCGCCGGAACCCCCGTCGCACCGACGAAAAAAAGCCCGGAAACGTACGTTCCCGAGCCTGGAGACCATCAACGACGATGGTGGAGGAGACGATGCCGTCCCGATGCGCGCCGCCCTTCGGCAGGCGACGTCGCGCATGATCCGCGGTCAGATCGCCCAGCCGCCGAGATAGAACGTGACGAGCACGGCCGCGATGAGCACGGTGCCGACGTTGAGCTTGCGGAATTCGCCGCTGGCGACGCGGCCGATCACGAGCGTCGAGAAGCCGAGCATGATGCCCGTCACGATGTTCGCGGTCAGCACGATGAACACCGCGCACACGAGGCCCGACATCGCGTCGACCATGTCGTCCATGTGCAGCTTGCTCACGCTGCCGAGCATCAGCAGGCCGACGTACATCAGCGCGGGGGCCGTGGCGTACGACGGCACGAGGCCCGCGAGCGGCGAGAAGAACATCACGACCAGGAACAGCACGCCGACCACCGCGGCCGCGAGGCCCGTCTTCGCACCGGCCGCCACGCCGACGCTCGACTCGATGTAGGCCGCCGCCGGCGCGCCGCCGAGGAAGCCGGAGAAGATCGAGCTGACCGAATCGGCGGTCAGCGCGCGGCCGCCGTTGATGATGCGGCCGTTCTCGTCGAGCTGGCCGGCCTGGCCCGCGACCGCGCGGATCGTGCCGGTCGCGTCGAACACGGCGGTCATCACGAGCGCCAGCACGCTCGGCAGCACGGCCATCGACAATGCGCCCTTGATGTCCATCGCGCCGATCAGCGACGCGTGGCCCGGTGCGCTCAGCGACGGCAGCGCGAAGATGCCGCGGTACTTCACGGCCGGATCGAACGCGAGGCCGATCAGCGAAATCGCGACCACCACGAGCAGGATGCCGCCCGGCACGCGACGCTTCTCGAGCCCGAAGATCGCGGCGAGGCCGACGACCGACATGATGACCGGGAACGCGGTGATCTGGCCGAGCGAGACCGGCAGGCCGGCGCCCGGATTCTTGATCACGAGGCCGACGTCGTTCGACGCGATCAGCAGCAGGAACAGGCCGATGCCGATCCCGGTGCCGTGCGCGACGCCCGCGGGCAGGTTGCGCAGGATCCACGAACGCACGCCGGTGACCGAGATGCCCGTGAACACGAGACCCATCAGGAACACGGCGCCGAGCGCGACGGCCGGCGGCAGGCCCTTGCCGAGCACGAGCCCGAACGCGGTGAACGCCGTCAGCGAAATCGCGCAGCCGATCGCGATCGGCAGCTTCGCCCACAGGCCCATCAGCAGCGAACCGAACGCGGTGGTGAGGCAGACCGCGACGAATACCGCGCTCGTGTCGAAGCCGGCCTTGCCGAACATGCCGGGCACGACGAACACGGAGTAGACCATCGCGAGGAAAGTGGTCACGCCCGCGACGATTTCGCGACGCTGCGTGCTGCCGCGCGACGAAATGCCGAAGTACCGGTCGATGACTCCCTTGGTGCCGAAGTCCGTTTCTTCCGCGCCGACGCCGACCGTCGGCTGCACCGGGGTATCACTCATGAGCTTGCTCCTTTATCAGCATGCTGAAACGGCCCGTGGCGGACCGTCGTCAGGGTGTCTCGAATCTGGTTGGAATGTTCGGCGGCGTCGTGGGGACGCTTCACGCGTGAGTCGTGTCGTCGTACGCGCGTCGAAGGGGGCGCGTATGCCGCGTCGTGCGACGCGTGGTGCGGTCGATCCTGTCACGTGTGCTTTGCCGTAGCGAAGGTTAGGCGAACGGCCCGTCACGTCCCATTGGGGGATGAGCATGCAGCGCATGTCGCAGCGCTTATATCGGCGTGCAACGGGGCTTCGTGGTCGCGGAACGCGTGTATACGCCTAGTTCGAATCCGTTAAGGCGACTATTTGAATGCAGGGTCGGCGGGCGGGGCGGGAGCGGGTGATGCATCGACTCTTACGAAGGACTTTCGGAGAGGCTGCGCGGGCGCGCGGAAACAGCCGCGCCGGATGTGAAAACGCGGCCGTGCGCAACCCGCATCCGGATGATGCCGGTGCCGCGCGCGGGCCGCGCCCGCGCTCGTCCTGGCCTGCCACTGCATCAGACACGCGCGAGATGCGCGAGGTACGTGCAGAACATGTCGGCCATCGCGGTCGCATATGCGTCGATTTCCGCAGGCGTGCGCGCGGTTTCGGAGAATGCCTTGCCGCCCGTCGTGAGCGTCGTCATGATCAATTCGCACGCGAGCGCATGCGTGGCGTCGGGCACGTCGGGCAGCGCTTCGCGCATGAACGCGCTGAAGATCCGGTTGCACGCGGCCTTCACTTCCTGCGCCTCGGGGGCGTCGCGATAGAGCGGCGCGGCATCATCGAGTGCGATGCGCATGGGCGCTTCGTCGCATTCAGAACGGATGAACGCGTGGACGGCGGTGCGCAGGCGCTCGGGCGGCGTCTGCTGCGGGTCCTGCAGAATCGCGCAGAGCATCCCGGACGTCTGCCGCCACTCGTCGTGCTGGAGCCGGAACAGCACGGCCGCCTTGTTCGGGAAGTACTGGTACAGCGAGCCGACGCTCACGCCGGCGCGCTCGGCGACGCGCGCCATCGTGAAGCGCTGCGCGCCTTCGGTCGCCAGAACCTGAATAGCGGCCTGCAGCACGGCGTCGACGAGCTGGGTCGAGCGGGCCTGCCGAGGCAGTCTGCGCGAGGCGATCGGGGTGTTGCGGCGGTCGGTCATGACGGGTCTGCCAATGCGAATAGTAAAACATGAATAGTTCGTCATATTCTAGTCGGGCGCCCTGACGCACTCAACCTGACACCGGAGATTCGCATGACCACCCTGATTCACGACCCGCTGGCGGCGCTGCTCGCGCGCCTGTTCGACGAAGCCGAGGCATCGTCGCCCGCGTCGAGCCCGGACTTCGCCGACCTGTCGCACGACGAGCACGCGCGGCTGATGCGCAGCAAGACCGGTTACGCCGATTTCTATGCACGCCTGAAGGACTATCCGCTCGCGGTGTCGCGCGAGACGGGCACGCTGCTGTACATGCTCGCGCGCGGCTGCGGTGCGCGCTCGATCGTCGAATTCGGCACGTCGTTCGGCATCTCGACGCTGCACCTCGCGGCCGCGCTGCGCGACAACGGCGGCGGCCGGGTGATCACGAGCGAGTTCGAAGCGTCGAAGGTCGAACGGGCGCGCGCGAATCTGACGGCGGCCGGGCTGGCCGATCTGGTGGAAATCCGCGTGGGCGATGCGCTGCGCACGCTGGCGGCCGATCTGCCGGAGACCGTCGATCTCGTGTTGCTCGACGGCGCGAAGGCGCTGTATCCGGAGATCCTCGCGCGGGTCGAGCCGCGGCTGCGGCCCGGCGCGTTCGTCGTCGCCGACAACGCGGAATACAGCCCCGACTACCTCACCTACGTGCGTGCGCCGGAGAACGGCTACCTGTCGGTGCCGTTCGGCGGCGATGTCGAGCTGTCGATGCGGATCGGCTGAGCGGCGAGACGTTGCAAGCATGCTGGCCGCGCGGCGCGCGCCGCCTGGGCCGCCGTGAACGGCAGGCTCGCGGCGAGCGCGAGCCGGGCGAGCGTTGCTTTCATGCAGGATTCCTTCGGATCGTTTACGCCGCGGCTTGCGCGAGCGTCGGATAGTCGGTCAGGCCCTGTGCGCCGCCGCCGAACAGCGTATTGCGGTCGTGCGGCGTGAGCGCGGCGCCGGTGCGCAGGCGCTCGGGCAGGTCGGGGTTCGCGACGAACGGGCGGCCGAAGGCGACGAGGTCGGCCCAGCCGGCGGCGATCGCTTCGCGGGCGCGCTCTGCGGTATATGCGCCGGCGTAGATCAGCACGCCCGGGTACGCGGCACGCAGCTGCTGCTTGAATTCGACCGGCATCAGCGGCGCATCGTCCCAGTCGGCTTCCGCGATGTGCAGGTAGCCGACGCCGAGTTCGCCGAGCAGCTTCGCGGCGGCGAGGTAGGTCGTTTCCGGATCGTCGTCGACGCAGCCGTTCAGCGTGGTCAACGGCGCGAGGCGGATGCCGACGCGCGATGCGTCGCCGGTGCCTTCGATCAGCGCCTGCGTGACTTCGCGCAGGAAGCGCAGCCGGTTTTCGAGCGAGCCGCCGTACGCGTCGGTGCGCGTGTTCGCGTTCGAGTCGATGAACTGGTTCACGAGATAGCCGTTCGCGCCATGCAGCTCGACGCCGTCGAAGCCTGCCTCGATCGCGTTGCGCGCGGCGGCGCGGTACTGATCGACGATCTCGCGGATTTCGTCGACGGACAGCGCGCGCGGCTCGGAGGCCTGCACGAAGCCCGGCGTGCTGCCGTCTTCACCGGCGATGAACACGTTCACGCCCTTCGCCTGGAGCGGCGACGACGACACGGGTTGCCGGCCGCCGAGCAGGCTCGTGTGGCTCAGCCGGCCGACGTGCCACAGCTGCGCGAAGATGCGGCCGTGCGTGGCGTGGACGGCGTCCGTCACCTTGCGCCAGCCGGCGACCTGCGACGGCGTGTGGATGCCGGGCGTCCATGCGTAGCCCTTGCCGAGCGGCGCGATGTAGGTGCCTTCGCTGACGATCAGGCCCGCACTCGCGCGCTGCGCGTAATACGCGGCCATCAGTTCGTTGGCTTCGTCGCCGGGCTGGCTCGCGCGCGAGCGCGTCATCGGCGGCATCACGATGCGGTTCGGCAGCGTCAGCGCGCCGAATTGCAGCGGTTGGAACAGCGGGTCCTGGGTCATGATGGATTCCTGTCGGTGCCGCGGCCGGCTGGCCGCGGACGGGTCGATTGAGGGTGCGGCGCGCTTAGTCCCACGTCGGCGCGAGGCCGGCCGGATCGACTTCGCGGCCGTTGCGCTCGAGCGCGGCGATCTGCGCCATGTCTTCGTCGGTGAGGCGCAGCGTCTGCGCGAGCAGGTTGCTCGCGAGGTTCTCGCGCTTGGTCGACGACGGGATCACCGAGTAGCCGAGTTGCAGTGCCCAGGCCAGCGCGACTTGCGCCGGCGTCGCGTCGTGACGCCGCGCGATCGCGCCGATCACCGGGTCGCCGAGCACCTTGCCGTACGCGAGCGTCATGTACGACGTCACGTGGATGCCTTCGGCGTTCAGGAACTCGACCAGCTTGCGGTTCTGCAGGTACGGGCTGAGTTCGATCTGGTTCGTCGCGATCGCATCCTTGCCGACCACCGCGATCGCTTGCTTCGTCAGTTCGATGTTGAAGTTCGAGATGCCGATCTGGCGCGTGAGGCCCTTCGCCTTGGCTTCGGCGAGCGCAGTCATGAATGCCTCGAGCGACACGCCGTTGTCCGGGGCCGGCCAGTGGATCAGCGTCAGGTCGACATAGTCGGTGCGCAGCTTGCGCAGGCTTTCCTCGAGGCTCGCCACCAGCTTTTCCGGTGCATAGTTGTCGACCCAGATCTTCGTCGTGAGGAACAGGTCTTCGCGGCGCACGCCCGACGCGGCGATCGCTTCGCCGACTTCGGCTTCGTTGCCGTAGATCTGCGCGGTGTCGATCGCGCGATAGCCGACTTCGAGGCCGTTACGGACCGAGTCGATCACAACCTGGCCTTGCAGGCGGAACGTACCGAGGCCGAATGCGGGAATGTTGCTCATCTTGTGCTCCTGGGATAGGTGGACCGATTGCGGTATGGAAGTCATTCTGGCGTTTGATACTGATGAGATAAACGCCTTTAGAGGTCAAAAATATTTGATTTAAAGTCAAATATCGGTCGTGGGTCGAGCCGGCTGCCGGCGTGCCTTCGTCAGGCCGTGGCCGTGTGCGCGCTCGTGTCGGCAGCGTCGTTCGCATTCGCATGGAATGCCGGCAGCACGTCCGACGCGATCTCGGCCATCGTCTCGTCGAGCGGACGGCGGTTGCGGCGGAAATGCAGGCCGATGTGCTGCACGCCCGCGTCGCGCATCGCCGCGAGTTCCTCCGTCAGCGCGATGCGCCCGGCGCGCGCGCCGAAGCGGTGCCGCTGCAGCGGCTCGTGCGGATCATCCGCGAGGTCGAGGTGGATGAAGCTCACGTACGGCTTGTTGCCGGCCACCGCGCGCCAGTTCGCGACCCGTTTCAGGTGATCGTCCGGCGTGCCCGGATACGCGAGGCAGCCGTCCATGTGTTCGCCGATCCAGGCGGGCGTCTGCTGCGCGAGACCCGCGACGAGCAGCGGCACCGGCGAGCGCGCGGCCGGCAGCACGTCGAGGCCCGGCGGCAGGTGAGCGCGCGCGCCGTCGCGCAGCAGCGCGATCTGGTCGCGGAAATTCGCGCCGCGCGATGCGAAGTCGCGGCCGAACAGCGGATATTCGACCGGCCGGTCGCCGCTCGCGACGCCGAGCAGCAGGCGTGAGCGGCTCAGTTCCTGGATCGTCGCGGCGGATTTCAGCGTCAGCAGCGGTTCGCGCAGCGGCAGCACGACGGCCGCCGTGCCGAGCAGGATGTCGCGCGTGATGCCGGCGAGGTAGCCGAGATACGAGAAGGTCTCGAACACCTGCGCGGCGTCGCCGAACGACGGGTCGTACACCGGCACGTCGCGCACCCAGAGCGCGCGGAAGCCGAGCGTGTCGGCCAGTTGCGCGAGTTCCGCGTGCATTTCCAGGTCGGGCACGCCGGGGCGGCGGCCGTCATGCTGGCGCTTCGCGTCGCCGGCCGGCGACCAGTCGTTGTCGAGCGGCAGTTCGATGCCGATGCTGAAGCCGCCGGCGGTGAGCTTGTCGAGTGAGGTGGACATGATCGGGCGTCTCCGTTCAGATCGCGCGCAGGCTGCCTTCGAGCCGGTAGAAATCGAGCGACGCCGCGGTGAAGAACGAGCGCGATGTGCCGGCCGCGAAGTCGTCGATGTGCACCACGGTGGCGCGGTCGGCTTCCTGCCACGAGATCGCATAGGTCTCGCCGGCGACGTGCTGCCACGTGCAGGCGACTTCGCCCTTCGCGCCGGCGTATGCGCCTTCGGTGATTTCGTAGCGCATGCGGAGGCCGTCTTCGTCATAGGCGTTGAGCGCGGTGAGGCCCTCGTAACGGACTTCGAACGTCTTGCCGGCGAACGGCGGGCGTTGGGTCGATGCGTTCATGCTGAGCAGCTCCTGCAAAAGGTTGACGTTCAATGGGCGAGTTCGACGGGTTCGGCCGTGCGTTCGGGCAGCCCCTGGCCGCGGTCGAGACGGCCGCTCAGCGCGGTCAGCGCGAATGCGCCGAGCGTGACGGCGGCGGCGATCCACGGCGTGTGGCCGAGGCCGACGTTCGCGACGATCAGGCCGCCGAGCGACGAGCCGCCCGCGACGCCGAGGTTGAACGCGGCGATGTTGAAGCCCGATGCGACGTCGGTGGCGTCCGGCGCGAAGTGGCGCGCCTGCTTGACGACGTACACCTGCAGGCCCGGCACGTTGCCGAACGCGACCGCGCCCCACGCGAGCATCGTCAGCACCGCGAGCCATTTCACGTGCACCGTGAAGGTCAGCGCGAGCAGCACGATCGCGAGCAGCAGGAAGATCCGCTTGAGCGCCTTGACCGGGCCGACGCTGTCGGCGAGCTTGCCGCCCCACACGTTGCCGACCGCGACCGACACGCCGTAGCCGACGAGCACGAGGCTGACCTGCGATGGCGTGAAGCCGGCGATCTGTTCGAGCAGCGGTGCCATGTAGGTGAACGCGATCAGCGAGCCGCCGTAGCCGACCGCCGTCATCGCGTAGACGAGCAGCAGGCGCGGCTGGGCGAGCACGCGGAACTGGCGGGCGAGCGGCGCCGGCGGCGTTTGCGGAAGACCGCGCGGCACGAACGCCACCGCGCCGAGGAACGCGACGAGGCCGAACAGCGCGACGATCAGGAACGTCGCGCGCCAGCCGAAGTGCTGGCCGATGAAGGTGCCGAGCGGAATGCCGGCGACGAACGCGACGGTCATCCCGCTGAACATCGTCGCGATCGCGCTGGCTGCCTTGTCCTTCGGCACGAGCGTGGTCGCGATGATCGAGCCGACCGAGAAGAACACGCCGTGTGCGAGGCCGGTGAGCACGCGCGCGACGATCAGCGATTCGTAGCCCGGCGCCTGCCAGGCGACGAGGTTGCCGACGGTGAAGAGCGCCATCAGCGCGGCGAGCAGCATCTTGCGCGGCACGCGGCCGGTGAGCGCGGTGAGGAGCGGCGCGCCGATCGCGACGCTCAGCGCGTAGAGGCTGACGAGCAGGCCGGCCGACGGCAGGCTGACGCCGAGATCGGCGCCGATCGTCGGGATCAGCCCGACGATCACGAATTCGGTCGTGCCGATGGCAAAGGCGCTGATGGTCAGCGCAAGCAGGGCGAGTGGCATGGCGGGATCCTGGTTCCAGTGAGGATGGATCGCAGTGTGCCGCCTTTACTTTTGCGGAAAAACTGGTCTATAAACCAAATTGTTTTGATTTCAGATCAACAATGAAGATCACCCTCGACGAACTCCAGGCCTTTGCCGCCGTGGTCGACACCGGTTCGATCACCGCCGCCGCCCAGCAGCTCGACCTCACCGTGTCGGCCACGAGCCGCACGCTCGCGCGGCTCGAGGAGAAGCTGAAGACCACGCTGCTGCGCCGGACCACGCGCCGGCTCGAACTGACCGAAGAGGGGCGCGCGTTCCTGCAGGAGGCGCGCGCGATCATCGAATCGGTCGAGAACGCCGAGGAGCAGATGCTCGCGCGGCGCGAAATGCCGTCGGGGCGGTTGCGCGTCGATGCCGCGACGCCGTTCATGCTGCACGTGATCGTGCCGCTCGTGCGCGGCTACCGCGAACGCTTCCCGAAGGTCGACCTGGAGCTGAACAGCAACGAAGGGATCATCGACCTGCTCGAGCGGCGCACCGACGTCGCGATCCGGATCGGCCGGCTCAAGGATTCGACCTTGCACAGCCGGCGGATCGGCAACAGCCGGCTGCGCATCCTCGCGAGCCCCGCCTATATCGAAGCGCACGGCCAGCCGCGCAAGGTCGAGGATCTCGGCAAGCACACGCTGCTCGGCTTCACGCAGCCCGAATCGCTGAACGTGTGGCCGATCCTCGGCGCGGACGGCGAGCCGAGCCGCATCGAGCCCGCTATCTGGTCGTCGAGCGGCGAGACGCTGCGGCAGCTCGCGCTGGAGGGCGCGGGCGTCGTGTGCCTGTCGGATTTCATGACCGCGCAGGATCGCGAGGCCGGGCGGCTCGTGCAGGTGCTCGCGCGGCAGACGCTCGACGTCGAGCAGCCGATCAACGCGGTGTATTACCGGAATACCGCGATTTCGTCGCGGATCGCGTCGTTCGTCGATTACATGATCGAGGTGCTGGGCGGCGGGAGCGGCGGCAGCGATGCGCCGACGCGGCGCAAGGCGGCGTGGATGGGGACGGTGTAGCCGGGACGGCTGCGTCGTCGCCGCCGGGTGCCGTTCCCGCGCAGGACGGCTCAGCGGATTTTCTCTGGCCGAAGGTTACGGCCGGGAGGCGGGCGGTGTGCGGCGGGCGCCCCTGATGTGACCCGGCATGCCAACGGCGCTCGCGTCGCCGGCATGCCATCGTGTGCTGCGCTTCTTAAGCTTCTTACGCCTCTTCGGACCACGACATGTTGTCGCGCGCCAGCAGCGCCGACGATGCCGCCGGCCCGAACGTGCCTGCGGTGTACAGGCGCGGACGGTCGCCGAGTTGCTTCCAGCCGTTGAGTATCGGCTCGACCCACGACCAGGCGGCCTCGAGTTCGTCGCGGCGCATGAAGTGCGTGAGGCGCCCGCGGATCACGTCGATCAGCAGCCGTTCGTACGCTTCCGCGCGCCGTTCCGGAATCGCCTGCTGCAGGTCGAGGTTCAGGCTCACGGGCACCATCTTCATCCCGCTGCCCGGCTCCTTCGCGAGCATCTGCAGCTGGATCGACTCTTCCGGCTGCAGCTGGATCACGAGGCGGTTGCTGTAGTGGCGCGGGCCGGTCGGGATGATCGAGAACGGCATGTCGGCGAACTCGATCACGATTTCCGACTGGCGGCGCTGCAGCCGCTTGCCGGTGCGCAGGAAGAACGGCACGTTCGCCCAGCGCCAGTTGTTGATGTGCGCACGCAGCGCGACGAAGGTCTCCGCGTGGCTGTCCGCCGGCACGTTCTCCTCGTCGAGATAGCCCTTGACCGGCTGGCCGTCGACCGCGCCGGCCGTGTACTGGCCGCGCACCGTGTCGCGTGCGACGTCCGACAGCGCCATCGGCCGCAGCGAGCGCAGCACCTTCAGCTTCTCGTCGCGCACCGCGTCCGGGTCGAGCGACACCGGCGGCTCCATCGCGACGATGCACAGCAGCTGCAGCAGGTGGTTCTGCACCATGTCGCGCAGCGCGCCGGTGTGATCGTAGAAGCCCGCGCGGCTGCCGACGCCGACCGTTTCCGCCACCGTGATCTGCACGCTGCGGATGCTCGGCGCCTGCCACAGCGGCCCGAAGATCGGGTTGCCGAAGCGCAGCACCATCAGGTTCTGCACGGTTTCCTTGCCGAGGTAATGGTCGATCCGGTAGATCTGCGATTCCGCGAAATGCTTGCCGACCGCATCGTTGATCGCCTTCGCCGACGCGAGATCGTGGCCGAGCGGCTTTTCGAGGACGACGCGCGAGCGCGCATCGACGAGCTGCGCGGCCGACAGGTTGTCGCAGATCGTCGTGAACAGCTCGGGCGACGTCGACAGATAGAACACGCGGATCGCGTCGCTGCGCGCCGCTTCGGCGAGGCGCGCGTAGTCTTCCGGCGCGCTCACGTCGATCAGCACGTACTGGAACAGGTCGAGGAAACGACTCCACGCGTCGGCGTCGAAGGCCTTGTCGTCGATGAACGGGCGCGATTGCTCGTCCATGAACTTGCGGTAGCCGTCGATGCCCCAGTCGCGGCGGCCGACCGCGATGATGCGCGTCTCCGGCGGCAGGTTGCAGTGCAGGTGCGCCATGTACAGCGCGGGCAACAGCTTGCGGGCGGCCAGGTCGCCGCCGCCGCCGAAGATGATCATGTCGACGGGTTGGTCGGCTTCGGTCTGATTGGGCTTATTCGTCATGAGTGGTTCGCGGTCTGAAGCGGTGTGAGCGTGGAACGAACGGCGAGCGCCGGGCGCCGGTGGGTTGGCGCGCCAGTACGTGAAAACACTAATAGTGCACGCTTTTGATCGATTGCGGATCGGTTCCCGCGTATGTAACAGGGCTTGCATGACCTGCGTTGGCGCGATTATGATTGAGCGCTCACTCATTAAAGGAATCGAACGTGGCCCGACCGCGCAGTCCCGACAAGCACGACGCCATCCTCGCCGCTGCCGCCCGCGCGCTCGCGGAGGACGGCGCGGGCGCGACCACCGCGCGCATCGCGCGGCTCGCCGGCGTGGCGGAAGGCACGGTGTTCACCTATTTCGAGACCAAGGATGCGCTGCTGAACGCGCTGTACCTGAGCCTGAAGGCCGGCCTGCGCGACGCGATGATGACCGGGTTTCCGGAGCACGCGCCGGCCGAACAGGCGATGCGGCATGCGTGGAACGGCTATGTGTCGTGGGGCGTCGCGAACCCGGACGGGCGGCGCGCGCTGCAGCAGCTCGGCGTGAGCGGCCGTATCGACGACACGCATCGCGCGGCCGGTACCGAAGGCTTCGGCGCGATCAGCGCGTTGCTGCGTGCGCAAGTCGCCGCGGCGGGCGGGCTGAAGACCGACGACGCGCACGCGTTCTGCGCGGCGCTGTTCACGTCGATCGCGGAAACGGCGATGGAGTCGATCGCGCGCGACCCGGCGTTGGCCGATGCGTACCGCGAGGCCGGGTTTCGTGCGCTGTGGGCCGTGTTGCACGCGGTGTGAGTGGCGATCGGCGTGACGGAAATCTGAAGACGGGTGATCGGCGGCGCCTTGGGTTCGGGCGCTGCCGCACCGACGGAAGGCGGTTTCAGGCAGGGCGACGCGCGGCGAAAACGATCGTCTCGTCGCCCATATTAATGAGTGAGTAATCATTCATTTTTGGTTTCAACTTTGTCGAGGAGTGGAAAAATGTCGAAAGTCTGGCTGGTAACGGGGGCCGCACGCGGCCTGGGGCGCTCGATCGCGGAAGCGGTGCTGGCGGCGGGCGATCGTCTGGTGGCCGGCGCGCGCGATCCCGCGCGGCTCGCGGATCTGGAAGCACGGTACGGCGACCGGCTGCTGCCGATGGAACTCGACGTGACCGACGCGGCGGCGGCGGAGCATGCGGTGGCGGCGGCCCGCGACGCGTTCGGCCGCATCGACGTGCTGGTGAACAACGCGGGCTACGGTCATACGGCACCGTTCGAGCAGATGGGTGCCGACGACTTCCGCGACCAGATCGAAACGAACCTGTTCGGCGTGGTCAACCTGACGCGCGCGGTGCTGCCGACGATGCGCGCGCAGCGCGCGGGCCACATCTTCCAGGTTTCGTCGGTCGGCGGGCGCACGGCGACGGTTGGCCTGTCCGCGTATCAGGCCGCGAAGTGGGCGGTCGGCGGGTTCAGCGACGTGCTGTCGAAGGAAGTCGCGCCGTTCGGCGTGCGCGTCTGCACGCTGGAGCCGGGCGGGATGCGCACCGAATGGGCCTCGGAGGCGAAGCGTGCGGTCGACGGCCTGCTGCCCGACTATCAGCCGTCAGTCGGGAAAATGCTCGAATTGCTCGGCGCGTACGGCGGTCACGAGGTCGGCGATCCCGCGCGGATCGCGGCGCTGATCGTCGAGCTGTCGCGTCGCGACGACGTGCCGATGCGCTTGCTGCTCGGCGGCGATGCGCTGTTCGTGTGCGAGCAGGCGGAAGCGCAGCGCGCAGAGGAGGCGGCGCGGTGGCGCGATACGACGCTGTCGACGATGTTCCCGGACGCGAAGCTGCCGGATGGGCTGCAGGCGTTGAAGCAGGTCGGGTAAGCGCGGGAGCCGGGGCGGCGCGGGTTCGCGCGAGCGTCGCGCCGTGTCGTCGATTGCCGATTGCCGATTGCAGATGCAGATGCCGACGCCGACGCCGACGCCGACGCCGACGCCGACGCCGACGCCAATTGCGCGCGGCGACCCGAGGAAGACCGGGCGCATGCACGCCCCGGTCTTCGACGGCGATCGCCGTTGCCGGCGGTCCTCAGCGCCCCAGCGCGTAGAACTCCGCGTTCGGCCGCATGTTCGTCACGTTCGCGATGCGGTTCGACATCCCGAAGAACGCCGAAATCGCCGCGATGTCCCACGCGTCCTCTTCGGTGAAGCCATGCGACTTCAGCGTGTCGAAGTCCGCTTCGCCCACCTGGTGTGCAGTCTGCGAAACCTTCATCGCGAAGTCGAGCATCGCCTTCTGTCGAGCGGTGATGTCGGCCTTGCGGTAGTTGGTCGCGACCTGGTCGGCGATCAGCGGATCCTTCGCGCGGATGCGCAGGATCGCGCCGTGCGCGATCACGCAGTACTGGCACTGGTTCACGCTGCTGGTGGCCACGACGATCATTTCGCGTTCGGCCTTGGTGAGGTTGCCCGGCTTGTCCATCAGCGCGTCGTGATACGCGATGAACGCGCGAAACTCGTCCGGGCGATGCGCGAGCGTGAGGAACACGTTCGGGATGAAGCCCGACTTTTCCTGGACGGCCGCGATGCGTTCGCGAATGTCGTCGGGCAGGTCTTCGAGCGCGGGCACCGGAAAGCGGCTGACGGGCGCGTGGTCTGCAGCGGTCATGAGGTCTCCTGGATAAAGCGGCACGGGCGAACGCGATGCGCGCGCCACCGGCCGGGTATGAAACGATGCGTCGCCGTCGCCGTCGCCGTCGCCGTCGCCGTCGCCGGCGTCATGCGTTGACGTCCACGACGATGCGGCCGCGCACCTTGCCGCCGATCAGGTCCTCGGCGAGCGGGATGACATTTGCGAGGCCGACCTGATGGCTGATGGTGCCCAGTTTCTCGACGTCGAGATCGGACGCGAGCCTGCGCCATGCTTCCAGACGCTCGGCGCGCGGGCACATCACGCTGTCGATGCCGACGAGCGTCACGCCGCGCAGGATGAACGGCGCAACGGTCGCGGGGAAGTCCATGCCGGCGGCCAGGCCGCAGGCCGTCACCACGCCACGGTAGCGCGTGGTCGCGCACACGTTGGCGAGCACATGGCTGCCGGCGACGTCGACCGCGCCGGCCCAGCGTTCCTTGCCGAGCGGCTTGCCGGGTGCGCCGAACTGCGAACGGTCGAGGATCTCAACCGCGCCGAGCTGGCGCAGATAGTCGGCATCGGCCGGGCGGCCGGTCACGGCGACGACGCGATACCCGAGCCGCGCGAGGAGGGCGGTGGCGACGCTGCCGACGCCGCCGGCCGCGCCGGTCACCACGATCTCGCCATCGTCCGGGCGCACGCCATGCCGTTCCAGCGCCATCACGCACAGCATCGCGGTGTAGCCGGCCGTGCCGATGGCCATCGCCTGTTGCGGCGAAAACGCGGACGGCAGCGGCACCAGCCAGTCGCCGTCGACGCGTGCCTTCTGCGCGAGGCCGCCCCAATGCGTTTCGCCGACGCCCCAGCCGTTCAGCACGACGCGGTCGCCTGCCCGGTAGTCCGGGTGCGTGCTGTGTTCGACCTCGCCGACGAGGTCGATGCCCGGCACCATCGGAAATTTGCGGACCACCGGGCTCTTGCCGGTGATCGCGAGCCCGTCCTTGTAGTTCAACGTCGAATAGCCGACCCGGATCGTCACGTTGCCCGCAGGCAGCTGCGCGTCGTCCAGCGTCTGCAGCCGCGCGTGCTGGCCTGTCTCGTCCTTGTCGATCACGATGCCCTGGAACATCCGTCCTCCTTTCTAGACCGATCGTCTAGTTAATGGCAAAAAAACTCAGCGGCGAGGCAATCCATTGAAGAAAAACTGTGCGAACAGTGCGAGCGGCACGTCGCTGCGTTCGAGTTTCGCGCGCAGCACGGCGCCTTCCCAGCCGATCCAGAAGAACGCGGCCAGCTCGGCGGGATCGGCCGAGGCCGCCAGTTCGCCGGCGTGCTGTGCCGCGACCAGGCAGTCGGCCAGACGGCGCTGCCAATCCTCGAACGTCTCACGCAGGCGCGCGCGGAAACGCTCGGGCAGCGCGCCCATTTCCTGGCCGAGGTTGCCGATCAGGCAGCCTCGGCTGTATTCGTAGCGGGCCATGCCGTCGCGCGCATCGTCGACGAACGCGCGCACGCGCGCCAGCGGCGTTGCTTCAGTCTCGCTGAAATGACGGTCCAGCTTGCGCGCGAAGAACTCGGCGTAGCGATCGATCAGCTCGAGGCCGAACGCCTCCTTGCTGTCGAAGTAGTGATAGAACGAGCCTTTCGGCACGCCGGCGCGCCCGAGAATCTCGTCGAGCCCGGTGGCGGAAAAGCCCTTTTCGGTGAGCACCTCCAGCCCGGTGCGCAACAGCATGTCACGTGTCGCGACGAGGTCTTCGTGCTGCTTCGGTGGCCTGCCGCGGCGGCGCGGCGGATCGGTTCGAACGTCCATGGGCGAATAATAGACCGTTCGTCTCAAAAATCAATAGCGGGCATGTCGATCGCGCCGGGCGAACGCGTGCCGACGACCTTTGCCCGCGTTAACCCTGATTAATAAAGCTTATCGCGGTGAAAAATTCCGCATCTTATTGAACCGATATCGGCTCGCTATAGTGGCTCGCTTTCCCGCACGCACCGTTTGCGTGCGGCTGACACGCTGACGATCAGCAGGAGCCGCTTGATGACCACCGACGCCCGATTCACCGAAATCGAGGATCTGATGCCCGCCGCCGGCGGGTTGCGCGAGATCCGCCATCACATTCACCGCCACCCGGAACTCGCGTACGAGGAGCACGAAACGGCGGCGCTCGTCGCGGACAAGCTCGAGCAGTGGGGCTGGCAGGTGACGCGCGGGGTCGGCAAGACGGGCGTGGTCGGCACGCTGCGCGCGGGCGACGGCACGCGCAGCATCGGCATCCGCGCCGACATGGACGCGCTGCCGATCCTCGAGGCGACCGGCCTGCCTTATGCGAGCGGCACGCACGGCAAGATGCACGCGTGCGGCCACGACGGCCACACGACGATGCTGCTCGGTGCCGCGCAGCACCTCGCGAAGACGCGCAATTTCTCCGGCACCGTGCACCTGTATTTCCAGCCGGCGGAAGAGCACGGCGTCGACAGCGGCGCGAAGAAGATGATCGACGACGGCCTGTTCGAGCGCTTTCCGTGCGATGCGGTGTTCGGCATGCACAACCATCCGGGCGCGGCACCCGGCGTGTTCCTCACGCGGCGCGGCCCGTTCATGTCGGCCGGCGACAAGGCGATCATCTCGATCGAGGGCGTCGGCGGCCACGCGGCGCGGCCGCACCTGACGGTCGATCCGGTGGTCGTCGCGGCCAGCATCGTGATGGCGCTGCAGACGATCGTCGCGCGCAACGTCGACCCGTCGCAGCCGGCGGTCGTCACGGTCGGCTCGATGCACGCGGGCACCGCGAACAACGTGATCCCGAACGGCGCGCGTCTCGAACTCAGCGTGCGTTCGTTCAGCCCCGACGTGCGCGCGCTGCTCAAGCGCCGCATCGTCGAGCTCGCCGAGTCGCAGGCCGCGAGCTATGGCGCGACCGCGCACGTCGAGTACATCGAAGGCTATCCGGTCGTCGTCAATACGGATGCCGAAACGGATTTCGCCGCGCAGGTCGCGCGCGAACTGGTCGGCGACGCGCATGTGGTCGAGCAGGCCGACCTGCTGATGGGCAGCGAGGATTTCGCGTTCATGCTGCAGCAGCGGCCCGGCTCGTTCGTGCGGCTCGGCAACGGCGAAGGCGAGGACGGCTGCATGGTGCACAACCCGAAGTACGACTTCAACGATCGCAACCTGCCGATCGGCGCGGCGTTCTGGACGCGCCTCGTGGAGCGTTACCTCGGGCAGTAACCCCGGCGGCGGCACGCGACGAGCGGCCGGCGCTTCCGGCCGCATTGAGAGGAGAGACGAACGATGCAGAAAGACCATCTCGCGCTGCACCCCGCTTCGACGGGCGCCGCCGCAACCGATGCGCATGGCGCGCCGGCCGTCACGAAGCGCGGCGCGATCGCGGCGGCCGTGATCGGCAACTGGCTGGAGTTCTTCGATTTCACCGTGTACGGCTTTTTCGCGGTGCTGATCGGCAAGCTGTTCTTCCCGTCGAGCGATCCGACCACGTCGCTCTTGCTGTCGGTCGCGACGTTCGCCGCCGGTT
The DNA here is from genome assembly GCF_003853505.1 of Burkholderia sp. Bp9015. Classification (NCBI taxonomy): domain Bacteria; kingdom Pseudomonadati; phylum Pseudomonadota; class Betaproteobacteria; order Burkholderiales; family Burkholderiaceae; genus Burkholderia; species Burkholderia sp. Bp9015. Next base: position 278,013 of record NZ_QTPZ01000004.1, read on the forward strand.
TCTTCACGCGGCCGCTCGGCAGCGTCGTGCTCGGCGTCTATGCGGACCGCAAGGGCCGCAAGGCCGCGCTGAACCTGACCATCATGCTGATGGCGCTCGGCACCGGCCTGATCGCGATCGCGCCGACCTACGCGCAGGTCGGCGTGGCCGCGCCGCTGCTGGTGGTCTTCGCGCGGCTGATGCAGGGCTTCTCGCAGGGCGGCGAGTTCGGCGCGGCGACGTCCACGCTGATCGAGCAGGGCGGCACGTCGCATCGCGCGTTCCGCGCGAGCTGGCAGCTCGCGACGCAGGGCGGTGCGGCGCTGATGGGTTCGGGCTTCGCGGCGCTGCTGTCGAACACGCTGACGAAGGACGCGCTCGAGGGCTGGGGCTGGCGCCTGCCGTTCCTCGTGGGCGTGCTGATCGCGCCGGTGGGCATGTACTTGCGGCGCCGGCTCGCGGACGATGCGCCCGGCGACAACCACCACGGGATCGAACGCGGCGTGCTGCGCGAACTGTTCTCGCAGCACACGCGCACGGTGCTGCTGCTGATGCTGACGGTGATGGGCGGCACGGTGTCGACCTACATCCTGACCTTCTACATGCCGACCTATGCGATCCACACGCTCGGGCTGCCGATGAAGCTGTCGATGTTCGTCGGCGTCGCGTCGGGCTGCGTGATGCTGGTGACGTGTCCGCTGTTCGGCTGGCTGTCGGATCGCCTCGGCAGCCGGCGCCTGCCGATCTTCGTCGGGCGCGGCGTGCTGGTGCTGCTGCTGTTCCCGGCGTTCTGGCTGATGAACCATCATCCGACGCTGTCGGTGATCCTGCCGCTGACCGCGCTGATGCTGCTGTTCTATTCGCTCGGGTCGGCTTCCGAAATGGCGCTGATGTGCGAATCGCTGCCGCGCCATGTACGCGCGACGGGCATCTCGATCGCGTATGCGCTCGCGGTGACGATCTTCGGCGGCACCGCGCAGCTGATCGCGACCTGGCTGGTGAAGACGACGGGCAGCAAGCTCGCGCCGGCCGGCTATGTGGCCGCGTGCGTGGTGCTGTCGCTGATCGCGGTCGCGATGCTGCGCGAGACGGCGCGCGAGTCGATGGACTGATGCGGGATGCCGCTGTCCGAAGCGACGCGGTGCAATTTCGTTCTCGTCAAATTGACGGGGCTGTGCCGCATCCTTTAATTGGGCGATGCGGAGGGAGCTCCGCGTTCCGAGAGAAGGACGTTGCAAGCAGAGTCTGAGGGTTGAGCGGGCGGCTTATGCCGCCCGTCTTTATATCCGCGCTATCCGCGTTTATATGCGCGAATGACCGTGTTGCCGATCCGGCGGGCGAAGTCACCGCTCACCCGCGCCGCGCGACCAGTTCCGACACCGTCTGCGCGGCCTGCTGCAGCGGCCCGAGAAACTCCCTCACCATCTGCTTCGCGGTGTGCCGCTGCGCGTTGCCGCTGATGTTCATCGCGGCGATCACCTGTCCGCGCCGGTTGCGGATCGGCGCGGAGATCGACATCAAGCCCACTTCGAGTTCCTGGTCGACCACGGCCCAGCCTTGCTGGCGCACCTGTGCGATCGTCGCCTTCAGTTCGCCGATGTCGGTGATCGTGCGCGGCGTATGCGCGCGGATGCCGCTCTGCGCGAGCGTTTCGTCGAGCGCCGCGTCGTCGAGCGCGGACAGCAGCACGCGGCCCATCGACGTGCAGTACGCGGGCAGGCGGCTGCCGATCGACAGGTTGATCGTCATGATCTTGCGGGTCGGCACGCGCAGCACGTAGACGATCTCGGTGCGGTCGAGCACGGCGGCCGAGCAGCTTTCGTGGATCTGCGCGGACAACTGCTCCATCACCGGATCGGCGAGATTCCAGAACGGCATCGACGTGAGATACGCGAAGCCGAGCTCGAGGATCTTCGGCGTGAGCCGGAACAGCCGGCCGTCCGCCTCGACGTAGCCGAGCGTCTGCAGCGTCAGCAGGATCCGGCGTGCGCCGGCGCGCGTGAGCCCGGTGGCCGAGGCGACCTCGGTGAGCGTCTGCTCCGGGCGCTGGGCGTCGAATGCGCGGATCACCGCGAGGCCGCGCGCGAACGACTGCACATAAGAGTCGCCCGGTTTCGTCTGGATGTCTTCGGTTGTCATGAACGGTCGGATTGTCGTGCAGCCGAGAAGATAGCGCATGGGGCCTGACACGCCAACCGCACGGCGGACCGGGCGCTTGACAGGTCGTCCCCGCACTCCCTATGATGCGTTGAGCGTTCGATACACGATCTTATGTTCGTATATAGAACATTTAAGCGCATCCCGGCGGGCAAAGCAAGGGGCGCGTTTCACTCACTTCCCAGCTTGCATGAGACCGGAGACACTGATGACCGAAGCTTTTCTGTGTGATGCGATTCGTACCCCGATCGGCCGCTACGGCGGCGCGCTCTCCGGCGTGCGCGCCGACGACCTCGGCGCGGTGCCGCTCAAGGCGCTCGTCGAGCGCAACCGCGACGTCGACTGGACGGCGATCGACGACGTGATCTACGGCTGCGCGAACCAGGCCGGCGAGGACAACCGCAACGTCGCGCGCATGTCTGCGCTGCTCGCGGGTTTGCCGGAGGGCGTGCCGGGTTCGACGATCAACCGCCTGTGCGGTTCCGGGATGGACGCGGTCGGCGTGGCCGCGCGCGCGATCAAGTCGGGCGAGGCCGCGCTGATGGTGGCCGGCGGCGTCGAAAGCATGACGCGCGCGCCGTTCGTGATGGGCAAGGCCGCCAGCGCGTTCGCGCGCCAGGCCGACATCTACGACACGACGATCGGCTGGCGCTTCGTCAATCCGCTGATGAAACAGCTGCATGGCGTCGATTCGATGCCGGAGACGGCCGAAAACGTCGCTGTCGACTACAACGTCAGCCGCGCCGATCAGGACCTGTTCGCGCTGCGCAGCCAGCAGAAGGCCGCGCGTGCGCAGCAGGACGGCACGCTTGCCGAGGAAATCGTGTCGGTCACGATTCCGCAGAAGAAGGGCGATCCGGTCGTCTTTGCGCGTGACGAGCATCCGCGCGAAACGTCGCTCGAGACACTCGCGAAGCTGAAGGGCGTCGTGCGCCCGGACGGCTCGGTGACGGCCGGCAACGCGTCGGGCGTCAACGACGGCGCCGCCGCGCTGCTGCTCGCGAACGCGGAAGCCGCGAAGCGCTTCGGCCTGACGCCGCGTGCGCGCGTGCTCGGTATCGCGACGGCTGGCGTCGCGCCGCGCGTGATGGGCATCGGCCCGGCGCCGGCCACGCAGAAGCTGCTCGCGCGGCTCGGGATGACGATCGATCAGTTCGACGTGATCGAGCTGAACGAGGCGTTCGCGTCGCAGGGTCTCGCGGTGCTGCGCATGCTCGGCGTCGCCGACGACGATCCGCGCGTGAACCCGAACGGCGGCGCGATCGCGCTCGGCCATCCGCTCGGCGCGTCGGGCGCGCGTCTCGTGACGACCGCGATGTACCAGCTGCATCGCACCAACGGCCGCTTCGCACTGTGCACGATGTGCATCGGCGTCGGCCAGGGTATCGCGATCGCGATCGAGCGCGTCTGATCGCGCGATGCGGCGAAGCGCGCGGAATGCGCGCCGCTTGGCCGTACCTTTCCGGACGATGTGGCCGGCACGAGAAGATCGTCGTGTCGGCCACATCGTCATTCAGCCTCGTGATAGCCGCGCGATGCGCGCCGCGAGCGCGTCGATCTCGGTATCCGCGAACACCTCGATGCCATGCTGGCGCAGCAACGCCGCCGTCACACCGGCGCCGGCATGCCGCCGGCCCGCAAAACTCCCGTCGTAAATGAAGCTGCTTCCGCACGACGGACTTCCGTCCGCCAGGATCGCGAAGCGGCAGTCGTGCGCGCGTGCCAGCGCGAGCGCGGTGTGCGCGCCGTCGACGAACGGGGCCGTCACGTCGGTGCCGTGCACGTCGACGATGCGCGCGGCACCCGACAGCACGCGTTGCCCCGATTCGCCTGCCGCGATCTCGGCGGGCGGACGCGGCACGCTCAATCCGCCTGCCAGTTCCGGACACACGGGCACCAGGCGCCCTTCGCGCCGCCATCGTGCGAGCGTGTCATGCGCGGCGGTCCTCGCCGAGCCGTTGTAGCGGACGGGGTGGCCGAGCACGCACATGCTGACGAGGATCTTCGGCGTGACCGGCGGCTGCGGCGGGTTCTGCAATGTCGTTCTCCGTGCGGGTGTTGTCGGGCGAGCGGAAATGTTGCGCGCGGGTGGCGTTCGCGCGCGTCAGGCCGTCGGCGCTTCCAGATGGATGTCCTCCGGCTCGAGCGCGTACAACGCCGGGTCGGGCGATGCGCTGACGGTGAAACCGAGGCGCAGGTAGAAGTCGATCGTGCGCTGCGACGGCGTCGCGGACACGTAGAGCCGTGCGGCGCCCATCGTCCGTGCCTGCGCGCGGGCCGCGCGATAGAGATGCTCGCCGAGCCCGCAACCGCGCCAGTCCCGGCTCACGTGCAGGAACTTCAGCTGCAGCATGTCGCGTCGCGGGCCGAGCGGATCGGCATCCACGATGACCGCCGCGACCAGCCGTGCGCCGTCGAACATGCCGAGACACCAGCCGCCGCGATCGTGGCAGTCGAGCAGGATCGGCGTGTAGTGCTCGGCTTCGCCGTCGGGCCAGCCGCGCACGTCGTAGAAGTCGGGGACGAGCTGCAGTTCGCCGTCGCGCAGCGCGTACAGATGATGGATGATCTCGCGCCGGTCGATGGTCCAGACGAGCGGCAGTTCGTCGCGGGTGAGCAGGCGTGCCGAGAGTGCGTCGCGTTCGGTGGCGGTGCGGCGTGTCATGCGGTGGTCCGGTGTGCAGCGCGTTGCGTGTGGTTGGGTGGGTGCGGCCGCGTGCCTGCTGCGGCGCCGCGCATGTCGTGCATGTCGTGCGTTTGCGGAACACGCATCGTGTCGCGATCGCGGAAAAGCGCGGCCTGATCGTGTCTATCGCCGTCATGCGCAGGCCGTGCCGTATTCCGGGGCGGCCGATTCAATTGCAGCCGGGATTTTTTCATCGAGTTCAAATGCCGGTCGAATGGAGCAGATCAGGCAGAGTCGTTTCGCTGCGCGCAACGGCTGCGCAGATCGGCTCGTTGCGCGGGGTTATTCCATAAAGCATCGGTTCACTTTCGCAAAGCGTCGGATGTGATTATCGCCGGATGACTTGATCGAAATCATGCAGATGACCGAATTCGATCTTTCATGCGCTTCCGGATTAAGGTTTTTCCGGAGGGTGCCGACAGCAAGGACGAGACCGTCGTAAAGCGATAAACCGTTTTTCGGCTACTGAGCGCGATTTTCGCGCTGCGCGGATCCTGCAGCCGGATCCGCCTTTCGGAGCCCTGCATGCGCAACAACCAGCCTGTCACCCAACAAGAATTTGAATTTCCCGACGACGTCACGCTGATGTCGACCACCGATGCGGACAGCATCATCACATACGCGAATACGACGTTCGCGTATGTGAGCGGCTTCTCGACCGACGAACTCGTCGGCGAGCCGCACAACGTCGTGCGGCACCCGGACATGCCGAAAGAGGCGTTCGCCGACATGTGGGCGACGCTGAAGAACGGCGAACCGTGGACGGCGCTCGTGAAGAACCGCCGCAGGAACGGCGATCACTACTGGGTGCGCGCGAACGCGGTGCCGGTGATGCGCGACGGGCAGCCGACGGGCTACATGTCGGTGCGTACCAGCGCGCCGCGCGACGAGATCGCGGCGGCCGACGCGCTGTACCGCGCGTTCCGCGAAGGCAAGGCCGGCAATCGCCGTTTCCACAAGGGGCTGATCGTCCGTACCGGGCTGATGCGTGTCGCGTCGCTGTTCCAGACGATGTCGGTGCGCGCGCGCGTTCATTCGACCCTGTGCGTGCTGGCGCCGGCCGTCGTCAGCGCGGGGTGGGCGTGCGGGCTGACCGGCGGCGGGCTCGCGGCGTTTGCCGGTGCGGCGGTCGGTGTGGCGGTGGCGGCCGGCCTGTGGCTCGACGCACAGATCGTGCGTCCGCTGATTCAGTTGCGCGACCAGGCGTTGCGCGTCGCGACCGGCGCAAGCCGCCGCGGCGTGCGGATGAACCGCGTCGACGAGATCGGCATGACGTTGCGTACGATCAACCAGCTCGGGCTGATGTTCCGCTGGCTCGTCGACGACGTCAGCGAGCAGGTGCACAACGTGCAACGCGCGAGCAACGAGATCGCCCAGGGCAACAACGACCTGAGCGCGCGCACCGAACAGGCCGCGTCGAGCGTGCAGGAGACCGCCGCGTCGATGGCCGAGATGACGGCCACCGTCGACAGCAATGCGGAGACCGCACTGCAAGCGAACCGGCTCGCCGTGTCCGCGAGCGAGGCGGCCGAGCGCGGCGGGCAGGCGGTGAGCGAAGTCGTCACGACGATGAACGACATTACCGACAGCTCGCGCAGGATCGCCGACATCATCGGCGTGATCGACGGCATCGCGTTCCAGACCAACATCCTTGCGCTGAATGCGGCGGTCGAGGCGGCGCGCGCGGGCGAACAGGGGCGCGGTTTCGCGGTGGTCGCCGGCGAGGTGCGGGCGCTCGCGCAACGCAGCGCGAACGCGGCGAAGGAAATCAAGACACTGATCGGCGCGAGCGTCGAGCGGGTCGAATCGGGCGCCCGGATCGTCGACGGCGCGGGCAAGACGATGGAGGACATCGTCACGCAGGTGAAGCGCGTGTCGGACCTGATCGCGGAAATCAGCTCGTCGACGGCCGAGCAGAGCACCGGGGTCGCGCAGGTCGACCAGGCGGTCGTGCATCTGGACAACATCACGCAGCAGAACGCGGCGCTGGTCGAGCAGAGCGCGGCGGCGTCGGAAAGCCTGAAGCAGCAGGCGACGCGGCTCGTGGACGCGGTGAACGTGTTTCGGTGATCGTCGGGGGCGCGCTCCCGCCACTGCGAGGCAACGCGAAGCAAATCGGGGCAAGGCGGCGAAATCCCCGATTTTCGTTTCGATTTACATGAATTAAACGAGAGGGATTCGCATTCTCGATTCAGGATCGACTCGTGAATCCCGTCGGAACAAGCGCCGGAATAGTCGGATGATTGATGGCGCAAGTATTTGATAAAGCTGGATTTTATTTACATATAAACAAAATGTTCGGCTGGATCAAGATGATGCGAAATTCATGCATATTTACCCGAAGCCGGCATAATGTTTTCGCCGGATTTGCCGAAAGCGCAGGAGTCTGATCGAACGCATGCGGGACGACCGCGATGCGGACGGTCCCGGTTCAATCCACAAGCGGACGCCAAGATCCGCAACCTGGGAACTCCACACCATGCGCAATAACCAGCCTGTCACGCAACGCGAATTCGAATTTCCCGACGACGCGACGCTGATGTCGACCACCGACGCGGACAGTTACATCAAGTACGCGAATGCCGCGTTCATCCAGGTCAGCGGATTTTCCCCCGAGGAGATCGAAGGCCAGCCGCACAACGTCGTGCGACACCCGGACATGCCGAAGGAGGCGTTCGCCGACATGTGGGCGACGCTGAAGAACGGCGAACCGTGGACCGCGCTCGTGAAGAACCGCCGCAAGAACGGCGATCATTACTGGGTCCGTTCGAATACGGTGCCGGTGATGCGCAACGGGCAGCCGACGGGTTACATGTCGGTGCGCACCAAGGCGTCGCGCGACGAGATCGCGGCGGCCGACGCGCTGTACCGCGCATTCCGCGAAGGCAAGGCCGGCAATCGCCGATTCCACAAGGGGCTGATCGTCCGTACCGGGCTGATGCGTGTCGCGTCGCTGTTCCAGACGATGTCGGTGCGCGCGCGCGTTCATTCGACCCTGTGCGTGCTGGCGCCGGTCGTCGTCGGCGCGGGGTGGGCGTGCGGGCTGACCGGCGGCGGGCTCGCGGCGTTTGCCGGTGCGGCGGTCGGTGTGGCGGTGGCGGCCGGCCTGTGGCTCGACGCACAGATCGTGCGTCCGCTGATTCAGTTGCGCGACCAGGCGTTGCGCGTCGCGACCGGCGAGAGCCGCTCGGGCGTGGCGATGAACCGGGTCGACGAGATCGGCATGACCTTGCGCACGATCAACCAGCTCGGGCTGATGTTCCGCTGGCTCGTCGACGACGTCAGCGAGCAGGTGCACAACGTGCAGCGCGCGAGCAACGAGATCGCGCAAGGCAACAACGACCTGAGCGCGCGCACCGAACAGGCGTCGACCAGCGTGCAGCAGACGGCTGCGTCGATGGCCGAGATGACGGCCACCGTATCGAGCAACGCGGAGACGGCGCTGCAGGCTAACCAGTTGTCGGTTTCGGCGAGCGAGGCGGCCGAGCGCGGCGGACGGGCGGTGAGCGAAGTCGTCACGACGATGAGCGACATCACGGCGAGTTCGCACAAGATTTCCGACATCATCGGCGTGATCGACGGCATCGCGTTCCAGACCAACATCCTCGCGCTGAACGCGGCGGTCGAGGCGGCGCGCGCGGGCGATCAGGGGCGAGGCTTCGCGGTGGTCGCCGGCGAGGTGCGGGCGCTCGCGCAGCGCAGTGCGAACGCGGCGAAGGAAATCAAGACACTGATCGGCGCGAGTGTCGACCGGGTCGAATCGGGCGCACGGATCGTCGACGGCGCGGGCAAGACGATGGAGGACATCGTCACGCAGGTAAAGCGCGTGTCGGACCTGATCGCGGAGATCAGCTCGTCGACGGCCGAGCAGAGCACCGGGGTCGCGCAGGTCGACCAGGCGGTCGTGCATCTGGACAACATCACGCAGCAGAACGCGGCGCTGGTCGAGCAGAGCGCGGCGGCGTCGGAAAGCCTGAAGCAGCAGGCGACGCGGCTTGTGGATGCGGTGAACGTGTTTCGTTGAAGGCGGGCAAGGCCGGTGACGCGGGCACGGCGGAGACGCGCGGCCCGCGCGTCACCTCCACGGGGGGCGCAGATCAAATCAGCGCCGGTTGCAACGGTGCACGGTGCTCGCGAACCTTGACGATCCGGTATTCGTTGCGAAGCCCTTCGTCGGTGACGATCTGCGTCTGGCGCAGATCGACGACCAGCACGTCGCCCTTTCCGAAGCGCTCGCCGGCATCGACCTTCGCGATGAACCGTTCGTCGTCCAGCGACGTATAGAACGCGGACGTGCCGTCGTGCACGCGCCATTTGTTGCCGTCCTTGAACACGACGGATTCGAGCTTCAGCATCTTGAGTGCGATCGTGTCGGTGACGATTTCGCCGGGATCGTCGCTGCTCGCGAACGTACCGAGTTCGTCGCGTTCGATCGAGAGTTCGACGATGTCGTCGCGGACGATGCCGAAGCTGTCGATGCCGTCATGTTCGAGCGGCGAGAGCATTTTCTGCAGGTTGACGCGAACGGCCCGGTTCCGATACAGCCGGACGATGGGTTCATCGACGACGAAGCATTCCTGCTCCGACATCCAGATCTTGACATGCGCTCCGTCCGGCTCGGTGCGATGCGGTTTGCGCCCGCGCAGCGTGCGAATGAGGCCGATCAGCCCGCCGCCACCGATGATCCCCAATGCGGCGAGGATTGCCAGTGCGTTGCTGAACGCATTGGCGTTCGGCCCGGCGAACAGGTCGCGGATCTGGCTCGCGAGCGGCTGGACGAAGATCAGCTCTGCATGGAATGAGCCAGCCTTGAAGCCGCCCCTGACCTCGAGACGAACCTCGGAGTGGTCGCCATTGAGTTCCTTGTTGGCGGACGAGAACAGGTCGGCGATCGCGAGCAGCACCGGTGCGAGGTCACGCACGTCCATCCGGTGCTCGCCGAGCGCGGGCCCGTCGTAGACGACGTTGAACGGCTGGTGATTGCTCGGCCCGCCGCGCTTTTCCTCGGGCGGGTACGTACGACGATCGGCTGATCCGACGCTCATATGCGGGCTCCCTTCGTGCGGGGCGCGATGCCGGGACGGGTGCGAGGAAGCGCGACGAGGGCGCGGTGCGCGGGGGATACGCAGGTCGGGCGGGCGGAGGAACTGTTCATGCGCAGGCAAACCGGATCGAGGTGGAACGCTCAATCTAGCGGCTGGCAGCGGGACGAGAAATGAGACTTGAACGAAATTGCCGAACGGCATGACGTTTGGCCGATGCGGCATCGACGTCGCGCACGGAACGCGTGCCGACATCGCGCACGGCAAGGTGACGCGGGCACGGCGGAGAGGAGGTACCGGCCCGCGTCGTGACCGCCCGGTTCCGGCCGGGCGGTCAGGGCCTGTCGCCGAAGCGCCAGGCCCCGAACCGTCAGACGGCGAGGCAGAGGTACTTGATCACGACGTAGTCGTCGATGCCGTAATGCGAGCCTTCACGGCCGAGGCCCGACTGCTTGACGCCGCCGAACGGCGCGACTTCGTTCGAGATCAGGCCCGTGTTCACGCCGACCATCCCGTACTCGAGCGCTTCGGCGACTTTCCACACGCGGCCGATGTCGCGGCTGTAGAAGTACGCGGCGAGACCGAACTCGGTGTCGTTCGCGAGGCGGATCACCTCGTCGTCGCTGCCGAACTTGAACAGCGGCGCGAGCGGCCCGAACGTCTCTTCCTTCGCGACCTTCATCGCCGGCGTGACGCCCGTCAGCACGGTCGGCTCGAAGAAGCCGTGGCCGAGCGCGTGGCGCTTGCCGCCCGTCACGACGGTCGCACCTTTCGCGAGCGCGTCCTCGATGTGCGCCTCGACCTTCAGCACGGCCGCTTCGTTGATCAGCGGACCCTGCGTGACGCCCGGCTCCGTGCCGCGGCCGACCTTCAACTGGCCGACCGCTGCCGCGAGCTTCTGCGCGAACTGCTCGTACACGGCTTCGTGCACGTAGAAGCGGTTCGTGCACACGCACGTCTGGCCGCTGTTGCGGTACTTCGATGCGATCGCGCCCTGCACGGCGGCATCGAGATCGGCGTCGTCGAACACGATGAACGGTGCGTTGCCGCCGAGTTCCAGCGACACCTTCTTGACCGTCGCCGCGCATTGCGACATCAGCAGGCGGCCGACCGGCGTCGAGCCGGTGAACGACAGCTTGCGCACGATCGGGTTCGACGTCAGCTCGCCGCCGATCGCCTTCGGATCGCCGGTGACGACGCTGAACACGCCGGCCGGCACGCCCGCGCGTTCGGCCAGCACGGCCATCGCGAGGGCCGAGAACGGCGTCGCCTCGGCCGGTTTCACGACGATCGGGCAGCCTGCCGCGAGCGCCGGACCGACCTTGCGGGTGATCATCGCCGCCGGGAAGTTCCACGGCGTGATCGCCGCGCACACGCCGATCGCTTCCTTCGTCACGACGATGCGCTTGTCGCTCGCCGGCGTCGGGATCGTGTCGCCGTACACGCGCTTGCCTTCCTCCGCGAACCACTCGAGGAACGACGCCGCGTAGCCGATCTCCCCCTTCGCCTCGGCGAGCGACTTGCCCTGCTCGGTGGTCAGGATCAGCGCGAGGTCGTCGGCGTTTTCCATCATCAGGTCGTGCCACTTGCGCAGGATCGCCGCGCGCTCCTTCGCGGTCTTCTTGCGCCATGCCGGCCATGCGGCGTTCGCGGCCTCGATTGCGTGGCGCGTCTCGGCCGTGCCCATCGCCGGCACGGTGCCGAGCAGGCCGCCGGTTGCCGGATTGCGGACCTCGAACGACTCGCCGTTCGCCGCGCCTTGCCATTCGCCGTTGACATACGCCTGCTGGCGGAACAGCGACGGATCTTTCAGTGCCAGGGTTTCCTGAACGGTGCTCATATGAATCGCCTGCCTTGAAAATGACGGATAAAAAGGCCGCCGCCGTCCTGACGACGGCGGCGGCGCATTCGGTTGACGTGGACCGGAACTCAGGCCGGCACGCCGACCGTTTCCTTCAGCACTTCCTCGAGGATCACGAGCGCTTCGTCGAACACGGCCTGCGGGATCGTCAGCGGGAACAGGAAGCGCACGACGTTCGAGTACACGCCGCACACGAGCAGCAGCAGCCCGCGCTCGAGCGCGCGCGTCTGCACGCGCTTCGTGAATTCCGCGTCCGGCTCGCCCGAACCCGGCTTCAGGAACTCGACCGCGATCATCGCGCCCGGGCCGCGCACGTCGGCGATCTGCGGGACGTCGGCCTGCAGCGAATTCAGCTTCGCCTTCAGCACGTCGCCGAGTTGCGTCGCACGTTCGCACAGCTTCTCTTCGTCGATGATCTCGAGCACCGCGTGCGCCGACGCGACGGCCAGCGGGTTGCCCGCATAGGTGCCGCCGAGGCCGCCGGGCGCCGCTGCGTCCATCACGTCCGCACGGCCGACGACGCCCGACAGCGGCATGCCGCCCGCGAGGCTCTTCGCCATCGTGATCAGGTCGGCCAGCACGTCGTAGTGCTGCATCGCGAACAGCTTGCCGGTACGCGCGAAGCCAGTCTGCACTTCGTCGGCGATCAGCAGGATGCCGTGCTCGTTACAGATCTTGCGCAGCGCGCGCACGAACTCGGCCGGCGCCGGGTTGAAGCCGCCTTCGCCCTGGACCGGTTCGAAGATGATCGCGGCGACGCGCTTCGGATCGATGTCGGCCTTGAACAGCATCTCGATCGCCTTGATCGAGTCGGCCGTCGTCACGCCGTGCAGCGCGTTCGGGTACGGGGCGTGGAACACGTCGCCCGGGAACGGGCCGAAGTTCAGCTTGTACGGGGCGACCTTGCCGGTCAGCGCCATGCCCATCATCGTGCGGCCGTGGAAGCCGCCCGAGAACGCGATCACGCCCGGCCGGCCGGTCGCGGCGCGCGCGATCTTGATCGCGTTTTCGACGGCTTCGGCGCCGGTCGTGAAGAACGCGGTCTTCTTCGGGAAGTCGCCCGGCGCGCGTTCGTTGATCTTTTCCGCCAGCTCGACGTACGACGCGTACGGGACGATCTGGTAAGCGGTGTGCGTGAAGCTGTTCAGTTGATCCGCGATCGCCTTGACGATCTTCGGGTGGCGGTGGCCAGTGTTCAGCACCGCGATGCCGGCGGCGAAATCGATGAAGCGGCGGCCTTCGACATCCCACAGCTCCGCGTTCTCGGCGCGGGCTGCGTAGAAATCGCACATCACGCCGACGCCGCGCGGGGTGGCGGCGTTCTTGCGGGCCTGCAGGTCGGCATTCTTCACGGTCATCTCCTTGATGTTCTGTCCGGTGGGATAAAAATCGGCCGCATTGGCAGCCCATGGAGGCGACTATAATCACATTTGGCTCTGGTAATCAGAGCCATTTCAATAAATATTCAGGAGCCAATCATGCGCGCAAGCGTGTTGTCGGACTGGCTGGCGCAGCGCCTCGTGCGCGGCGGCGAACAGCCGATCTACCGGCAGCTGCACCGGCTGCTGCAGCAGGCGATCCTGTCGCGCGAACTGCCGGCCGGCACGCGCGTGCCGTCGTCGCGGCTGCTGGCGGCCGAGCTCGGGATCGCCCGCAACACGGTCACGCAGGTTTACGAACAGCTTGCGCTCGAAGGTTATGTGAACTCGGCGACGGGGCGCGGCACGTTCGTCGCCGACAGCGCGCCGGACGAGATCGTCGGCGCGTCGCCCGACCCGGCCGCCGGCCCGGCGGTGGCGCCATCGTCCGCGCGGCGGCTGTCGGCGCGCGGCACGCGGCTCGTCGAGGGCGCGGGCGTGTCGAAGCGCCAGGGTGGCGCGTTCATGCCCGGCGTGCCCGATGTGTCGCGCTTTCCGGCGCGCGTGTGGACGCGGCTGCACAACAAGTACTGGCGGAGATTGCGCCCCGATTTGCTCACCTACGCGCCGGGCGGCGGGCTCGCGCTGCTGCGCGAGGCGCTGGCCGACTACCTGCGCACGTCGCGTTCGGTGCGTTGCACACCCGAGCAGATCGTGATCACGACCGGGATCCACCAGTCGATCGACCTCGCGGTGCGGCTCCTGACCGATCCGGGCGACGCGATCTGGACCGAGGATCCGTGCTACTGGGGCGTGCGCAGCGTGCTGAACGTGTCGGGGCTGACCACGCGGCCGATTCCGGTCGACGACGAAGGGATCGCGCCGTCGGCCGCCGATCTCGCCGAGCCGCCGAAGCTGATGCTCGTCACGCCGTCGCACCAGTATCCGCTCGGGATGGTGATGAGTCTCGCGCGGCGGCGGATGCTGCTCGAATACGCGCGCCAGCACGGCTGCTGGATCATCGAGGACGACTACGACAGCGAATTCCGCTACGGCAGCCGGCCGCTCGCGTCGCTGCAGGGGCTCGATACGGCCGGGCAGGTGATCTACGTCGGCAGTTTCGGCAAGACGCTGTTCCCGGGGCTGCGGGTCGGGTATCTGGTCGCGCCGGAGCCGCTCGCCGAGAGCTTCGCGACCGCGAGCGCCGAGCTGTATCGCGAAGGGCAGCTGCTGCAGCAGGCGGTGCTCGCCGAGTTCATCGCGGAAGGGCACTTCGTGTCGCATATCCGCAAGATGCGCACGCTGTACGGGCAGCGCCGCGAGGTGCTGCTCGATGCGGTCGCGCGCCGCTACGGCGACACGCTGCAGGCACTCGGCAGCGATGCGGGGCTGCATCTCGTCACGCGGCTGCCGGACGGGGTCGACGATCGCGCGGTCGCGCAGGCCGCGCTCGAACGCAACATCGTCGTGCGGCCGCTGTCCGGTTACTACGCGGAGCGCGAGCGCGCGGCGTCGGGGTTGCTGCTCGGCTATGCGTGCGTGCCGGAGGACGAGATCGCGACGGCGTTCGCGACGCTGGCCGAGGCGATCGACGAGCGGGCGTTCGACGGGATGATTGCGGCGGCTTGACGTGTGCGGCAGTTGAGGTGACGACCCACGCTCGAGACGGCAGAGCGCGATGCGAAAGTCACGTATGAGAGGGAGTCGATATGGATCAGCGTTTTCAAGCAGGTCCAGGGCAATTGTCTCCGCGGTGCGGAGACAATTGCCTCGCCTGGAAAAACCTCGGCTGCAAGCACACAACGGCCCGACTGCCGAGTGCACCGGACCTGCCGTGACTGCCGGTCCTTCCTGAGGGCGTACGCACGCGCGTCAAAGCCGGATCAACGCCGCGCCCGCGACCACCAGCGCGCATGCGGCGAGCCGCTGCGCGCCGGGCCGCTCGCGCATCACGAACCAGCCGATCGCGACCGCGAAGATCGAGCTTGTCTCGCGCAGCGCCGATACCGTCGCGACCGGCAGATGCCGGTACGCGAGAATCACGATTCCATAGGCGGCGAGCGAGATCGTGCCGGCGATCGCGCCTTGCCGCAGCGACGCGCGCGAACCGAACACCACGCGCGGGCCGCCGCGCATCGCGCACACCAGCACGAGCTGCGGCACGCTCCACAGCAGATAAACCCACGCGATATAGCCGAGTGCGCTGCCCGACACACGCGAGCCGATGCCGTCGCAGATCGAATACGCGGCGATGAACACGCCCGTGAGCAGTGCGTACGGCACGCCTTCGCCGGAGAACCGGAAGCCGCGCCGCAACGCGAGCGACATGATGCCGAACGACACGAGCGCAATGCCTGCGAAGCCGAACGGCGTCGGTCGCTCGTGCAGCATCGCGAGCGCCAGCACCGATACGAGCAGCGGCGAGATCCCGCGCGCGATCGGGTAGATCTGCCCGAACTCGCCGTTGCGGTATGCACGCGCCAGCGTGAAGCAGTACGCGACCTCGAGCACGGCCGACGCCGCGACATACGGCCACGCGGCGGGCGCTGGCGCGGGCAGCAGTACAACGCCCGCGATGCCGAACGCGAGATACGGCAGCGACATCGTGCCGAGCTGGACGAGACGGTCTTCGCTCACGTGGAGGAATGCATTCCAGATCGCGTGCAAGAGGGCGGAGCACAGCACGAGGCCGATGAACAGGTGATCCATGAATGAGCGAGCGGACGAGGGCGGGCGGCGTCAATTATGTGGGTGCCGGGCGCGCTCGCGCGGAATTGTCGATAATAGAACGTTGTTATTCACCGGATGCCGACGATGACCGAAGCCCCCCTCACCCCGCCCGCCGTTCCGCGCCTAACGAGCCTGTCGCATGGCGGCGGCTGCGGCTGCAAGATCGCGCCGGGCGTGCTGTCCGAGCTGCTGAAGCGGGCGACGCCGCCCGCGCTGTTCCCGGACCTGCTGGTCGGCACCGAGACCTCCGACGACGCGGCCGTCTATCGGCTGAACGACGAGCAGGCGATCGTCGCGACGACCGACTTCTTCATGCCGATCGTCGACGATCCGTTCGACTTCGGCCGCATCGCGGCCACCAACGCGCTGTCCGACGTCTACGCGATGGGCGGCAAGCCGATTCTCGCGCTCGCGCTGGTCGGGATGCCGATCAACGTGCTGCCGCACGAGACGATCGCGGCCGTGCTGCGCGGTGGCGAATCGGTGTGCGCGGATGCCGGCATTCCGGTCGCGGGCGGCCATTCGATCGATTCGGTCGAGCCGATCTACGGGCTCGCGGCGATCGGCGTCGTGCATCCGTCGCGCGTGAAGCGCAACGCGGCCGCGCGCGCGGGCGACGTGCTCGTGCTCGGCAAGCCGCTCGGCGTCGGCGTGCTGTCGGCCGCGCTGAAGAAGAACCAGCTCGACGACGCGGGCTATGCGCAGATGGTGGCGACGACCACCAAGCTGAACCGGCCGGGCGCCGAACTCGCCGCGCTGCCGGGCGTGCATGCGCTGACCGACGTCACGGGCTTCGGGCTGCTCGGCCATACGCTCGAACTGGCGCGCGGCGCGAAGCTGACCGCACGCGTGCATTACGCGTCGCTGCCGTGGCTGGCGGGCGTCGAGGCATTCGTCGCCGACGGCGTGTTCACCGGCGCATCGGGCCGCAACTGGGCCGCATATGGCGCCGACGTGCGGCTCGCCGACTGGCTGCCGCCCGTCGCGCAGGCGCTGCTGACCGATCCGCAGACGTCCGGCGGCCTGCTGGTCGCGTGCGCGCCGGATGCCGTCGACGACGTGCTCGCGTGCTTCCGCGCCGACGGCTTCGACCGTGCGGCCGTGATCGGCGAGATGGTGGACGGGCCCGCGCGCGTCGACGTCGCCTGACGCGGTTTTTTTCACGCTGGATCGCTGTCGGTCGCTAGAATCGATGCCTTCCCTCGAAGGCATCGACGACCGATGAACGATTTCCTGTTCGGGCCGTGGATCGAGAGCCACGCAAGGCTCGTCGTGGTTTGCATCCAGTCATTCGCATCGACGTCGACTCGTGCGTCGGTCGATCAGATAGTATTCCTGATGTTATTGCGCGGCGCGCATGTCGATCCCGTCCGCGTTTCATGCGAATCCTGGAGCCGCGCACACCGCCCGCCGTTTCGTAGTCGGGTTCCGCATCGCACACGCGCGTTCTATACTCCCTCGCGCAGTCTCCGAGAGCCGTTCTCACCCAACATCACCGAAACAAGGAACGCCGATGCTGACTCGCTCCATCCTTTCCGCAGCTGCATTCTCGCTTGCCGCCTGTGCGACCGCGCCGTCGATTGCGCAGAACAACCAGGGCAACGATGGGGGCAACGCCGCATTCGCCGAGACCGGTGCACAGGGCCGCCCGGTCAAGGTCATGATCATCACGATGTTCGGTCCGGAAGGCCAGGCATGGCTCGACCGGCTCGGCCCGTGGCGCGACATCACCGTGCCCGGCCTGTCGCCCGACTATCCGGCCGTTCACTGCAACAAGCAGGACGTGTGCGTGGTGACGACCGGCATGGGCTACGCGAACGCGTCCGCGACGATCATGGCGCTCACGTTCTCGCAGCGTTTCGACCTGCGCCGCACGTACTTCCTCGTGTCGGGCATCGCGGGCGTCGACCCCGCGCAAGGCACGGTCGGTTCCGCCGCCTGGTCGAAATACCTGGTCGACTTCAGCCTGCAGTGGGAACTCGATGCGCGCGAGATTCCAGCAGGCTGGAATACCGGCTTTCTCGGCATCAATACGAAGAGCCCGAACGACAAGCCGCCGCTCGACTACCGCACCGAAGTATTCCAGCTCAACCCGCAGCTGACCGATGCCGCGTATGCGCTGTCGCGCAACGTCGTGCTCGCCGACAGCGCGCAGGCCCAGGCCGCGCGCGCGAAGTTCACGTATGCGCCGGCGAATCGGCCGCCGACGGTGATCCAGTGCGACACGTCATCGGGCAATAC
This sequence comes from Burkholderia sp. Bp9015, assembly GCF_003853505.1. Lineage (NCBI taxonomy): Bacteria > Pseudomonadati > Pseudomonadota > Betaproteobacteria > Burkholderiales > Burkholderiaceae > Burkholderia > Burkholderia sp. Bp9015. The sequence continues at coordinate 296,067 of NZ_QTPZ01000004.1, forward strand.
GTGGTTCTCGGGCACGCTGATCGGCGAGCGCGCGCGCCAGTGGACCAAGATCCTCACCGACGGCAAGGGCACCTACTGCATGACCGCGCAGGAAGACAACGCGACGTATGAAGCGCTCAAGCGCGCGGCGAGCGTGAAGCGGGTCGACCTGTCGCGCGTCGCGGTGCTGCGCACGGGTTCCGATTTCGACCGGCCGTATGCAGGGCAGACGAGCGCGGACAATCTGCTGAACTATGCGGACCAGGGTGGTTTCGCCCCGGCGACCGAAAACCTGTACCGCGCGGGCAATCCGCTCGTTCAGGACATCGTCACGCACTGGGGCGAATGGCGCGACGGCGTGCCGCGCCGGTGAGGGGGTAGCGCCGCGCTGGAGTCACTCGATCATTCACGCGTGGCCGGGCTCCGGGCGAGTCGATATCGCCTGGAGCGACCGGATTGGGGCCCGCGGGACCGGCTGCGGAGGATCACGGGCCGGGGCGCGCGAGTTTGAGTTCGATGCGCGTATATTCCGGCCCCAATAGCTGCATGGGCGCAGTCTCACCGTGCTCGTCCGTCATGCCGATGTATTGCGTGGCACTGGTGCTGATCCGGTAGCAGGTATGCGTTAGCAGCCGGTGGTCTTGATTTCGCAAAAGCAAGGTCTGGTTGCGCGTGCGTGCGGTCCAGCGCTCCGTTGTCACGAAACGTGCCGACGTGGGTTCACGACTGTCGCCGCATGAAAAGCGGCTCGAGTCGGGCTCGGGCCCCGGCATTTCGGGTGTCGGTGCATGACTGGCGACACCGGGCGTACCTGCCGAGTTGCAAAGACTCTGACAGCCCGCAGGCGGGCATTTCGGGACGAACTGGACCCAAAGCTGCTTCCTGTCATCGGGATCGAGCTTGCCGTTCCTGCGCGACACGATTCGCTCGTCGATGTAAATGTCGTCGGGCGACATTCCGAGTTGCACGAGAAACGATTTCATCTGCGCACCGCGTTGCCGCGCGAGTTGATTAGGGCGGCTTTCCCAATCGTAGGCCGTCGCGTCGATCGAGACCGCCGCCCCTTCGCGCGTCCATTCCCTGGCGGTCAGGTAGTGTCTGACGACGGAGAGTCTGTCGCTGTTGGCGATTTCGGCCGAATTCAGCGGCAGTTCCATGCTGTCGGTCAACAGGACCTTGCACGCATTGGCCTGTATCGGGAGTGACAGGAGGGCGCCGAATATGACAGAGAGGGCACGTCGCATGAGTTGCTCCGATTCAACGTGCCAGAATGAACCACGCGATGTTGTCTGCATTACCGATCGCCATGCCCGGGTAGCGTTTCGCGAACTGGGCGCTGGCCCGTCGACCGTATGCCGCTGGATGGTCGCCCGCGTCGAAAGTGTCTGCAAAATGCGCGCATTCGTGAACGATGGTCAATTGCTGCGAGGAGAGGTTCCCGGCTGATCGCTCGGGTAGCGAGCAGAACGGGAGATTGATGGCGATTGTATGAGTTGCGGTGTCGGAGCGACAGACATGCGCGACCTCGGCGTCGAGATGTTTCATGTTTGGAAGACATCCTGTTGCGCGGTCGGCATCGGAACCGATGCGGACGAAATTTTCTGGCCCGAGCGTGGCCATCACCCTGGCGAGGGCGTCGAGCCCTGAAGTAAGTCTGCGTCTTGTATCGCTATTTGCCGAGCCGAACCACTCGATCACTCGTGCTTCCGTGGCCGGGTTCCAGAGCATCAGTTCCCTGCGCCGTCGCAGTGTGATCTCGACTGCTTCGTCCCGCAATTCGAGCATCCGTTTCCTGAACGCCGCGTCCGTCATGTTCGGACAGATGGGTGGTCCATCGAGAGATACACCAGGCAGTGGCGATGTTGTCATAGGCACTCTCCATATGGATATCATTTGGAGTGCTGATGCTAAGTGCCTGAAGTAGGACCGAAGGTGTACCAGATTTCGGTCGATGCAACGAATGAGTATTGGGAAGTGTGAATGGAAGGTGGGAAAGACGGCGGGTTCTTGCGGCGAACAAGCAACCTTTCGCTGGCTCAACCGGCGTGATGATCTGGATTGAGCCCGCTGGACATGCAATATACAGCCGATCGACCATCGACTACGATGGCAAGCGCGACCGGCAGACTAATCAGCTCGTGTCAATCGCTGTATCGGGCATGGATGCGACTTGGTCGCTGGATTGACCTTGGATAACGTCACCAATTGTGTCGCTACACTGGTGCAGTGACTACGGCACAAATATGCCGTAGTGGCCGACGCTTCGCCCCGGCGACCGAAAACCTGTACCGCGCGGGCAATCCGCTCGTTCAGGACATCGTCACGCACTGGGGCGAATGGCGCGACGGCGTGCCGCGCCG